>NZ_JBVVQF010000037.1:0-41669 GCF_055811815.1 Mesorhizobium sp. WSM4836
TCATCCTCGCAAACGCTCTCCTCAAGGCGCAGCGAAAATGGGCCCCTAAAACCCCTTGATCAAAACGGATACTTTAGATTCTTGCTTTTATGCATGTCGTTATCGCAAAACCGCTGCACAGTTTTGCGCGACATGCATTAATCAGAGAAAACAAATCAAACGTTTGCGACCTTTCGCGCCCCCCTCGGCCCTGCCGGGCATCTCCCCCACGAGGGGGGAGATTAGCAGTGTCGTCGATGATGCCACCTTGCAACGCAGGGCCGCCTTGGAGTCGGCCAACAAAAAAGCCCGCGAACCTTGCGGCTCGCGGGCTCCTATCGTCGGATGATGGCGCCGGTCAGCTCTTCAGCTTGGCGTTGCAGAGGCTGTAGAAGCCGCCGCCTTTCTGGATCCACCTGAGGCCGCCCAGCGTGTTGGCGTCCTTGTTGGCGTAATACAGTTCGAGGCAGGTATGCATGCGGCCCTTGGCCGGAGTCTCGGTGGCGTATTTCGGGGAGATCGCCGTCGGGAATTTCACGCCTTGGGGGGCGGTGATGGTCGGCGGCTTAGGATCGCCGGTGTACTTGGCATCGGGAGCCGGCAAGGTGTCGTCGTCGGCTGCGCCGGCGCCGCACTGGCTCTTGCGGAAGTCGTTCCACTTCATGCCCTTCAGCGTGTTGCCGGCCTTGGCAGCCTGATATTTAGCGCTGCAATCGGCCATGCCGAGGCCTTTGCCGGTATCGGTCGCCGCAGCCGTCGTCGTCTTGGCAGGTGCGGCGGCAGGCTGTGCCGCTGCAGTTGCGCCGGCGGCGCATTCACTCTTGCGGAAATCGTTCCACTTCATGCCGTTGAGCGTGCCGGCAGCCTTGGCGGCCTGGTATTTGGTGCTGCATTCCTTGGCCGTCAGCCCAGGTGCTGCGTCATCGCTGGTGGCTGCCGCTGCTTTGGTCGTGGCGGAGGGTTGTGCTGCTGCAGTGGCGCCGTCGGCGCATTGGGTCTTGCGGAAATCGTTCCACTTCATGCCGTTCAGCGTACCGGCGGCCTTTGCCGCCTGGTATTTGGTGCTGCACTCCTTCGCCGTCAGGCCCGGAGCCGCATCGTCGCCCGCGGCTGGCTTGGTGGTGTCGGTGGCCTTGGCCGTGGCTGGGGCGGTGTCGGTCGTAGCGGCGGTGGCATCGGTGCCGCATTGGGCCTTGCGGAACTGGTTCCAGTTCTGCCCGCCAAGCGTTCCCGCATCCTTGGCCGCGTTATACTTGGTGCTGCACTCGGCCATGGTCAGCGCATTGGCAGGCGCCGCCAGGAACAAAGTCGCGACGGCAAGAGCCGTCAAAGTGGCAAGTCGGTGGATGAGCATGCGTTTTCTCCCTATGGCGGGTTCATGATATGTCCCAGTGCAGCAATAGCGCTCAACGGCTGGTTGCGCCAGATGCTAAGTAGCGCAGAGACAATTTAGAAGTGCATTCTTTTTCTTTAAGGTGATGAATTCGTTGCCGGGACTGTCTCCCAGCCAAGTTCTTACAGGTGCATTGCACGGCGCACATGGCTGGTTCCCAGCGAGGACACTGCGTCGCATGACAGGCAGTCAAATCGGCGGGTGCGGCGGGCCTGAGCCCATCTCTGTCTGGAGCAGCACGATGCGCAATAAGGTTTGAGTTGACGTTTCCGGATGCTGCTGCCGCAACAACGGCTCGGAAATCGACACGCTAGCGTGACGCAAAACACACAAAACAACAATTTTCTAAGGATTGGCCGCGCATAATCATACAATGTGATGACGGGGCTCGGGCCATTTTATGGCATGAGATGCTCGGAAAGAACCATCGGGAAGCTGGCGGACATGGCAGGACATTATTTCGGTACGGACGGCATTCGTGGGCGCGCCAACAAGTATCCAATGACGGCGGAGGTCGCCATGCGGGTCGGCATGGCCGCCGGCCTCTCGTTCCAGCGCGGCAGCCACCGTCACCGCGTCGTGCTTGGCAAGGATACCAGGCTTTCCGGCTACATGATCGAGAACGCCATGGTATCCGGCCTGTGCGCCGCCGGCATGGATGTCTTCCTGCTCGGCCCGATTCCGACGCCCGCTGTTGCCATGCTGGTGCGCTCGCTGCGCGCCGATATAGGCGTGATGATCTCTGCCTCGCACAATCCCTATTACGACAACGGTATCAAGCTGTTCGGTCCCGATGGCTACAAGCTGTCCGATGAGATCGAGGAGCGTATCGAGGGGATGCTCGACAAGGATATCGAACTGGCGCTTGCCGATTCCGATGGGCTCGGCCGCGCCAAACGCGTCGACGGCGTGCATGACCGTTATATCGAATTCGCCAAGCGTACGCTGCCGCGCTCGATGTCGCTGTCGGGCCTGCGCATCGTCGTCGATTGCGCCAATGGCGCCGCCTACAAGGTGGCGCCCGACGCGCTGTGGGAACTCGGCGCCGAGGTCGTTGCCATCAATGTCGAGCCCAACGGCTTCAACATCAACAAGGAATGCGGCTCGACCCATCCGGCCGGCCTGCAAAAGAAGGTGCACGAAGTGCGCGCCGATATCGGCATTGCGCTCGACGGCGATGCCGACCGCGTCGTCATCGTCGACGAGAACGGCGCGATCGTCGATGGCGACCAGATCATGGCGCTGATCGCCGAGTCCTGGCACCAGAGCGGACGGCTGGCCGGTGGCGGCGTCGTCTCGACGGTGATGTCCAATCTCGGCCTCGAACGCTTCCTCGGCGACATGAACCTGCAGTTGCATCGCACCAAGGTCGGCGACCGCTATGTCGTCGAGCACATGCGTGCCCATGGGCTCAATGTCGGCGGCGAACAGTCGGGCCACATCGTGCTGTCCGATTTCTCGACCACCGGCGACGGCCTCGTCTCGGCGCTCCAGGTGCTCGCCTGCATCAAGCGGCAGAACCGGCCTGTCAGCGAACTGTCCAAGAAATTCGAGCCTGTGCCGCAGCTTTTGAAGAATGTGCATATTGCCGGCGGCAAGCCGCTGGAGGAGGCGCCGGTCAAGGCGGCGATCGAAGATGCGCGCAATCGCCTCGGCAAGGCCGGGCGCCTAGTCATCCGGCCATCCGGCACGGAGCCGCTCATCCGCGTCATGGCGGAGGGCGACGACCCGCAGCTTGTCGAGTCCGTGGTCAACGACATCGTCGAGGTCATTTCGGAAACGCGCAGCGCCGCCTGATCTCCCTGCGACATTCGGTAAGAAGCCCGCCTCGCCAGCGGGCTTTTTGTTGGCTCGCGGTCAGCGCGTCTACAGCAACGTCGCCAAAATTCCTCAAAGCTTAGAGATTCGTGGTTAATCGATACGGTTAAACGCCTTTTAACCTTTCCGATTGATTATCCATAACTGAGGTCAATCACATTTTTCGGGCGCGTTCGCCGTTCGAGGGTTCTCAGGGGTGATAAGCATGTTCAACGCAGCAAGAATGGCTCTCCTGGCCGCGCTATTTGCCGGCGCCGGACCGGCATTCGCCGCCGATTTCGTCGAGCCGCCAGTGGTCGAGGAGGCGCCGCCGCCGATCGCCTATGAGCCGCCGGCCGAGTATGGCGGCTGGTACATCCGCGGCGACATCGACTATCACTGGTCGAAGTTTCGCGGTGGCGACTACACCACATATAATGCAGTACCGCCCCAGTTTCCCGGCAGTTTCGACAGCGGCAAATTGAAGAGCGCGTTTTCAGCCGGTGTCGGCGTCGGCTACCAGGTCAACCAGTATTTTCGTACCGACCTGACTGCGGACTGGATGAGCAAGTCCAAGTTCCGTGGCTCGACCAGCGGCTTCTGCAACAACCCGGCTCCCAATACGCCCTGCGTGTCGACCGATACCTCGTCCTATACGGCGCTGCTGCTTCTGGCGAACGCCTATGTCGATATCGGCACCTGGCACGGCATCACGCCCTATCTCGGCGCGGGCATCGGCGGCGCCTGGATGAAGTGGGACACGCTGCACAACAGCGACAATGACGGCGAGTTCGAGCATCGTGGCGGCAAAGGCTGGCGTTTTGCCTATGCTGCCATGGCGGGCGCCTCCTACTGCCTGACCGACCGGGTCAAGCTTGATGTCGGCTACCGCTTCAGCCACATCAATGGCGGCAAGATGTTCGACTACGCTTCAGATAGCAATGTCGGCCCAGGCTATGACCGCGGCATCAACGTGCACGAGGTGCGCGGCGGCCTGCGCTACCAGTTCGGCAGGTCGGACTGCGCCCCGCCGGAGCCCTATGTTCCGGAACCCGAGCCTGTCTACACGAAGTAGTCGCTTCGAAATCGAGGAATTTGTCGACCGCCCGGCTGATGCCGGGCGGTTTCGTTTGGCTGCCTAAGATGCTGCGTTGCTCTGTAGCACCGTCCAGCTCGAGGAGCGAAACGGATCAAATCAATTGCTAACGCCTTGTTATCCTTAACCCGCACTTAACCACTATGGTTAACAATGCTCTCTGAAACGGCGCGCGATCGCGAATGCGCCAAGTTGGGGAGCCGAGGCCATGACATCCAAATCGCCTGTAGCACTGGCGCTTGCAGCACTCGTCGTGATTCCGCTGACGCCGGCGCTTGGCGCCGATTACGAGCCGCCGGTCTATGTCGACCAGGCGCCGGATTATGTGCCGGTCGAGGTCGGCTCGGGATGGTATCTGCGCGGCGATGTCTCCTATCTGGTGCAGAAGAGCTTCAAAGATGAGGATTTCGCCTTCACGCCGGCGAGCTTCGACGAAAGGGAAGATCCCATCTTCGCCAGCATCGGCTTCGGCTACCATTTCAACGACTATCTGCGCGCCGATCTCAATGTCGGCTATCTGCCCGGCAACAAGATCGACATCGGCTACGACGATACAGGGATCGTGGTGCTACCGGCAACGGCGACAGTGGCATCAGCATCCCTGAAGAACTATGCTTTCTCGGGCATACTCAATGGCTATGTCGATCTTGGCACCTATGTCGGAATCACGCCGTATCTCGGCGCTGGTATCGGTGTCGTCCAGAGCAAGCGTCGCCTCTCGGCGAGCTACTTCACCGACAATGCCGACCCCACCGACGATTTCGTCCTGCGTGACAACAAGACCCAATACTCCTTCGCCTACACGCTGAATGCCGGCTTTGCCTACCAGGTGTCCAAGAACGTCTCAGTCGATCTGGGCTATCAGTATTTTTCCGCGCCAGACGCCGAATATGTGACTGCCGAGAGCCTGACTTCTTTTCCGATCCGCAAAGGAATCGACAATCATCAAGTCAAAGTCGGACTACGCTACGATCTCTGGTAAGCTCGATCGAGCCGAGACGTTAACAATGGCGGGTCGTGTGCACGCCGTTTGCGTTTCGCCGCCGGCAATATCCCGACAGCGACAAAAACTTTCTCCTTGACGCCGAAAGGCTGAACGCATATCGCCGTCCGTGGGCCACCCCTCCCCAACGAGGGGCCACTATCTGGAAGGATAGACCACGATGACGACGCAGACGAAGCCCGGATTCCGTCCGGCAAATCCCAATTTTTCCTCAGGTCCCTGTGCAAAACGTCCCGGCTGGTCGGTCGAGGCGCTCAAAAATGCCGCGCTCGGGCGCTCGCACCGTGCCAAGATCGGCAAGACCAAGCTCGAACAAGCGATCGAGCTGACGCGGGAAGTCCTCCAGGTTCCGGCAGACTATCGCATCGGCATCGTGCCGGCCTCGGATACCGGCGCGGTCGAAATGGCGCTGTGGTCGCTGCTCGGCGAACGCGGCGTCGACATGGTCGCCTGGGAGAGCTTCGGCTCCGGCTGGGTCACCGATGTGGTCAAGCAGCTGAGGCTCGCCGACGTGCGCAGGTTGGAGGCCGACTACGGCGCACTGCCCGACCTGACCAAAATAGACTTCGACCGCGACGTGGTCTTCACCTGGAACGGCACGACGTCGGGCGTGCGCGTGCCGAACGGCGATTTCATCCCGGCCACCCGCATGGGCCTGACCATTTGCGACGCCACTTCGGCCGCCTTTGCGCAAAAGCTCGATTTTCAGAAACTCGACGTCGTCACCTTTTCCTGGCAGAAGGTGCTCGGGGGTGAGGGCGCGCACGGCATGTTGATCCTCAGCCCGCGCGCCGTCGAACGGCTGGAAAGCTACAAGCCGGCCTGGCCACTGCCGAAGATCTTCCGCCTCACTTCGGGCGGCAAGCTGATCGAAGGCATCTTCAAGGGGGAGACCATCAACACGCCGTCGATGCTGTGCGTCGAGGACTATCTCGACGCGCTGCGTTGGGCGAAGTCGATCGGCGGCCTCGACGCGCTGGTCGCCAGAGCGGATGCCAATGCCGCAGTCCTCGATCGCTTTGTCCGGAAATCTTCCTGGCTCGGCCATCTTGCGGTGGACCCGGCGACGCGCTCGAATACCTCGGTCTGCCTTTCCTTCACCGACCGGCAAGTCGCTGCACTCGACGCCGACGGACAGGCTGCGTTCGCCAAGGCAATCGTCTCGGCGCTCGACAAGGAAGGCGTCGCCTATGACATCGGCGCCTACCGCGATGCACCGCCCGGCCTGCGCATCTGGTGCGGCGGGACAGTCGAGACCTCCGATCTCGAAGCGCTGCTGCCCTGGCTCGACTGGGCCTTTGCCGCGCAAAAGGCGTCGCTCAAGGCGGCGGCCTGATCCCTCCCCCTCGAGGGGGGGGTGGCCCGAAGGGCCGGGTGGGGGTCCTCTCCACCTGACTCGACACCCTCTTAAGAAGATTAGGCCGCGTCCGGCCGTACCGACCCACCCGGCGCTTCGCGCCGACCCTCCCTCAAGGGGGAGGGACGCCAATCGCAAAGGATCACGCCAATGCCCCGCGTTCTCGTCTCAGACAAACTTTCCACCACCGCCGTGCAGATCTTCAGGGATCGCGGCATCGAGGTCGACTATTTGCCGGATCTCGGCAAGGACAAGGAAAAACTGCTCGAAGTGATCGACCAGTATGATGGGCTGGCCATCCGCTCGGCGACAAAGGTCACGGAAAAGCTGATCAACGCCGCGACCAGGCTGAAGGTCGTGGGCCGCGCCGGCATCGGCGTCGACAATGTCGATATCCCGGCGGCGAGCCGCAAGGGCATCATCGTGATGAATACGCCCTTCGGCAATTCGATCACCACCGCCGAGCATGCAATCGCCATGATCTTCGCGCTGGCCCGCCAGATACCGGAGGCCAACGCCTCGACTCATGCCGGCAAATGGGAAAAGAACCGCTTCATGGGCGTCGAGATCACCGGCAAGACGCTCGGCATCATCGGCTGCGGCAATATCGGCTCGATCGTCGCCACGCGTGGCGTCGGCCTGAAGATGCACGTAGTCGCCTTCGACCCGTTCCTGTCGGACAGCCGCGCCGAGGAGCTCGGTGTCGAGAAGGTCGAGTTGGACGAGCTGTTCGGCCGCGCCGATTTCATCACCTTGCACACGCCGCTGACGGACAAGACGCGCAACATCATCGACGCCGCGGCGATCGCCAAGATGAAGACCGGCGTGCGTATCATCAACTGCGCCCGTGGCGGGCTGATCGTCGAGGCCGACCTGATCGCGGCGCTGAAGAGCGGCAAGGTCGCCGGCGCCGGCATCGACGTGTTCGAGGTCGAACCGGCGGAGAACAACGCGCTTTTCGGCATGGAGAATGTAGTGGCGACGCCGCATCTGGGGGCCTCGACGATGGAGGCGCAGGAGAACGTCGCGCTGCAGGTCGCCGAGCAGATGTCGGACTATCTGATCAAGGGCGCCGTTTCCAACGCCATCAACATGCCGTCGATCACCGCCGAGGAAGCGCCGCGGCTGAAACCTTTCGTCAAGCTCGCCGAAGTGCTCGGCGCCTTTGTCGGACAGGTCACCGAGGATCCGATCAAGGAGGTCGAGATACTGTTCGACGGCTCGACGGCGACGATGAACACGCGGGCGCTGATCAGCGCCACCCTTGCAGGGCTGATTCGGCCGCAGGTCGCCGACGTCAACATGGTATCGGCGCCGATCATGGTGAAGGAGCGCGGCATCATCGTCGCCGAGGTCAAGCGCGACAAGTCGGGCGTGTTCGACGGCTATATCAAACTGACGGTCAAGACCGAGCACAGGACGCGCTCGATCGCCGGCACCTGTTTTTCGGACGGCAAGCCGCGCTTCATCCAGATCAAGGGCATCAATCTCGACGCCGAGGTCGGCCAGCACATGCTTTACACGACCAATGCCGACGCGCCCGGCATCATCGGCCTGCTCGGCACGGTGTGCGGCGAGAACGGCGTCAACATCGCCAATTTCCAGCTCGGCCGCAACCGGCCGGGCGGCGATGCCATCGCGCTGCTCTATCTCGATGCGCCGTTCCCGGAAAACGTGCTGGCGCAGGTGCGCTCGCACAAGTCGATCGATTCCGCCAAGCGGCTGCATTTCGACGTGGGGATAGCCTGAAATTCGGTCGCCCCGTGTGCAGCAGCACGCGGGGCGCTTCCGCGGTCGTGATAGATCCGCAGTGAAACGTCGCGGCAAGCGACTTCATTCAGCAGCGGATGCCGCCATCTTCCGCCCGCTGTATTCGGCGAGGCTGATGCCACCGAGCACCAGCACGAGAGCCAGCGCCTGATAAAGCTGGAATGTCTCACCGACAATCAGCACCGACAGCAGCGTACCGAAGATCGGCACCATATTGATGAACAGGCCGGCCCGGTTGGCGCCGATCAGCTCGTTGCCCCTGATATACAAGATCTGCGAGATGACCGAAGCACCGATGGCGGTATAGAACGCGACAGCCCAGCCGCGGGTATCGGGGACGATGACCTTGCCGGCGGCAATCTCCCACAGGAAGAAAGGCAGCGACGTGATGAGTGCGGCAACCGACAGCGCCAGCATCAGGCTCTGCCAGCGGATGACCGGCTTCAGCCGCAACCCCACCGAATAGAAAGAGTAGCAAAGCACGGCGACCAGCATGATCGCGTCGCCGAAGTTGAGATCCAGCTTGAGCAGCTGGCGCAGGTCGCCATGGCTCGCCGTCACCGCGACGCCGATGATGGTCAGCACGACGCCAGCGATCTGTACCCGGTTCACCCGCAGGCGAAACAGTACGAAATTGGCGATGATGATGACGATCGGGATCGCTGCCTGCTCGATCGAGACGTTGATCGCCGTGGTGTAGTTGAGCGCCGTGTAGAAGATCGTGTTGAAGAAGGCGAAGCCGCAAGCGCCGAGCCCGCCAAGCAGCAACCAGTGCCTGCGCACCACCGGCCAGTCCTGGCGTAGCGTTCGCCAGCCGATCGGCAGCAAGATCAGAACCGCCAGCAGCCAACGCAGGAAGACCAGCGTCATCGGCGAGATATGGCCGACCGCCAGCTTTCCCGCCACGGAGTTGCCGCCCCAAAGCAAGGTGGTGAACAGCAGGAACAGATAGGCGGCTCGATGCATCGCGACATTCCGGCCAGGCAGAGGGAATTTGACGGTCGTGTGGGCCTATTGCGACCGCCAGCCCAAGTAAATGATGTCAAAGGCGAAAATTGTTGTGCCTCGGAGCGTTTTGGGCGGCAAAGAGTGGTCGCGCTCGCCGGGTCTTGACGCTATAGAGCGACGTGCGTGCAATTGGACGCTACAAAGTACGCGTCGGAAGGCTTTAATCCTCGCGTCGTGCTTTTCCGAAAATCGATTCCGATTTTGGGGGCCGATGCGATAGAGGCCTATCGTTTCGAATTGTTCAAGCTGCTCGTGCGGCGTCTCAAGGGAAAAGAAATATGGCCAATGTGGTGGTCGTCGGCTCGCAATGGGGCGATGAGGGCAAAGGCAAGATCGTAGACTGGCTGTCGGAGCGCGCCGATGTTGTCGTGCGCTTCCAGGGCGGCCACAATGCCGGCCATACGCTGGTCGTCGACGGCAAGGTCTACAAGCTGTCGCTGCTGCCGTCCGGCGTGGTGCGGCAAGGCAAGCTGTCCATCATCGGCAATGGCGTCGTCTTCGATCCGCACGCTTTCGTCGCGGAGGTGGCGAAATTGAAGGTGCAAGGGGTCGAGGTCACGCGGGATCGCCTGAAAATAGCCGAAAATACCGCGCTTATCCTGTCCTTGCATCGGGAGCTGGACGGATTCCGCGAGGACGCCGCTTCCAATTCCGGAACGAAGATCGGCACGACCCGTCGCGGCATCGGTCCCGCCTACGAAGACAAGGTGGGCCGGCGCGCGGTCAGGGTGATGGATTTGGCGGATTTGGAAACGCTGCCCTTGAAGGTCGACAGGCTGCTGACGCATCACAATGCGCTGCGCCGCGGGCTCGGCCATGCCGAGGTCACGCATGAGGCGATCATGAGCGAGCTGATCTCGGTCGCCGACGAGATCCTGCCCTATATGGACCGCGTCTGGAAAATCCTCGACGACAAACGCCGCGCCGGCGAGCGCATCCTGTTCGAGGGCGCGCAAGGCACGTTGCTCGACATCGACCACGGCACCTATCCGTTCGTCACCTCGTCCAATACGGTTGCCGGCCAGGCCGCCGCCGGGTCAGGTGTGGGGCCGGGCGCCATCGGCTATGTGCTCGGCATCACCAAGGCCTATACGACGCGCGTCGGCGAAGGCCCGTTTCCAACCGAACAGAAGAACGAGATCGGCGAGTTCCTGGGCACGCGCGGCCATGAATTCGGCGTCGTCACCGGCCGCAAGCGGCGCTGCGGCTGGTTCGATGCCGTGCTGGTCCGCCAAGCCGTCGCCGTCAACGGCATCAAGGGCATTGCGCTGACCAAGCTCGATGTGCTCGATGGGCTGGACGAGATCAAGGTCTGTACCGGCTACCGCCTCGACGGCGAGGCGATCGATTACCTGCCGGCCAGCCAGGGCGCGCAGGCCCGCGTCGAACCGGTTTACGAGACGCTGGAGGGCTGGAAAGGCACCACCGCAGGCGCGCGCAGCTGGAACGACCTGCCGGCCCAGGCGGTGAAGTACGTTCGCTACATCGAAGAGCTGATCGGCGCGCCGGTCGCACTCCTTTCCACCAGCCCTGAACGGGACGACACGATACTTGTGACCGATCCGTTTCAAGACTAGTTTCTCAGCCTTTCCGGGCATTGCGGCTGATTTGCGGGGGCCGGCCCAGAAACAAATGCAGGTCGACTGACGTATGGTAGATTTTGTTCCTATTCTGAAAAAGGCGCTCGATAAACTCGGTGAGCCGTCGGCGGAAGTGCGCGCCAGGGTCTATGACAGGGCCCGTTCGTCAATCGCGAAACAACTCGCAGAGAAGGCCACGATGACGCCTTCCGATGTCGACCGGCAGATGCGTGCACTGGAAGACGCCATCGCCAAAGTCGAGCGGGACTATGCCAAGCCTGCGCCGCCACCCGATCCGCTGGCGGAACTGGAGGACATCTTCTCCTCCATCGACCGCAACAAGAACCAGTCCAGCCATGTCCGGCAGCCGGCAAAGACGGAGCCGGCATGGCAGCCGGCAAAGACCGAACCGGCAAAAACGGAGCCGGCAAAGGCTGGGCCAGCATGGGAGCCCACGCCCGCCAAGGCAGCGCCGAACTGGCAAAAGCCGCAGCCCGTCGCTCTTCCTCAGGAGCGCGCGGGTCCGCCGCCGCCCAGTATGGATCTTCCGACGGCCGAGGGCCAAGACGGCCTTTTTCCTGGCGATGACTTTTCCAACGACGGCGGCCCCGCGGAGGACAGGTTCCAGCGGCTCCATCCCGCCGAGCGCAGGCGCAGCTACGGTGGTCTGATCGCCGCCGTCATGGCCTTGCTCGTCATTGCCGGTGGCGGCTACGGCATATGGCTGAACAAGGATGCGTTCGGCAGCATGCTCGGCCTCGACGAGACCAACGCCGTCGCCACCGAACCGCTGGTAAAACCAGCCCCGGCCAAGCCGGTGGCCGATGCGGCCGTACCGGCCGCCGCGCCGCCGACGGAGGCCGGCGAAGGCGCGAAGTTCACGCAGCGCCTGACGCCCGAGGGCCACGAAGTCGATCCCGGCCCCGCGGCCGGGCAGGCGGGCATCGGCGAAGGCGAATCCGTCGCCGCACTGACCACGCCGCCGTCGGCCGCACAAGCACCGACCACCCCGGCACCCGCCGCGTCGGCACCGGCCGCACCTGCCAATGCGCAAGCCACGGCCAATGCTCCAGCGGTCGATGGCCCCGCTGCGCCAACTCCCGCAACGCCGCCCGCCAGCGGTGAGGCGGCACCGCCCAATGCTGCGGCGCCCCCGACAGCGGCGGCCCCGCCGCCCGCGACGGCAGCGGCACCGACGGCAGTTCCGCCGCAAGCCGCATTGGCCGTCGGCCAGAAGGCGATCTTCTACGAGGAGCGCACCAGCACCGCTCAAGGCTCGGCCGAGCCTGGCAACATCGTCTGGTCGCTGGTGCAAGAATCGCCCGGCGGCGACCTGCCGCCCGAGCCGGCAATCCGCGCCGAAGCGACCATTCCTGGCAAGGATATCCAGTTGCGCATGACGATCCGTCGCAATACCGACCAGACGCTGCCGGCCAGCCATATCATCGAGATGATCTTCCTGACGCCTGAGGGCTTCGAGGGCGGCGGCGTCGACAACATCCTGCGCGTCGCCATGAAGGGCTCCGAGCAGGATGCCGGCAGCCCGCTGATCGGGATCCCTGCCAAGATCGCCGACGGTTTCTTCCTGGTTGCGCTCAACGACACCAAGGCGGATGAAGACGCCAATCTGACCTTGCTCAGGGGCCAGGACTGGATCGACGTGCCGGTCGTTTACAAGACCGGGCGGCGGGCGCTGCTCACCATGGAAAAGGGAATTCCCGGCGAGAAGGTGTTCGACGAGGTGCTGAAGGCCTGGCAGACAAAGACGGCGGGGTGAGGTCGGCTCACCAGCCCAACGCCCTCTTTGGCTCAGAAGCCTTGGAACAGCATGTCGAGTGCGCTCACGATGTCGTCGTGATGCCTCGTCAGATTCAGTCGGCTCTCGCCCAGTTCCGTCGCCGCAACCGTGGCGATCAAATGGGTGGCCATGACCAGTTTCCGACCATTGATCTCGAAAACGGGATGGAGCTTTCGCATTGGTGATGGCGCCATCGCAGCCGGCAGTAGCGGGACGACCACCCGGGTCTTGAAATGGTCGAGCAGATCGGCCTGGACGTCGAGGAGATAGCCGCCTTCAATGCCACCCGCGAAGACGTCGTAGCGCGCCATCAGAATTGGCGATGTTCTACCAGCGGAATACCATGTTTTTCGACGTATTCGTTCCACGCATCTATCGTCGCGCGGTTCTCAAGCTTCCACAGCCGCGTCTTTTCGGCGGCCACTGCCTCTGCGATGCCGGCTTCAGCGGCGCGCGAGACATTCACATCGAGCCCCTTGGCTTCCTTCATGAGCTTTGAGTCGATCGACAGATTTGCCGGCTGACGAACTGCATTCACAGCTATCTTGCGCATGATCACCTCCACAGCATGCGCATAATATATGCGCACACCTGTCCAGTCGCAATGACAAGGTGTTTGAGCTCGCGAATTACCCCTCCATCTCCTCGCGCAGCATCTCGAGTTCCAGCCATTCCTCCTCGAGCGCTGCCAGTGTGACGCGCTCCTTGTCGAGCGCGGCAATCGTCTTCTGGAACGAGGCCGGGTCGCGCTCGTAATAGGCCGGATCGGCGATGTTGTTCTCCAGCCGCGAGATCGAGGACGACACCGCCTCGATCTTTTTGGGTAAGTTTTCCAGCGCGAATTTCTGCTTAAAGGACAGTTTTCTGGCCGGGCCCTTGGGAGCGGCCGCTTCGCTCCTGCTTGCCGCGGTCGCTTCGCTGGTCTCTGCCTTCGGCCGCGCCTTGCGGTCGTCCAGCCTGGTGCCGCCGCGCTGCGCCAGCATGTCGGAATAGCCGCCGGCGTATTCGACCCAGCGGCCGTCGCCATCCGGCGCGATGATGCTGGTCACGGTGCGGTCGAGGAAATCGCGATCGTGGCTGACCAGGATCACCGTGCCGGCAAAACCGGCGACCAGTTCCTGCAGCAATTCCAGCGTCTCCATGTCGAGGTCGTTGGTCGGCTCGTCGAGCACAAGCAGGTTTGCCGGCCGCGCCAAGACGCGTGCGAGGATCAGCCGTGCCCGCTCGCCGCCCGAAAGCTCGCGCACCGGCGTGCGCGCCTGTTCCGGCTTGAACAGGAAGTCCTTCATGTAGGAGACGACATGCCGCTGTTCGCCATTGATGACGAGGTTCTCGCCGCGCCCGTCGGTGAGATACTGCGCCAAGGTCTCCTGCGGGTCGACGGCCTCGCGCTTCTGGTCGAGCGTGGCGATCTCCAGATTGGTGCCGAGCCGCACCGTGCCCGCGTCCGGCTTCAGTTCGCCGGTCAGCATCTTCAAAAGCGTCGTCTTGCCGGCGCCGTTCGGCCCGACCAGGCCGACGCGATCGCCGCGCTGGATGCGGATCGAAAATCCCTTGACCACGGTCAGATCGCCAAAGCTCTTCTCGATGTTCCTGGCTTCGATCACCAGCTTGCCGGATTCGGCGGCGTCGCTGGCTGTCATCGTCGCCGTACCCTCGGCGCCGCGATGACCACGAAAACGCTGGCGCATGGTTTGCAACTCGCCGAGCCGGCGCATGTTGCGCTTGCGCCGCGCCGTCACGCCGTAGCGCAGCCAGTGCTCCTCGCGCACGATCTGGCGGCCGAGCTTGTGCTGCTCGCGCTCTTCCTCCTCCAGCACGGCGTCGCGCCATTCCTCGAAATAGGCAAAGCCCTTGTCGAGACGGCGGGTCTGGCCGCGGTCGAGCCAGATTGTAGCGCGCGACACGCGCTCGAGAAAACGGCGGTCATGCGAGATGACGACCAGTGCCGAGGAGGTGCGGGCAAGCTCCTCCTCCAGCCATTCGATAACCGAGAGGTCGAGATGATTGGTCGGCTCATCGAGGAGGAGAATGTCGGGCTCGGGCGCCATGACGCGGGCGAGCGCGGCGCGCCTCGCCTCACCGCCGGAGAGGTCGTTCGGCCGTTCCTCGCCGGTCAGGCCGAGATGCTCCATCAGATAGGTGGCGCGGTAGGGATCGTCGGCAGGCCCGAGCCCCGCCTCGACATAGGCGCGGACGGTCGCAAAATCTTCCATGTCGGGCATTTGCGGCAAGTAGCGCACCGTCGCCGAAGGCTGGCGGAAGACTTCGCAGTCCTGCGGTTCGATCAGCCCGGCGGCAATCTTGAGGAGGGTCGATTTGCCCGAGCCGTTGCGGCCGACCAGGGCGATCTTGTCGCCAGCCGAGGCCGTCAAGGCGGCACCGTCGAGCAGCGGCGTGCCGCCGAAGGTCAGCTTAATCCCGTCGAGATTTAGAAGTGGCGGCGCCATATCAGCTTTCAGGTAGGGGAAAAGGATGCGCGAGCAGCAGCGCGCGGCCGCTGGCCAGCGCGATTTCCAGCCGGCCCCTGACCTCGTTGGAAATGGTCAGCGACGAGCCGAACACAACCTCGACATTGTCGAGCGGCCATTTGGCGCCGGTGACGCTCAGGCCGGCGAGGTCGGAGAAGCCGAGCACCGAAAACAGTGTACCGTCGGCATAGTCGAAGCCCGCCTTGCCGGGCAGCAAGGGGACGCCTTCCTGTGCGCCGCTGGTCAAAAGCACTTCCGTCCCGCTTTCCGCCAGCCGGACGCTCAACGCCAGATGCAGGAAGATGTGGTCGGTGCGTTTGCCGCCGAAGGCGCCTGCGAGCACAAGGCTGGTCGCACCACGCTCGAGCGCGGCGGCGATAGCGAGTTCACCGTCGGTCTTGTCTTTTTCGGCGGGAAACACCTGCCGTGGCACGGCGGCCAGGTCCTCCGGCAACTCGGCAGGCACCGAATCGAAATCGCCGACCCAGAGTTCCGGCCTCAGGCCCAGCATACGAGCATGGCCGATGCCGGCATCGGCAGCGATGACGCGCGAGCCTTCGACTTGGCGGTCGAGCAACGGCGTGCGGATGAGATCGCCGCCAAGCAGGATGGTGAATGTGCTCATATCTCGTGGCCCTTACCAGCCCTGCCCCACAAACGGAAGATCAAACGGCAGGCTGGGCTTTGGATGCCCGGCAAACTTCCGCTTGCGCAGCAGTTCGGCCGGGCCTATGTGTCGCAACGCTCTAACGGGGTGCCGGACGCGATTTTCGCGGACCGGCTGAGAGGCAAGACCGCCAACCCGCTGAACCTGATCCGGTTTGTACCGGCGGAGGGATTAGACGTTTCGGACAGCCCGACGCCTCAATTCCTTTCAACGCGAACGAAGGAGGCGCCGATGCGCAGTTTTTTCCACTCTCTTGTCTCGACTGTCCTGCTTGCGGCATCCGCGCTCGCCCTGCCCGGGCAGGCATCGGCGCAGGACAGGCTGACCGTCTATACTTATGAAAGCTTCACTGCCGATTGGGGTCCGGGGCCGGCAGTGAAGAAGGCCTTCGAGGCCGAATGCGGATGCGTCGTCGAATTCGTCTCGGTCGCCGACGGGGTTGCGCTGCTCAACCGTGTGAAGCTGGAAGGCGCTGCGACCAAGGCCGATATCGTGCTTGGCCTCGATACCAATTTGACGGCGGAGGCCAAGGCAACCGGCCTGTTTTCGCCGCACGGCGCCGTGTCTGACGTGAGCGTGCCAGGCGGCTGGAGCGACGATATTTTCGTGCCGTTCGACTATGGCTATTTCGCCGTCGTCTACGATACCGAAAAACTGAAGAGCCCGCCGAAGAGCCTCAGGGAATTGGTCGAGGGCGATGCCGGCGACAAGATCGTCATCCAGGATCCGCGCACCTCGACGCCGGGCCTTGGCCTGCTGTTGTGGGTCAAGTCGGTCTATGGCGACAAGGCGCCGGAAGCCTGGGCCAAGCTCAAGCCGAAGGTGCTGACGGTGACGCCGGGCTGGAGCGAGGCCTACGGCTTGTTCACCAAGGGCGAAGCGCCGATGGTGCTGTCGTATACCACCTCGCCGGCCTACCACATGGTCGCCGAAAATACCGAGCGCTACCAGGCAACGTCCTTCGAGGAAGGCGAATATCTGCAGATCGAGGTTGCGGGGATCACCACCAAGGGTGCGAAGAACCCGCTGGCGGAAAAGTTCGTCGCCTTCATGACCGGGCCGAAATTCCAGGACGTCATTCCCGAAACCAACTGGATGTTCCCGGCCGGCAAAACCGACAAGCCGCTCAATCCGGCGTTTGACAAGCTAGTCAAGCCGACCAAGACGTTGCTGTTCAGTCCGGAAGAGGTCGCGGCCAATCGTAAGGCCTGGGTCGATGAGTGGCTTGCGGCGATGAGCAAGTAGGATTGGCCGACTGATCGAAGATGGTTGCTCTACGGCGCCCCCCTTTGTCCTCCCGGTCATCTCCCCCACGAGGGGGGAGATTGGCAGCTTCGGCGTTTCGCTCAGTCCTGCAACGTTGGAGATTGGCTAAGGCCGAAATGACCACCAATTTCCCCCCTCGTGGGGGAGATGCCAACCTTTGGCGAACAGGGCAGGACAGAGGGGGGCGCGAAGAAACGCTGTCCTCGCTAAGAATCTCGAATCTGGCGGTCTAGCGTGCAACGCGCGTCATCACCCGACTCCCGCGTCGTCGCCGGCATTGTCGCGCTCGCCGCCATCGCGCTGCTGATCGGCGGGGCATTCGCCGGGCTGGCCATCGAAGCCGCACGCGACCCTTCCGGCGCCGCCTCCGCTTTCGATTCCTATCTCTTGCGCGTCGCCCGTTTCACGCTCTGGCAGGCGGTACTTTCTACCCTGCTCTCCGTCGCGCCGGCGCTGTTCGTCGCGCGTGCCCTGTCGCGGCATCCACAGTTTTTCGGGCGAGGCTTCATCCTGCAGCTTTTCGCGCTGCCCCTGGCGCTGCCGGCCATTGTTGCCGCACTCGGTGTCCTGGCACTCTATGGCCGCGCCGGCTATTTTGCCGGCATGCTCAGCACGCTTGGCGGTCAGAACTGGCCCGGCATCTACGGCCTGTCGGGCATCCTCGTCGCCCATGTCTTTTTCAACCTGCCGCTGGCAACGCGGCTGTTCCTGGAAGCATTGCAGACCGTGCCGGCCGACCAATGGCGGCTGGCGAGTCAGCTCGGCATGGGTGCTGCGCCGGCCTTCCGGCTGATCGAGTGGCCGCCGCTGCGCGCGGCCCTGCCGGGCATCGCCGGGCTTGTTTTCATGCTGTGCATCACTTCCTTCACCATCGTGCTTACGCTCGGCGGCGGACCCAGCGCGACGACGCTGGAGGTTGCCATCTACCAGGCGCTGCGTTTCGACTTCGACCCGGCGCGGGCGGTGACGCTGACCTTGTTGCAGATTGCCCTGACCTTCGTGGTCGTGCTGGCACTGACGCGGCTTGGCGCCAACACGACCGGCGACGCCAATCTGCAGGTGGCGCCGCGCCGGTATTTTTCAGCCGGTGCGGCCGAGACCGTGCTGAACGCGCTGGTGATCGGGCTGGCGGTGCTGTTTGTCGCCGGGCCGATGGCGGCCACGCTGGCGGCCGGGCTTGGCGCCGATCTCGGCCGGCTGGCCGGCGAGAACGTGGTGCGGCAAGCGACGGCGACCAGTGCCGTGCTCGCCCTCCTGTCGGCGTTGCTCTCTCTGGCGTTATCGCTGTCGCTGGTCATGGCGCGCCGGGCGCTGGCGCTCACCCGGCGGACAGGCCGGCGGACACTGCTCGAACATCTGGCCGATACCGGTGCGGGGTTCGTCCTCGTGGTGCCGCCCATCGTCATCGGCGCCGGCTGGTTCCTGCTCCTGCGCATCGTCAGCGATGTCTTTGCGATCGCCCCCGTCATGGTGGTGGCGGTCAATGCGGTGATGGCGATGCCCTTCGCCATCCGCGCCATCCGCCCTGCCTATGACGCGGCGAGCGAACGCCACGAACGGCTCTGTGCACAGCTTGGCATCTCGGGCTGGAACCGGTTGCGGCTGGTCGACTGGCCGTCGCTGCGACGGCCGCTCGCCACCGGCTTCGCCTTCGCTATGGCGCTGTCGCTCGGCGATCTCGGCGTCATTGCGCTGTTCGGCAGCGATTCCGTGCAGACTTTGCCCTATCTGCTGCTGGCGCGCATGGGCAGTTACCGCACCGAGGATGCGGCCGGGCTGGCGCTGCTGCTCGGCCTTGTCTGCCTGGCGCTGGTGCTGACCGCGGACTGGCTGGGAAGGAGGGAGAAATCATGATGCCGATCAGCCCGGAACGGTCCATTTCGGTGGAAAAAGGCGCGGCGGTGCGGCTCGACAATGTCTCGTTCAGCTATGGCGAAACGCCGCTTACATTCGACGTCGATTTCCCGGCCTCGGAGATCACCGCCATCATGGGGCCGAGCGGTTCGGGAAAGTCGACGCTGCTCAATCTGGTGGCCGGTTTCGAGGCGCCGCGGTCGGGCCGGGTGCTGATCGGCGGCGCCCATGTCAGCAATGCGCCGCCCTCAGCGCGGCCGGTATCGATGGTGTTCCAGGAAAACAACCTGTTTGCCCATCTTTCCGTCGAGCAGAACGTCGGGCTCGGCCGCTCGCCTTCGCTCAGACTGAGCGAGGCTGATCGCGCCGCAATCGCCGCAGCGCTGAAGCGCGTCGGCCTTGCCGGCAAGGAAAGCCGGCTGCCGCGCGAACTCTCCGGCGGCGAGCGCCAGCGCGTCGCACTCGCCCGGGTCCTGGTGCGTGACCGGCCGGTGCTGTTGCTCGACGAGCCGTTCGCTTCGCTCGGACCGGCACTGCGCGACGACATGCTCGACCTGGTGGCCGATGTCCATTCAGAGCAGCGCATGACGGTGCTGTTCGTGACGCACCAGCCGGACGATGCGCGCCGTATCGGCCACAAAATGGTTTTCCTGGATGGTGGCACGGTTGCTGCGACCGGCACCGCCGCTGATTTTTTCGTCGGGGCTGGACCGGATGCATTCCGACGCTATATCGGCTCGGGTCCGTTTGCGGCTGGATCACGAGATGTTGCCCGGAAGCGGACATAATTTATGGTCAAACCGGTGGAAGGCGAAGCGGCGCTTGCTTGCCATGGTCGAGGTAGTGTGGCTAGGTCCGCCAGGAGCTGGTCCGCCCTAGAGCGTGATTTGCCCTTGCTGCCTCGTATCTGTCGGACGCACGAAGGACGCCACAGCACTTGATTTTGCGCGTGATGCTTTTCGGAAATCGCACCTGATTTTCGTGGTCACGTGCCAGGACTTGAAAGGAAGCCGACCTGCCGACCGGCATCGACAATCGGAGGCTGAAGCCGCTGGCGCGCTTTGTGGCGCTGGCCAGCCTTGCCGT
This sequence comes from Mesorhizobium sp. WSM4836, assembly GCF_055811815.1. Lineage (NCBI taxonomy): Bacteria > Pseudomonadati > Pseudomonadota > Alphaproteobacteria > Hyphomicrobiales > Phyllobacteriaceae > Mesorhizobium > Mesorhizobium sp. WSM4836. Next base: position 20,126 of record NZ_JBVVQF010000037.1, read on the forward strand.
GGCGCTGGCAAGCTGCCAGATGTTCACGCCTCCCGACGTGCAGGAATCGGGCTTCCAGCCCTCCGACAAGCCGATCACGGTCGACAATGTCGCCGCCAACAGCAAGCTCGCCCAACTGGCGAAGGCGCAGCACCCGCGAATCCTTGCCACCTATGGCGGCGAGTATTCCGACCCGATGCTCGAGCGCATGGTGGCCAAGGTCGTCGGCAGACTGACCGTTGTGTCGGCCAACCCGACCCAGACCTACCGCATCACCATTCTCAACTCGCCCAACGTCAATGCCTTCGCGCTGCCGGGCGGCTATCTCTACATCACCCGCGGCCTGCTGGCGTTGGCCAACGATTCAGCCGAGCTTGCCGCCGTCATTGCGCATGAGATGGGCCATGTTACGGCCAATCATGGTCTGCAGCGCCAGCAGCTGGAAGCCGAGGAGGGGTTGGCGACCAAGGTCGTTTCGGATGTGCTCGGCGACAACCCGACCGCCAAGGCGGCGCTGATCCGCGGCAAGCTTAGGCTGGCCCAATTCTCGCGCAATCAGGAGCTGGAGGCCGACGCCATCGGCATCAAATCGATCGGCGAAGCCGGCCTCGACCCTTACGCCGCCGGCCGCTTCTTGCAGTCGATGTCGGCCTATACCGATTTCCGCTCGATCAGCGGCGCCACCGACGCCAGCCTCGACTTCCTGGCGACGCACCCCAACACGCCGCAGCGTATCGATCTCGCGCAGCGCCACGCCCGCCAGTTCGGTGCGCCCGGTGTCGGATCGCGCGATCGCGAATCGTTCCTTGCAGGCATAGACGGGCTGCTTTACGGCGACACGCCGGAGGAAGGCTATGTGCGCGGCGAAACCTTCCTGCATCCTGGCCTCGGCGTGTCGTTCTCGGTGCCCAACGGCTTCATCATCGACAATTCGGCGGCGGCGGTAACGGCGACCGGCCCGGGCGACATCGCAATCCGCTTCGACGGCGTCTCGATGGACAAGGACCGCTCGCTGACCGACTACATCCGCAGCGGCTGGGTTGCCGGCCTCGACGAGAGCAGCGTGCGCCAGGAGACGATCAACGGCAACGAAGCGGCAACCGCGCATGCCGGCGCCGACGGCTGGCAATTCGACATTGCGGTGATCCGTGCCGGAGGCCAGGTCTACCGCTTGCTGACCGCGGCGCCTTCGGCCAGCACCTCGCTGAGCACGGTGGCGCGCTCGGTCAGCGGCTCGTTCCGCATCCTGAGTGCTGCCGACAAGGCGGCGTTGAAGCCGCTGCGTATCCGCATCGTCACGGTGCAGGCCGGCCAGACAATGGGCTCGCTCGCCGCACAGATGGTCGGCGTCGACCGCAAGCTGGATCTGTTCAGGGTGCTCAACGCGCTGTCGCCGGGTGCTGCCGTTTCGGCCGGCGACAAGGTCAAGATCGTCACCGACAAATAGCCGACGCGATTCAGGCCGCTAGAAATTCCGGGTTCTGCTTCACCAGTGCCGCCTTGAGCTTTTCCATGGCGCGCGCCTCGATCTGGCGGACACGTTCCTTGGAGATGCCGAGTGTTTCGCCGAGGGCTTCGAGCGTCGCGCCCTCGTCGCTCAGCCGGCGCTCCTCGATAATCCTGAGTTCTCGCGCATTGAGCGCGCCGAGCGCCGTCTTCAGCCAGACAGAGCGGCGTTCGACGTCGATCGTGTCGCTCACAACCTCATCGGGCAGCGGGTCATCCGAAACCAGGAACTCCATCCGCTCTGTAGCGCCCGCATCGTCGGCAAGCGGCGTGTTGAGCGAACTGTCGGGCGCCGAAAGTCGGGAATCCATCATCGCCACATCGGCCTCGGATACCCCGAGAGCCGCCGACACTTCGCGGTAGAGCGTGGCATTCGACGTCTGCTCGGCGCCGTTTGCCAGGCGGGCGCGCAGGCGCCGCAGGTTGAAGAACAGCGCCTTTTGCGCGGAGCTGGTGCCGCCGCGCACGATCGACCAGTTGCGCAGGATATAGTCCTGCATCGAGGCCCGAATCCACCAGGTCGCATAGGTCGAGAACCGCACCTCGCGCTCTGGCTCGAAACGGGCCGCTGCCTCCAGCAGTCCGACATGGCCTTCCTGGATCAGGTCGCCCAGCGGAAGGCCGTAGTGGCGAAACCGCGACGCCATGGAAATGACCAGCCGCATATGCGCGACGGTGATGCGGTGCAGCGCGTGCTGGTCATTGTTTTCCTTCCAGCGCAGCGCCAGGAGATGCTCTTCGTCACGTTCCAGATAAGGGGCTTTCATCGCCGCGCGAACCATGGTCCGTCCTGCACTGTCTTCCATCATGCCGCGCTCCTGCTTCAGGCGTTGCGGTGCAATCGCAGAATCGTGAGTTGGCGCCGATGGTTGAAATGGCGGCGCCGCGCCCTACAACAGCGAAGAACGTGCCATGCGGGGGAATGTTCCCCCGGACTGTCATGTCGATTGCGCCGTTCCAGGCGATTCGCCACCGGCCTTGACCCAGCCGGATGGCGCCGGGAGATTCTGGTTAGAATGGGATTTCAAGGGCGCGAGATTTTTGAAATTTAATTTCTTATTCCGGCATCGCGCATCTGTCATTTTCCGGCACTCGCAATGACGCCGGAGATCGGCCAAGGACGGGATCACAGAAAAATGAAATGGCTCACATCGCTCATTGTCGCCGGAACGCTGCAGCTTCTGACCATCGCCGCCGGTCATGCCGGCGGCAATCTCGACCACATCAAGCAGTCCGGCGTCTTCAAGGTCGGCACGGAAGGGACCTATGCGCCCTTCACCTATCATGATGCTTCCGGCGCGCTGGTCGGCTTCGACGTCGAGATCGCGCGGGCCATCGCCGAGCGCCTCGGCGTCAAAGCCCAGTTCCTCGAAGGCAAATGGGACGGGCTGATCGCCGGTCTCGATGCCAACCGCTACGATGCCGTCATCAACGAGGTCGGCATCACCGAGGCGCGCAAGGCCAAATATGACTTTTCGGATCCCTACATCGCCTCCAAGGCTGTGCTGATCGTGCGTGGCGACAACACCGATATCAAAGGTTTCGCCGATCTCAAGGGCAAGAAGGCGGCGCAGTCGCTGACTTCGAATTTCGGCAAGCTGGCTGAAACCAGCGGCGCCGAGCTCGTCGGCACCGATGGGTTCGACCAGTCGATCCAGTTGCTCCTTACCGGCCGCGCCGACGCCACCATCAACGACAGCCTGTCCTTCCTCGATTTCAAGAAGCACAAGCCAGACGCCAATGTGAAGATTGCCGCCCAGGAAGAAAACGCCGACTATTCTGGCGTCATCGTGCGCAAGGGCGATCCGGAACTGGTGGCCGCCATCAACAAGGCGCTGGCCGACATCAAGGCCGACGGCACTTACCAGAAAATCGCCGACACCTATTTCGGCCAGGACGTTTCGAAGTAAAACGGCTTTTCTCGTGTGGCCGAATGCCGGCCCGCGTCGTTCATATCGCGGCGAGCTGTCTTTGACGGCCCGCCGCTTTCGCGTGATATGAGCGACGGCAATCTGGCAAGGAGGAGCCTTCGTGCCGCACTGGCTGCAATTGATGCTGGAATCCCTGCCTACGCTGCTGTGGGCTGCACTGATCTTCACCGTGCCGTTGACGCTGCTGTCGTTTGCATTCGGTCTTGTTCTCGGCCTGGTCGTGGCGCTTGCCCGGCTGTTCGGTCCCAAACCGCTGGTCGCCGTGGTCCGCTTCTACGTCTGGATATTCCGCGGCACGCCGCTTCTCGTGCAACTTTTCCTTATCTTCTACGGCCTGCCATCGGTCGGCATCCTGCTCGACGCCTTTCCGGCAGCACTGATCGGCTTCACCTTGAACATTGGCGCATATTCCTCGGAAATCATCCGCGCCGTCATCGGTTCGGTGCCCAAGGGCCAGTGGGAAGCGGCCTATTCGATCGGCATGACCTGGGCCCAGGCAATGCGGCGCACCATTCTTCCACAGGCGGGGCGCGTCGCCGTGCCGCCGCTGTCCAACACCTTCATCTCGCTGGTCAAGGACACTTCGCTCGCCGCCGCCATCACCGTGCCGGAGATGTTCCAGGCAGCGCAGCGCATCGTCGCCACCACCTATGAGCCGCTGATCCTCTATGTCGAGGCAGCGGCCCTCTATCTGGTCATGAGCTCCGTGCTGTCGGCCTTGCAGGCGCGGCTGGAAACGCGACTCAACCGCTACGGCGGCTTCCTGGAGGCGCGCGCATGATCGGCCTGACCAACATCGAAAAGCGTTTCGGCGACAATTTGGTGCTGAAGGGCGTGACCGTCACCATCGAGGAAGGCAGCGTCACGGCTCTGGTCGGGCCGTCGGGCGGCGGGAAAAGCACGCTTTTGCGCTGTATCAACCTGCTCGAGCTGCCGACGTCAGGCACGGTGCGGATCGGCGACGATGCACTCGAATTCCACCCCGGCGGCAGGGTCTCGACCAGGGATATCCAGCGACTGCGGCTGCAGACCGGCATGGTGTTCCAGAATTTCCAGTTGTTTCCGCATCGCACCGCGATCGAGAACATCATGGAGGGGCTGGTGACGGTGCTGAAATGGCCCAAGGAGAGAGCGCGCGAACGGGCGCTCGCCCTGCTCGAAAAGGTCGGCATGGCGCACAAGGCCGATGCGTGGCCGGCGACGCTGTCAGGCGGCCAGCAGCAGCGCGTGGCGATCGCCCGGGCGCTGGCGCCTTCGCCGAAAGTCCTGCTCTGCGACGAGCCGACTTCGGCACTCCATCCGGAACTGGCGCAGGAGGTGGTCGACGTGCTCGGCAAGCTCGCCAGCGAGGGCACGACCATGGTGATGGCGACGCATGATCTGCGGCTCGCCTCGAAGATCGCGCGGGAAGTGGTGTTCCTTGATGCCGGCAACATCGTCGAACAAGGCCCGGCCGCGGTGCTGTTCAGCAACCCGGAACGCCAGCGGACCAAGCGGTTTATCGCCACGCTGAAGCACGAGGCGGAAAGGGAGGGCGGTGGCGAAGGTTAAATCGCGACACGCTTTAAAACAAAAAACCCGGCATTGCGCCGGGGTTTCTGAATTCGAGGGCGAGAAAAACTCAGGCAGCTTCTTCCTGCTCGGCTTCCTCGTTGTCGGCCTTGGCGCCGCGCTTCGGGCCCTTATTGAGGTTCACCTCGATGAGGCGCACCGCTTCGGTCTCCGACATGCGGTTGACGGCCGCGATCTCGCGGGCCATGCGGTCAAGCGCCGCCTCGTAGAGCTGACGCTCGGAATAGGACTGCTCCGGCTGGTTGTCGGCGCGATAGAGGTCGCGCACCACTTCCGAGATCGAGATCAGGTCGCCGGAGTTGATCTTGGCATCATATTCCTGGGCGCGGCGCGACCACATGGTGCGCTTGACGCGGGCGCGGCCCTGCACGACCTTTAGCGCGCGCTCGACATAATCCTCTTCCGACAGCTTGCGCATGCCGATCGAGGTCGCCTTGGCGACGGGCACCTTGAGGCGCATCTTGTCCTTCTGGAAGTCGATGACGAACAGTTCCAGCTTGTGGCCCGCGACTTCCTGCTCATCGATCGAGACGATCTGGCCGACACCATGCGCCGGATAGACGATGTACTCGCCGGTCTTGAAACCGTGGCGCGCTGCGGTGGACTTCTTCTGCGGGGTGATCGTTGCCATTACGCCCTAAACTCCTTGTTGTGGTACCGGCATCGTGCCGGCCCGAACTCGTGCGACCGGGGTGACCGGTCGTTAGCCGCACAACGATGAACTCACCGGAAAGGCCAGGACCGGCAAATCGCAACATCGCGATCGCCTGCCCCAGATCGCTCTGGTCCGGATTGAGAAATTCACCTTTCAGTGATTTGGGGCGTTTGCGCCATAAATCGACGTTGTGTCACCGGCATGTTTGGCTGATATAACACAAAAAGTCGGAAGAATCAAGGTTTTGCTGCACGCGCGAAGGCCATGCGCCGTCGCCGCCCGTCAAGGCCGTTAATGTATCACGTCTGTTACGCGGCGTCAGGCCGCCGCAGCCGGCAGGCTCGTCAATCGCCTTCGCCGGGCTCCGGGGAGAAATATTTCTCGAACTTGCCGGGTTCACCATCGAAGTTTTTAGCGTCGGCCGGCGGCTCCTTCTTGGCGGTGATGTTGGGCCATTTCTCGGCATATTCGGTGTTGATCTGCAGCCATTTGTCGAGGCCCGACTCGGTGTCGGGCTTGATCGCGTCGGCCGGGCATTCCGGTTCGCAGACGCCGCAATCGATGCACTCGTCCGGGTGGATGACGAGCATGTTCTCACCTTCGTAGAAACAGTCGACCGGACAGACCTCGATGCAGTCCATGTATTTGCATTTTATGCAATTGTCGGTCACGACATAGGTCATTGGTCGGCTCCGGGACGTCCCATTTTGTTCGGCTTTTTTGGTGAGGTAACGCCTTTGTCCGCTGGTGGCAAGGGCGGCTCTTACCAGCGGTGCCGCGGTTTCCGGAATGGAATTCCAGAGGGCCGGCAAAGCGGAAGGTCGGCCTTGCTCAATCGTCGCCGAGCAGGTGGTCGGTCTGGCGGCGTTCCTTCTTCGTCGGGCGGCCGCTGCCGGCCTCGCGCAACGGCGGTACCGCATCCGGAAGCGCCTCGCCCTTGGGCGCGGGGGGCGGCGACATGTCCTCGTAGAGCAGGCGGGCCTCTTCGGCCGGGCCACGCCGTAGGCCGGTGCCAAGGACTTTCCAGACGAAGATCCGCCGCTCCAGCGTGATGGTCAAAACATCGCCCGGCCGGACCGTATCGGAGGCCTGCGCTGCTTTGTCGCGATTGATGCGCACGCGTCCAGCGACGACCAACTTGGCTGCCAGCGTGCGCGATTTTACCGCGCGCGAGAAGAACAGCCACTTGTCGATGCGCTGGCGGGCATCAGTGACCATCGGACGAGCAGCTTACTTCTTCAGCTGGTCGCGCAACGCGGCGAGCTTGGCGAAGGGCGAGTCCGGATCGAAGCGGACCGGGCGTTCCTCACGCGGCTTTGGCTGGAAGGCGGGCTTTGCACCTTGCGCGCCGCCTTTGCCGTCCTGCCGGCCAGCCTTCCAGTCGGGCCGGTTTTCGCGCCCGTCGGGGCGTTCGCCTTGCGGCTTGCCGGCGCGCTGCTCTGCCGCCTCGCCTTGCGGCCTGGGCTTGAACTTGCTGCGGTCGAAGCGCGGCTTGCCGGCGCCGTCACGCTGGTCGTGGCGTCCCTGACGGGCGGGCCGGTCGCCCGGCGTTGGTTGCCCGCCGGCATCCACCGGCGCATCGCTGCGGCCGCCAGGCGCAGCTTGACCATTACGCGCGCGACTGTCCCGATGATTGTCCCGGGGGCGTTTGTCATGTTGGCGATGACGCGGGCGCTGGTCGAAACGACCCTGCCGCCACAACAGGATGGGTTTTGGCTCCTCCGCCTCTGGGGCAGCTTCGCCGGCAACGGCTTCCGCCGTCGTTGCAGGTTCGGCCGGCGATGCTTCCATAGTTTCGGAAACCGGCGGCTCTGCCGGTGCCTTAGCCTCAGTTTCCTCCCCACGACCCGCCTTTGGCTCAGCCGCTGGTTCTGCAGGCGCTTCAGCAGCCATCTCGGCGGCGGGCCGGGTCTCTTGCGTGACTTCCGCCGCAGCTTCAGGGGCTGGAGCTTCCGCGACAGGCTCTGCCGCCACTTCGGTCGCGGCTTCGGCCGCCGCCTCCGCAACCGGGGCCGCATCCGGCACTGGCTCGGAAATCTCGGCCGGCGGCTCTGCCGCGGCAGATGCTTCCGCCATCCTCGCCTGCTCGGCTCGCGCAGCCTCTTCCGCCGCCTGCTTTGCAGCGGCAGCTTCACGCGCGGCATTGTCCTGTGCTTCGAGCCGCGCCTTGACCTCGGCCGCCGGCTTGGCATCGGCGCGATAGCCGAGCCCCTTCAAGATTTCTTCCATGTCGTCGGCGGTGGCGCCGAGGATCGACATCATCGGCGGCGTCACCATGAAGGACTGGCCGTCATAGGCGCCGTCGGGGCGAGGCCCGAGGCCCGGCTTCCAGTTGGTCGCCGGCCGGATGAGGTCGGCCAGCCGCTCGAGAATATCGACGCGTACAGCACGCCGGCCAAGATTGCGATAGCCCGCCAGCTTGTAGAAACTCTTGTCGAAGGTCGGATCGATGACCACCGAGGTACGGCCGGAGGCCAGTGCGTGAACGACGTCGCCGAAGCCGGGCTTGTCCTTGCCGTCATTTCTCAGCGCCCACAGCAGCGTTATCAACCCGGCCGGCGCCGGTTTGATCAGCGCCGGCACGAAGACATGATAGGCGCCGAAGCGCACGCCGAGACGGCGAAGCGCCGCGCGGCCTTCCTGGTCGAGCGACTTCATCTCGTCGGCGATGTCGCGACGGTTGATGAGGCCGAAATGCTCGACGAGCTGGAAAGCGATGCCGCGGCCAATGCCGGTGATCTGCTCGGCATTCTTGAGATCGACCAGCGGCTTCAGCAGGGATTCGATCTGGAAGTTGACGAAGCGCTCGGCACGCGCCGCAACCTTGTCGCGGGCCGGGCCGGTGAGTTGCTCGTCGGCGAGCAGAACGAGACGCGGCTTCAAAGCGTCTTCGCCGGCGACCAGTGTGCCGATCGGGGCGCCGATCCAGCGCAGCGTGCCATCCGAACCCAGCGCGATGTCGCCGTTGGCCGAGGCGCCGAAGCGCTCGGCCCGCGCCTCGAACTCGGCGGCAAGCGCCTTCTGCGCCGCCGCCCGCACCGCCTTGGCGTCCTCGCCGCCGGCGCTCTGGTCGGCGGTGAAGCGGAAACCCTGCAACTCGCCGACGTGATGGCCTTCGACGAGGACGGTTCCGGTTGGGCTGATTTCGGCTTCAGGCATCGTGTTTTCTCTAAGGCGCCGCATGAGGACGGAAGTCCTGCGGTCTACAAAACGTTTCGTCAACCGCTCATGCAGCGCATCAGACAATCTGTCTTCGATTTCGCGCGTCTTTTCCTGCCAGTGTGCCCGATCGGCCAGCCAGCCGGGCCGGTTGGAAACGAAGGTCCATGTGCGGATCTGGGCAATCCTGTGCGACAGCGTGTCGATGTCGCCTTCGGTGGTGTCGGCACGGCGCACCTGCTCGGCCATGTAGTTCTCGTCGACGTGGCCGTGCCTGGCAAGGTCCATGTAGATGGAGGCGATCAAGTCGGCGTGCTGGGCCGGCGCGATCTTCCTGTAGTCGGGCAGCGCGCAGGCTTCCCACAGCAGCGCCACGCGTCTGGCATCGGTGGTGAGTGCCCGGACGTCCTCGTCGCGCGACAGATGCTCGAGCGCCTGCGCGTCTACTGCCGGCAGTGCTCGCGTCAGGCCTTCGACCGGGGCGTTGGTCTCGATTGAGCGCTTCAGTGCATCGAGGTTGGCGAAATCGAAATGCGCTGTGCGCCACTGCAGCACTTTCACCGGGTCGAAATCATGCGCCTCGATCTTCTTGACCAATTCCTCATCCAGCGGATCGACCTGGCCGGTGACCCCGAAGGTGCCGTCGCGCAGATGCCGGCCGGCGCGGCCGGCAATCTGGCCGAGCTCGGCCGCCGTCAGGTTGCGGTACTGGTAGCCGTCGAATTTGCGATTCTGGGCGAAGGCGACGTGGTCGAGGTCGAGGTTGAGGCCCATGCCGATGGCGTCGGTGGCGACGAGATAGTCGACGTCGCCCGACTGGAACAGCGCCACCTGGGCGTTGCGGGTGCGCGGGCTGAGCGCGCCGAGCACGACGGCGGCACCGCCCTGCTGGCGGCGGATCAGCTCGGCGATGGCATAGACCTCGTCGGCCGAGAACGCGACGATCGCTGTGCGCCGCGGCAGGCGCGTCAGCTTCTTCGAGCCGGCATAGGCAAGATGTGATAGGCGCGGCCGGGTCACCACCGACACGCCCCGCAACAGGCGCTGCAGGATGCCGTGCATGGTGGCCGCGCCCAGCAGCAGCGTCTCCTGGCGGCCGCGCAGATGCAGGATGCGATCGGTGAAGATGTGGCCGCGTTCGAGATCGCCGGCGAGCTGGACCTCGTCGATGGCAACGAAGGCGGCGTCGGTCTCGCGCGGCATCGCTTCCACGGTGCAGACCGAGTATTTCGCGCCCGCCGGCTGGATCTTTTCCTCGCCGGTGATGAGCGCCACCTTATGGGCGCCGACCTTTTCGCAGACGCGCGTATAGACCTCGCGGGCAAGCAGCCTGAGCGGCAGGCCGATGACGCCGCTTTCGTGCGCCACCATGCGTTCGATGGCGAGATGGGTCTTGCCGGTGTTGGTCGGGCCGAGCACGGCCGTCACGTCTCGACCCGACAGGATCAGCGGTTCAGTGTGTTTCGGATGGATGTTCATCGGCCTGGAAATAAGGCTCTCTGCCTCGCATTGTCGGGAGCGCGCCCATATTGGCCGCGTATGACAGGCGAGACATAGGGACTTCGGGCGCGAAGCGAAAGCGGAATGTGCCAAGGGCAGGCCGATTGCTCGCTTCAAAGCCAGAAAATCTGTTCCCGATTAACAGTTGGAACGAGTCTGGAACGAATCAGCGACGAATCACTGACTCGCGCTGATTCAGGGTTTGTTCACGGCTACATCTGGGTTTTCTGCCGGCGAGTCTCACCACATGCTGAATCCCGGAAACTGGCCCGATTCATGCAAGCGGCATCCAAGCCAGCACCGCCGTTAACCTTTGCCGGTGAATGATCGTTGCCGGCGAATATGCGTCGTCCAACATTATGAAATTATTGATGTTTCCTAATGCGCTTTAATCATTTCGAGGGTGTTTTCAGCTCTCGCCGTTAACGTTCTGCTCAAAGCCGGAACGAATCGGCGACGAATCAGAGATAGCCGAAGTTTCTCGGTTTGTTCACCACACCATGTTGTGTTGTGAACAGCTTTTCCACCGAGAATCCACAGGCTGCGGGACAGGTTGTGCACAAGTTGCGCAGATGCCGTTAACCTTTACGTGCCGGATTGGGCCAGCGCTCCGATGACTTGCGGAGGAAACGCTGCCAATTGAAACGGGCCGTTTTACAGGCCCGTTCGTTCAGCGCGTATCTGTCTTAACGTAAAGATAAATCATCAGGCGATGTACTGGCCGCCATTAGCACTGATGGTCGAGCCGGTGATGAAACCGGCATCGTCGGAAGCGAGGAAGACGACGCAGCGCGCGATCTCGTCCGGCTCGCCGAGACGGCCGACCGGGATCTGCGGGATGACGCGCTCGTTGAGCACCTTCTCGTCTATCGCCTTGACCATCTCGGTGGCGATATAGCCGGGGCAGATGACGTTGACGGTGATGCCGGCGCGCGCGCCTTCCTGGGCCAGTGCCTTGGTGAAGCCGATGTCGCCGGCCTTCGAGGCCGAATAATTGACCTGGCCGGCCTGGCCTTTCTGGCCGTTGATCGAGGAGATGGTGATGATGCGACCGAACTTGCGGTCGCGCATGCCGCCCCACAACGGATGCGTCATGTTGAAGACGCCGGAAAGGTTGGTGTCGAGGACCTCCTTCCATTGCTCGCGCGTCATCTTGTGGAACATCGCGTCGCGAGTGATGCCGGCATTGTTGACCAGCACCGAGACGGGACCGAGATCGGCCTCTATCTGTTTGATGCCGGCGGCGCAGGCTTCGTAGTCGGCGACCGACCATTTGTAGACTGGGATGCCGGTCGCGGCCTTGAACTTTGCCGCCGCTTCGTCATTGCCGGCGTAGTTTGCGGCCACCGAATAGCCGGCGCTTTTCAAGGCGACCGATATCGCCGCGCCGATGCCGCGCGACCCGCCTGTGACGATTGCAACTTTTGTCATGTGTCCTCCTCCCGGAAATGCAGATGACTGAGCGTTGAAGCGGTGGGGTTTGCCCTCTACTCCCTACTCGCTTTGCGCCAGCATCCTATTCGTATCGCTTATCTCATCACAATGCTTCCACGCACATGGCAACACCCATACCGCCGCCGATGCACAGCGTCGCAAGACCTTTCTTGGCACTTCTGCGGCGCATCTCGTAGACCAGCGTGTTGAAGATGCGGGCGCCCGAGGCGCCGACCGGGTGGCCGATGGCGATGGCGCCGCCATTGACGTTGACGGTGGCCGGGTCCCAGCCCATGTCCTTGTTGACGGCGCAGGCCTGCGCGGCGAAGGCTTCGTTGGCTTCGACCAAATCGAGGTCGCCGACCGACCAGCCGGCCTTGGCCAGCGCCTTGCGCGAGGAGGGGATCGGTCCCGTCCCCATGATCTGCGGGTCGACACCGGCGGTCGCCCAGGAAACGATACGCACCAGCGGCGTGATACCGCGCCTTGCGGCTTCCGTTTCGGTCATCAGCACCACGGCGGCGGCGCCGTCGTTGATGCCGGAGGCATTGGCAGCAGTCACCGTGCCTTCCTTGTCGAAGGCGGGCTTGAGCTTGGTCATGGCCTCGATTGTCGCGCCATGGCGGATGTATTCATCCTGGTCGACGACTGTGTCGCCCTTCCTGCCCTTGACGGTGAAGGCAACGATCTCGTCATTGAATTTTCCGGCTTTCTGCGCGGCCTCGGCCTTGTTCTGGGAAGCCAGTGCGAATTGGTCCTGGTCGTCGCGGGTGATCTGGAACTGGCGGGCGACGTTCTCCGCGGTGTTGCCCATGTGATAGCCATAGAAGGCATCGGTCAGACCGTCCTTGATCATGGTGTCGATCAGCTTGAAGTCGCCCATCTTGACGCCACCGCGCAAATGCTGCGCGTGCGGAGCCATCGACATCGATTCCTGGCCGCCGGCAATGATGATTTTTGCGTCGCCCTGGGCGATCTGTTGCATGCCGAGCGCGATGGCACGCAGGCCCGAGCCGCAGAGCTGGTTGAGGCCCCAGGAGGTCGCCTCCTGCGGCACGCCGGCGGCCATTGCCGCCTGCCGCGCCGGGTTCTGCCCTTGAGCCGCGGTCAGGATCTGGCCGAGAATGACCTCGTCCACCTCCTTGCCGTCGACGCCGGCACGGACCAGCGCTTCCCTGACGGCGACGGCACCCAGTTCATGGGCTGGCGTGTTGGCGAAGGCGCCGTTGAAGGAGCCGACGGGCGTGCGCGCCGCACTGGCGACAACGATGGCGTTGGAAGCGGACATGTTCTTCTCCAGGCTTGCGGGAAACGATTTCGGGTGCCGTTGGGGACTTTTCTTGCCCTTTCCACAATCCGAGTCAAACCCGAAATGGGCATGGCGTTGCTCCGTCGCAAGCAGGCCGCCCGTCGCTGCAACGGCGGCCCGTCCGTGCTGCGCAGCATAAAATGTTCCCGCACTGCACAAACTGCTTGGATTCATGAGGCTTTTGCGCATATCCTTAAAAAAGGCGCAATCGTTACCGGCGGCTTACTTAAGCTGGCCGGTGTCCGGGGAGGATGCAGATGGCCGCAAAAGACGAACCTGTTGTTATCAAGAAATATGCCAATCGCCGTCTCTACAATACGGGCACCAGCACTTATGTGACGCTCGAGGATCTCGCTGATATGGTCAAAAAAGGCGAGGACTTTACTGTCCAGGACGCCAAGACCGGTGACGACATCACCCATCCGGTGCTGACCCAGATCATCTTCGAGCTGGAGAATAAGGACGGGCAGAACATGCTGCCGATCCCGTTCCTGCGTCAGCTCATCGCCTATTACGGCGATCAGATGCAGATGATCGTGCCGAGCTTTCTCGAGCAGTCGATGCTGGCCTTCTCTAAGGAGCAGGAACGCTTTCGCGAGCAGATGAAAGATGCCCTCGGCAAGTCGCCGATGGACATGATGAAGATCGCCACACCGATCAAGGTGCTGGAGGAGCAGACGCGGCGCAACATGGAAATGTTCCAGAACGCCATGCGGCTGTTCACGCCGTTCCCGCCTGCGGGCTCTGCGCCGGCAGCAGCGCCGGGCGAACCGGCCAGGAAGGAAACATCGGAAAAACCCGACGACCTTCAGGAGCTGAAGGAGCAGATCGCCGCCATGCAGCGCAAGCTCGACACGATGTCGTGACTGCCGGCCGGCGAAGCGCCGGCCGAAACTTCCTCAGGTGCCGCTGAGACTTCGCAAACAACGCGGCTAGAGCTGCTCCGGCAGCGGTCCCCGGTAGCGGGCGCGCGGCCGGATCAGGCCGTTGCTTGTCACCTGCTCCACGGCATGCGCGGCCCAACCGACGCTGCGGCCGAGCGCAAACAAGCGGAACGGCGCATCGGACGGCAAGCGGAGGCTGCGCGTCAGCGCAGCCAAGGCGAAATCGACGTTCGGGCGCATGCCCGTTGCCGCAAAGGCCGCATCGCAAAGCCGTAACAGCCCATCGTCGACATCGATCGCGGCCAGCAACGGTTCCGCACGTGGATCGCCGTCGGGGTAAAGCGGATGGCCAAATCCGGGCAGCGGCCTGTCGTGACCGAGCCAGCGTCCGATAGCCGCATCCGGCCCCAATCTCTGCGCATCCTCCGCCAGCATCATGACCGCCTCAGCGGCGCCGCCATGGCGCGGACCGGAGAGCGTGGCGAGGCCGGCAAGCAGGCAGGCCGAAACAGGTGCGCCGGTGGACGCGGCGACTCGCGCGGCGAAGGTCGATGCGTTCAGTTCGTGATCGGCCAACAGCACGAGCGCGCGGCGGATCAAGTCTGTGCCGGCCGCATCAAGCGACCAGCCCCGCGCCAGCCGTTGATGCACGGCGCCGGTTCCGCGAACCGCGCCGAGCGCCTGGGCCAGAGCGGCGATGACGCCGGCCGCGTCGTGGTTGAGCGAAGCCGATCTGCGGCCGAGCGAAGGCCGGTCGTTGGCCGCCAACGCGGCCAATTCCGCGAAGGCCGCCGGCCGGCCAGTTGCGCCGTTGCCGTGGCGGCTCGCCGACGCGAACGACACTGGTGCGTCGGATGCCCAAAGCAGGCTTGCCGTCTGCTCCAGCGTGGCAGCCTCGCAGAGAGCGATCGCATCCTGGCCGCGATAGACGAGGCGGCCGTGCAAAACGGTCGAGATCGTGGTGGCGATCGCCGGCTCGCCCCAGGCAATTGCGCTTTCGGCGATTGCCTGGGGATTTCGGCCGCGCGCCCGGCGGCTCGCCAGCGCCGCGATGTCGTCGGCGCGATACTGGCTGCGGCGTGGGTCCGCCCGATCCGGCTGCATGCCGATGCGTCCGCGGCTGACATAGGCATAGAGCGTCTGGGCGCGCACCTTGAGACGCTCCAGGGCTTCGTCCCGCGTCAGCCACTCCGTCATGTCAGCCTTGGTGTGTTGATTCGATTGATCAAGATTGATGGTCCAGTCGCCAACCCTTATCTACCGCCCGGAAAGGGTCAAGGAGAAAACCAATGGCGAATGGGCTCGATGATGTGGTGGCGGCGGAAACGGTGCTCTCCGATGTTGACGGTCTTGGTGGCCGCCTGACCATCCGCGGCCATTCGTTGCCCGAACTGGCAGGCCGCTGGAAATACGCCGAGGTGGTTCATCTGCTGTTCGACGGCTTTTTCGACGATCTTCCCGGCGACAAGGAACTGGCGAACGCGATCGGTCGGGCGCGCCGCGAAGTGTTCGAGCAGATCGAACCCTTGCTGCCGTTTCTCGCATCCCTCGACATTTACAGCGCGATGCGCGCCGGCATTGCCCTGCTGCCGGACGGTGACAAATTGCCGGACGCGCTGCGGCTGGTTGCGGCACCTGCCGTGCTGACGCCGGCCTTGCTACGCTTCCAGCGCGGCGAAAGCCCAATTGCGCCCGATAGCACGGCCGATCATGCCGCCGACATGCTGCGGATGCTGACCGGCATTGTGGCCTCGCCTAAATCGGCGAAGGCGCTCGATACCTATCTCGTGACGGTTTGCGACCATGGTCTCAACGCATCGACCTTCGCCACGCGCGTGGTCGCCTCGACGCAGGCCGGGCTTACTTCGGCGGTGCTGGCCGGGCTCGGAGCGCTCAAGGGGCCGCTGCATGGCGGCGCGCCTGGTCCGGTGATCGACATGCTGGATGCGATCGAGGCGCATGGCGACGCCGCCGGGTGGCTGCGTGACGAGATCGCGCGCGGCCGCCGCATCATGGGCTTCGGGCATCGCATCTACCGCGTGCGCGATCCGCGTGCCGACGTGCTGAAAGCGGTGGTGCGGCAACTCGGCGCCAAGGGCGAAGCCGGCCACCGGCTGGCGTTTGCCGAGCGCGCTGAGCAGGCGGCCCTCGAAGTGCTTCGCATCGCCAAGCCCTCGCGCTCGATCCAGACCAATGTCGAGTTCTTCACAGCGCTCCTGCTGGAAGCGGCGGGCTTTCCGACAGAGGCGTTCACCAATGTCTTTGCTGCCGGGCGCGTCGCCGGCTGGATTGCCCATGCTCGTGAGCAGCAGTCGAGCGGACGGCTGATCCGGCCGCAGTCGCGCTATATCGGGCCGGTGCCGGACCTCGTCGCTTAGGATTTCTCCCCGAATGCTTTACGGAAACCGGCCCACTATAGCCGGTTCCGGACACCCTCTCGTCAAAACGAGAGAGTGCCTACATGACAAAAATTTCATGTCATTGCTCCACACATCCGCTGTTCTTGGGTGACAGAGAGCCTATATGCTGCAGTGCAGCATGGTTCCACGGGAGCCCGCCTCGAAAGGAATAAGCCGCCTTGACCACCAGAAAAACCGCCATCGTCACCGGTTCAACCTCGGGCATCGGCCTGGCCATTGCCCACGCACTCGCGGCCGAAGGCTGCAACGTCGTCGTCAATTCCTTTTCCGACACCGCCGACGATCACGCCGTCGCCGACGCAATTGCGAAGCACCACAAGGTGAAGACCGTCTACGTCAAGGCCGACATGTCGAAGCCGGCCGAGTGCCGGGCTTTGGTGGCCAAGGCAGCCGAGGCATTCGGCTCGGTCGACATCCTGGTCAACAATGCCGGCATCCAGCATGTCGCGCCGGTGGAAAGCTTCCCGATCGAGAAGTGGGATGCGATCATCGCCGTCAACCTGTCATCGGCCTTCCACACCATCGCCGCCGTCATCCCGTTGATGAAACAGGCCGGTGGCGGCCGGATCGTCAACGTCGCCTCGGCCCACGGCCTGGTCGCGTCGCCGTTCAAGTCGGCCTATGTCTCGGCCAAGCATGGCATTATCGGCTTGACCAAGACTGTCGCCCTGGAGCTGGCGCGCGACAAGATCACCTGCAATGCCATTTGTCCCGGCTATGTGCTGACGCCGCTGGTCGAGGCGCAGATTCCCGACCAGATGAAGGCCAACAAGATGGACCGCGAGACGGTGGTCCGTGAGGTCATGCTCGAAAAGCAGCCGACCAAGGAGTTCGTCACCGTCGAGCAGGTTGCGGCGGCCGCGGTGTTCCTATGCTCGGATGCGGCGGCGCAGATCAACGGCGCGCACATCTCTGTCGATGGCGGCTGGACCGCTCAGTGAAGCTTTCAGCGGTCAAGGGCCACGCCATGCCGAAAAACGGCAAGGTGGAAGAGCCAAAGAAGATCAACATCGCGCTGCAAGGCGGCGGTTCGCACGGGGCGTTTTCCTGGGGGGTGCTCGATCGGCTGCTGGAGGACGGGCGCCTCGATATAACGGCGGTTTCGGGCACCAGCGCCGGCGCCATGAATGCCGTGGCGCTGGCCGACGGTTTCGTCCGCGGCGGCGTCGAGGGCGCGCGGCGTAAGCTCGACGATTTCTGGCGTGCGGTGGCGGCAAAAGGCCGCTTCAGCCCGGTGCAGCGCATGCCTTGGGACGTCGCCTGGGGCAATTGGTCGATCGAGAACACGCCCGGCTATTTCCTGTTCGATACGATGTCTCGGGTATTTTCGCCCTATGTCGCCAATCCGCTCGCCATCAATCCACTGTGCGACGTGGTCGAACGTGAGATCGATTTCGACAATGTGCGCGCCTGCAAGTCGATGGAACTGTTCATTTCCGCTACCAATGTCGAGACAGGCCAGTTGCGGGTCTTCTCGGACGGCGAGATCGACCTCGACACGGTGATGGCGTCGGCCTGCCTGCCGCAATTGTTCCGTGCCGTCGAGATCAAGGGCGTGCCCTATTGGGATGGCGGTTATGGCGGCAACCCGGCACTGTTCCCGTTCTTCAAGACAGCGGCCACCGAGGACGTGCTTCTGGTGCAGATCAATCCGGTGGTCCGCGAGGGGACGCCGAAGAGCGCCAATGAGATCCAAAACCGCATCGACGAGATCACCTTCAATGCCGGGCTGTTGCGCGAATTCCGCTCGATCGCCTTCGTCAAGGAACTGATCGCTGCCGGCCGATTGCCGCACGGCGAATATCGCGACATCCGCATGCACCGCATCGATGCCGACGAAGCGTTCAAGGATTTGTCGGCATCATCCAAAGTCAATGCCGAATGGGCGTTCCTTGCCTATCTGCGCGACCTCGGCCGCACCGCAGCCAGTGACTGGCTGGAAGAAAATTACGACGCCGTCGGCAAGCGGCCGACAACCGATCTGTCCGGCGAGCTCGACGACGGCTTGAAGCCGGTGCGCGGGCCGGCGCCGGGCCGCCGGGTCAAGGAGTTTCTTGCAGCGCGCAAGCAGCCGCAGGCCGCCCGCCGTCCGGCCTAGCGCCTGCGCAAAGCAGATGACATCGCAATCGTCTAAATCATCCTGACACTTGCTGCCATACCGCTGTTTTTTGGTGATCGAGCGCCGATCCATCAGCCGCATCTTTGCAGCCAAAGCAACAACCCATCAACTTTTCTGACTATATTGCGATGCAACTTTGAGGTAGAAGCGCGCTTCGCCGATCACGGCAATTTGAATACGGCCTCGCGCGCACCCATATCGGCGACGCGCCCCAACTAGAAGATGCGGCCTGGCCGAACCCCGTGCACTGGAAAAATGACGATGCCGAAAATCAGGTTTCACAAGCTTGCAGCCATTGTTGTGCTTATCGGGTTTGCCGCCTGGATGGCGACGGGACAGTTCTCGTCAGTCGGCAGCGCGGCCGCCGACGGCAAACCCAAGGCGGGCGAGGTCGAGCAGCCCAAGGCGGACGCGAGCAAGCCCAAGAATGCCGAATCGGGGACTGCCGAAGCCGAACAGCCGAAGGCGTCTTTGCGCACGGTCGCGGTCATAACCCCGCCACGGCGGACCTATGCGCGCGCCATCCGCATTTCCGGACTGACCGAGGCAGACAAGCGCGCGGTGCTGGCGACCCGGGTCGACGGCATCATCGACAAGCTGCCGGTCAAGCAAGGTCAGCACGTCAAGACGGGCGACCTCGTGCTGATGCTTGCTTCCGAGGAAAAACTTTCGGCGCTCAGCAATGCCAAGCAGCTTGTCGCGCAGCGTCAGGCCGAACTCGATGCGGCCTCGCGGCTGGCGAAAACCGGCAATCTGCCTAAGCTGCAGCTCGACAACGCCCGCTCCACCCTGACCTTAGCGCAGTCGATGCTGGAAGCCATGCAAGCCCAGCTTGATCGCAATGAGGTGAGGGCTCCGTTCGACGGCGTCATCGACCGGGTGCCGGTGGAGCTTGGCAGTTCGGTCATGCAGGGCGGCGAGGTGGCAACCATTCTGAGCCTAGACCCTGTGATCGCCCGCGGCGAGGTCAGCGAGCGTGATCTCGGCTATCTGAAGATCGGCGACAAGGCGAATGTACGGCTGGTCAGCGGCCAGATCGTCGAGGGCACCGTGCGCTACATCAGCCGTGACGCGTCGTCCGCCACCCGCACCTTCCGGGTCGAAGTCGCCATCCCCAATGCAGATGGTTCCGTACCGGCCGGCATGACGGCCGAAATCGCGCTCAGCGCCCAGCCGACGGACGCTGTCATGCTGCCGCGCTCCGTGGTGACGCTCGGCGACAAGGGCGATCTCGGCATCCGCGCCGTCGACAAGGGCGATAAGGTCGTGTTCTTCCCGATCGACCTGGTCGACGACACGCCGACCGGCCTGGTGCTCGGCGGCATTCCTGCTGACGCCCGCATCATCGTCGCCGGCCAGGAGCTGGTGAAGGAAGGCGAAATGGTCAAGCCGATCGAAGCAGACCAGGCGACCATTCAAAAGCTGTTGGGCGAAGCGACGACCGGAACGCAGTAATCATGGACATCGTCAAACTTGCAATCAGCAATGCCCGGCTGACCATTTCGGTCCTGGTCTTTCTCATCCTTGCCGGTGCGGTCGCCTACCAGTCGACGCCAAAGGAAGCGGAACCGGACGTTCCAATTCCGATGATGTATGTCAGCCTGATCTACCAGGGCATCTCGCCGGAAGACTCCGAGCGCCTCCTGCTGCGGCCGATGGAAGCCAAGCTGAAGAGCCTGAAGGGCTTGAAGGAGATGCGATCGGCCGCCTTCCAGGGCGGCGGTTATGTGCTGGTCGAATTCCAGCCACAGACGGATCTCGCCACCGCGCTGCAGGACACGCGCAGCAAGGTACAGGACGGCAAGGCCGACCTGCCGCAGGCGGCCGAGGAGCCCGTCGTTACCGAGGTCAATGTCTCCGAGTTCCCCGTTTTGGTGGTGACGCTGTCGGGCGAGGTGCCCGAGCGCGTGCTGACGGCCGCCGCGCGCGAGCTGCGCGACCGCATCGAGGAAGTGCCTGGCGTGCTCGAGGGCTCGCTGCAGGGCGCCCGCGACGACCTCGTCGAAGTGGTCATCGATCCGATGAAACTGTCGTCCTACGGGCTGCAACTAGAGCAGTTGATCGGCGCGGTCGGCGCTTCCAACAGTCTTGTCGCCGCCGGCAACATCGAAGGGTCCGAGGGCAAGTACGCGGTCAAGGTGCCGTCGCTTATCGAGACGCCAGAGGACGTGGCGGCGCTTCCGGTCGTCGCCGGCCCCAATGCGGTGGTGCAGGCCAAGGATATCGCCACCATCCGCTCGACCTTCAAGGACGCCGAGACGGTGACCCGCCTCGACGGCAAGCCGGCGATTGCCATCGAGGTGAAGAAGCGCATCGGCTCCAACCTGATCGATACGATCGGCAAGGTCAGGGAGGTGTCCAACGCCTTCATCAAGACGATGCCGGAGGGCATGCACGTCACCTACACGCAAGATAAGTCCGTCTTCGTGAACCAGTTGCTCGGCGACCTGCAGAACCACGTGATGATCGCCGTCATCCTGGTGTTCATCGTCATTCTCTATGCGCTGTCGGGCCGTGCCTCGCTGCTGATCGGATTGGCCATCCCCTCATCCTTCCTGATCGGCATCCTGTTGCTGGCGATGATGGGCTACACGATCAACATGATCGTGCTGTTCAGTCTCATCCTGGCGGTCGGTATGCTGGTCGACGACGCCATCATCGTCACCGAATTCGCCGAGCGGCGTATGAGCGAGGGCATGCCGAAGCAACAGGCGTTCGCGCTTGCCGCCAAGCGCATGGCCGGCCCGGTTATCGCGGCGACGATGACGCGCATTGCCGCCTTCTCGCCGCTGTTGTTCTGGCCGGGCATTATCGGCGACTTCATGAAATATATGCCGATCACGCTGATCGTGACACTCTCGGCCTCGATGCTCTACGCACTGGTCTTCGCGCCGACGCTGGGCGCGATATTCGCCAAGGCGCCGGCTCATCACCCGGACGACAATCACGACGGCTGGTACATGGCGGTGGTCAAGCAGGCGGTGCATTATCCCATCACAGTGCTTGTCCTCACCGTGGCGCTGTTGTTCGGCGTCGGCTACGCCTATTCGAAATTCGGCGCCGGCGTCGAATTCTT
>NZ_JBVVQF010000038.1:0-12557 GCF_055811815.1 Mesorhizobium sp. WSM4836
TGCTCAACCCGCGCCATACGGCGTAAAACCCGCCGAGGCTCTAACTGCAGCCGGATGAAAATTCAGTGGCAGGTCACGTTCGCTCAACTCTGCCGAATGGCACTCGTGGTAAAATCACGACGATGGTCACGTCAAACCGGAATGTCCGCTCTTGTGTGCTCGCAGCCCGAAGTTGCCGGTCCGATTGCGGCCCCAATGCGGTCATTCCGGAACATGCAAGCCGACTAAGTGGCGATTGGAAATCAATAACCACGCGGCCGCAATGTTCATGGTTTGTGCCTCGAAAGTCGCATAAAAGGGCAGTGCGGAACTCGAACATTCCGGCTCATTGTTTTTGCGGGTTCCGCTCGTGGAAGAGCTGGGTGGAGCAGAACCGTCGGCCTTTCATGAATGCGGATTTCCGCATCGCCTAGCCCGATTTGATCGATGACCGCCCGCGGTATCGTCGATGCGGAACCTTATCGAACCCGAGAGCACATTGCGCATGATGGACGAACGCGGCGATCTTTTATCCGCATTGAGAAATCTTGCATTTGACGGGATGCAGTGGTGCTACGCTTGCGGAGCCCCGGGGTGTCTCCACGCGGCAATCCTTCGTCGGGAGCCGATGCTACCGCCCAAGTTTCGCAGCACTGCGGGTGGCTATGTCGGATAAAACAGCATGAAGAAGCGTCCAACTTCCTGTTCGGCGAGCCCGGGTGCAATTCCTGATTCGGACAGTTGAACGAGAATTGTCTTGGCGATGCTGCGCCAGAAGGCATTCGCGTCCTCCCCGTTCTTGGAGTCCAGGACCCGGGCGATACCTTCGACCAGTTTCCGCCGCCGATGCAGCGGAAACGCCCTTACGTTTGAATTGCTCATCAACCACCTCGCGCCTCCAGTCTCCCGAATAAGCATTGGCCGGTCAGAAAATTTGGTTAACAGCGCTTTTTTGAACAGTAGTCAGGCTCGGTGGACGGCGCCGCATACAGCCACAGGTCGCCGCGGCATGGGCGAGTTCGAGTTCGGCGATGATGAGCCGCTAGGGATCGCGCAGGGAGTGGTTTGTGCAGGCGGGCTCTTGGACTTGATCAGAACCGGGCAAACCGCCATATTCCGATCTGGCTCTGCCGATTTCAGGTGGCCCATTCCATGACGAGGCCGATCCGGCCGAATCGACGCTCATTTATTTGATTTGCTGGGAGCGCCAGGTCGGGAGGAAATCTCCCGATTGTAGCGGGCGTCCTGTTCTTTCTGGAGGTGTCTATGAAGGACTGGAGGTGTCTATGAAGGATTCGTGCATTCCCGAGACAGTCTTGACGGCTATGTCAGAGGGGACCCACATCATCCGCGCTTATCGGGAGCACCTTGGGTATTCGGTTGAGGACCTGGCGGTGGCGTGCGGGCTAGCCGCTGAGGAAATCCAAAACATCGAGTCGGGTCTGAGGTACAACAAGGGCTATCGGGTTCGGATCGCGAGATCGCTGTCCCTACCTGTGGGAATTCTTGAGGCGGAGTCGGACATATTGGACGCTGCGTGATCAGCGGGTAATCCGCAAGTGAGTCGAATATCCGCTTTCTTGTGAGTGTAATCTGCGACTGATAGTCGAAGCATTGAACCATGCGCTTCCGACCAGATGAATGGAATGTTGGAGGGTGCTGCCGATATGCTTGATTGCCACACCGAGATGGTCGGCCGAGAATAGGCCCAAAGGACTGCGGGCCGTTGACCGGCCCCCAAAGTCACGTTTGCCTATCTTGCCCGCCTGTCGTCCGGCCGTTTTCTTTTTTGTCCCACGTTCGGTGGCCTGTGGCACATGGTTTATGGTTGCGCATTCGCACAGTCCCGCTCGACAAGCATTATGACCAGTCAGGATCATAAAATGGCAAATCCTCCACGCCGACCCACAAATCCGATGGCAGCCGCCGAAGCCGCCTTCAAGCCGATCAAGAAGCCGGCGGTGCCGGTTCGCGAAACGGCGGCTGCTCCAAATGTCAGAGAGCTTGTCTCGATCAGGATCGATAGGGCCGTGCTGGACCATTTCCAGGAAGATGGGCCGGGCTGGCAGGATCGGATAAACGACACCTTGCGGCGCGCTATCTCCAAAAACCGTCCAATGCGGATGGCGAACGATCAAACGACTACTGATCGGCACGGCGCCGATAGCGGCGACGCAGATGGAGTTGAAACGGAAGCGTAAAGCGTAAGCGATCGCGCACGTTCTGGACAACCAACAGCGCGTATCCTGGAATTTTTGCATCGAGCCGCGGCCGAACCCCTCTATGCTCCGTGGGCGGAGACCCGAATAGCATTTCGATTCGTACACACGGCCGACATTCACCTCGACTCGCCGCTGCGTTCGCTGGCGCTGCGAAACCCTGATCTTGCCGAACTCGTCGGAGACGCCAGTCGTCAGGCATTTGTCTCCATCATCGACCTTTGCCTTGCGGAGCATGTCGACGCCCTGGTGATTGCTGGGGATCTCTACGATGGCGATCAGACTTCGATGAAAACCGCCCGGTTCCTTGCCTCGCAATTGGCCCGCCTCCACCAGGCCGGTATCAGGGTTTTCAAAATCCGCGGCAATCACGACGCCTTATCGCGGATATCGAAACAGCTCGTGTTTCCCGACACTGTGACGATCTTCGGCGGTCGTCCCCAGTCCGTACTCCAAACAGCCGGCGGGGCTGGACGTTATGTTCCACGGATTGAGCTTCGCGAATCCCAAGGCGCCGGAAACCCTACTACCCAAGTATTCAGCGCCGCGGGAAGGGGCGGCCAATGTGGGCATCATGCATACCAGCCTTGCTGGATCACCCGGCCACGACGTCTACGCCCCCTGCAGCGTTGCTGATTTGCACGGCCATGGTTTTGATTATTGGGCGCTTGGGCACATCCACGCGCGTCAAGTCCATCCTGGAGCGAAAACGGTGGTCATGCCGGGAATGCCGCAGGGCAGGGACATCAACGAGGCAGGAGAGAAATCCGTCACTCTGGTCATGATACGAGATGACCGGTCCGTCGAGATCGAGGAAAGACTGACCAGTGTCGCGCAGTTCGAGCGGGTGAGCATCGATCTGACCGGCACTGTGGAATGGTCCGAGATCGTCGGCCGCGTCCGATCCGCCCTCGAAGATATGCGGGCTTCCGTCAGGTCCCGGCATGCTGTGGTCCGTCTTGGCCTGATGGGGGCGACGCCTTTGTCATGGGCGCTGATCCGCGACAGGGACTTGCTGCTGGCCGAAGCCGAGCAGGCGGCGGAGCAGACGGGCGACACATGGGTCGAAAAGCTTGAGCTTGACCTCGCTCCACAGAGCGCGGAAACACCCGACGGCATCGCTGATCCGATTTTCGAACTCGCCGAGTCCATGCATGCCGATGCCACGTCAGAGGCCTTCCGCGCCGAGGCGAGGGCGCTTGTCCAGAAGATGATCGCTGATCTGCCGCCGGACGGGCGCGATTTCGCCGGAAAGGACGAAGCTGGGCTGGAACTGTTCCTCGACAGGGTGCTTGCCAGTGGTGCCGACCTGGTCACGGCTCGCCTCAAGGCAGGTGGGGCGCAATGAGGCTCCGGCGCCTTGACCTCATTCGTTATGGAAAGTTCACTGACGGGACGATCGACTTCGGCCCAAGGCCTCAGGCCGGTCCCGACTTCCATATTGTGTTCGGGCTGAACGAGGCCGGCAAGTCGACCGCCCTTTCCGGTTACCTGGACCTGCTGTTCGGTATTGAGGAACGCAGCCGCTACAATTTCCTGCACGAATATAGCGCGATGCGTATCGGCGGGGTGCTCGAACTGGCCGGAACCGAGCGTAGCTGCGGGGCAGACGTCGGCAAGGAAGGTCGTTGCCGATCGACATGACCGGGTATCCTCGACAGGACGTTGCTATTGCTGGATTCGGAGTGAAATACGCGTCGACTGCGGGCAGATCGAGACAAGGACCGTCTGCTTCAATGACGAGACGATAGTCTATTACCTTGTGCCGGGCGGGAAGCTCGCGAAAGAATAACTTGAGGCGACAATTGAGAGCGACAACCCGCTTTAAAGCCAAAAAAGAAAAGTCGGCGGCCCATCTTTCAATGAGCATTGCCTGAACCCGCCGACCTGCGGATTGCCTGTGGCCCCGCGATTCGCAGCTTTGCCGGAACGATGCCATGCCGTCCAGCAATGTAGGCGTGTACAGTTCCAGGTGCGTATGTTTTCAAGAGTTCTGCCCTTAAACCTCCTGGTCAGCACTTGCGCGATCTGTGCTGCCCATAAGTTATGGGTGTAGCGGGCTTGAGCTGTCGCACAGGGCGAGCGGATCGGTCTCACGCGACCAAGGGATCAAGAAGCGCTTCGGTCTAAAGGGCGGCCCAGCAGCTTGGGTTAGGGGGGAGGCCGCTGGGCCTGACCAGCGAGCCTTCGGGGGGCGCTCGCTTGGCTGGTAATATTTTAGTAAAATCTAATGTAATCGAAACATGCGAACGAAGTACGAGTGACGGCATCCCCTTGTGTAGAACACGTAGGCGTTTATCCGCTACACGCTCTCAGCGACAACGGCCCAGCGTTCGGCGCCGCCGTCCGACGGGACCTCATGATGCCCGGATTCTAGGGCATGAGGTAGAGGTCGCCTATCCGTTCCACCCACTGTTCCGGCGGCCCGCGACTGCAGTTCGTGATCTTGAACTCGAGATGGATCAGCTCAATTCCGACAAGGTGCCGGCGCTGACCGAGGCCGACCGCGAGCGGCTCATAGCGCTCGGTCAGGACTTGATTGGGAGAGCCCCGGCACCACTCCAGAGACGCGCAAGAAGATCATCCGCACGGTCATCGCGGAGATCCTCGTCGATGTCGTCGGCGATAACCTGGAGCTGATCATCCACTGGCAGGCCGGTGATCATACCCGTCTGATGGTGAAGCGGAAGCGCGCCGGCCAGACGCGGTGGACTGCCGACGCGGAAGTGGTCGACTTGGTTCGCGCCCTGGCTCGCCAGATGCCTGATGAAACGATCGCCGCGGTACTCAACCGATCCGGTAAGACGACCGGGTATGGCAAGAGCTGGACACGGGGGCGTATCTGCTCCCTGCGCCATCAACATGACATCGCCGTCTATCGTGACGGCGAGCGCGTCGAACGCGGAGAGGTTACGCTCGATGAGGCGGCCGCAGCCCTGACCCTCAGCCAATCGACCATCCGCCGTCTCATCACCGAGGGCGCTCTCCCGACAGAGCAACATTGCAAAGGCACACCCTGGATCATTCGACACGCCGACCTTGAGCGAGAGGAGATACGCCGGCAGGCCGACTTACGCCGCTCACGACGGCCGCCACCCGACGAGCGCCAGCCAAATTTACTCGATCTTTCAACAGCATGACGGGATGAGCAGTATGAAGCACCATCGTCGGAGCCGGTGAAGAGCGCATTCTTGCGGTTCAGCGCAATGGGACGGCCTTGAGCTCGGGCAGGAGATGTTAGGGTGGCCGTTGACGATCCTGGTGAGGACATCGGCGAGATAGCCCAGCGGCTCAACGCCGCTGGCTTGCAGGTTCAATCAGCGAGGGCTTAGGAAACGGCCACTCCTAAAAGAGCCATTTGATGGCTCCCAGAATTAGCACAACGATTGCTGCCACCACATACTCCCGCCCCGGCTTAACCTGTGCACGAAATCGCGATGAAAACCGACAAGCCAGCAGGACGCCAAGCCCGCCGCCAAGCGGGGTTAGAACCTCGTCGATGAACTCAGCAGCACTCATTTTCTTAACCCCCCACTGTCAAATAAATAGTCGCCATCTTGGCCGAGCGTCTTCCTTCTGCCGTCGGCCGAATTCCTTCAGGCCGGCGAGTGACGCGCCAACATTTGCAGTCGAGCGTTCGCAATAGGCTGAATCAATAAGCCGTGCAATTCACAGTGTTTTTTACCGAAGCGGTTGCAAGTCATTGTTCGGCTGACTGTTTTGCATGTTGGCAAACGCCGCATCTGCCCTGGCAGATGGGCGGGACAAATCTCCGGGGAATCGACCTGGAGGCGCGGGCCGCTTACGAAGCCGATGAACACGAGGAAATGATCCGGATGTCCTGATGCTCAAGGGCAGACACTTGCGTCTGTGATGGGAAAGGGGACGGGCGCAATCTTAGGCTTTTGAACTTTTTGAGGGTTCGGCTTAGAGGGCTTATCCAAATTTTCGGCCGCTCGTCGGCGATGCCTCCCCCTGATAGTACAGCGAGGAAACAGCGGGGGAGGGCTACCGAGGAATTAAAGTGGTGAATGCTGCGAAGCAGTGCCGGTCTGCTTCGTGAAGTCATGGCGGCGCGCGCGAACATGTGCCAGCAAATTCACTTCATTGACGACCCCGGATTGAAAGAGAGACAGCGTGGTCGAGGCCAGAATCTGGCTGTCTACCGACGTGCTGTACGATTTGGCGTCGGCGGTTATCTGGTCGACAACCCGCTGGCAGATCGCTCGATCTTTAGGTCTAAGGAACTGACTTTTCGGTGCTTTTGGCATCTCGACGCCTTTAAAGGGGAAGTTACTTTGTCCCCCCACTCGACGGATGTGTGGGTCTCCGCGAAGTGAACCCTAATCGCATTCAGACAGATAGTTGCCATTCGTTTGAGTGGTGCCGACGTTCCGAAGCGAGCATGGAATCGAGCGCGGTTACGGTAGCCGGCTGTAGCGGCACGCCAGCGCACCCCAGCCAAGCGCGGCGCGCACGCAACGGGGAGTTAGCTCAAGAAACCATCTCCGAGACAATTAGTGGAGTTCCTGGTTACCCGCTGCAACTGATAAAACAGTTTCCCTGTCGATTAATTCTCAACGACCAGACTATCGTCGTGGGGAACAGTTAGCGCTCTCTCGCTGAGAACAGCGGCGCAATTCCATCAGAAAAGTACTGGCCGTCGCTGGGCGATTTCAGGAGGCTCAACTGCGAACGCGATCCAGAAAGGCAGCCGTGAGCGGCGCGATCTCGGGCAGTTTCTCCTCGAGTGCAAAATGACCGGTATCGAACAGGTGTAGCTCGGTCGGGCAAGTCACGCAAAAAGGCGTGTGCTCTAGCCTCAGTAAAAAACGGGTCCCGACGCCCCCATGTCGGCGGCTTTTGCTGGCGGAGCCACGCGTGCCAAATCGGGTAGAACTTAACGTTGTTCTTGTAGTCGAAAGCCATGTCTAGCTGCGGCTGTTTGCGGCCGGGCAGATCAAGAAAGTGCTGATCAAGGGTCCAGCCGTCAGGCGCGATATGTTGCGGGTCAGCGGCCCCACTCTCATACTGGAAACGGGTTCCCGAGAGCGTGAGCAACTCCCGTATTTTGGCCTCGGCCTGTTCCTCTTGAGGGCGAAGGGCAATGAAGGCGCGGGCGTCTTCCGATAAGCCTTCTTCGTAGGCATTGCCGTTCTGCACGACCACGCCCGCAACCCGGTCGGGGTGTCTGGTCGCCAGACGAAATCCGATCGGCGCGCCGAAGTCGAAGACGTACATGACAAAGCGACGCAACCCGATCTGTTCGGCAAAGCCTTCCGCAACGTCGGTTAGACGATCAAAGCTGTAGCTGAATGTGCCCCCGATGCTCGCTGGCGCGGGCACATCGCTGTAGCCAAAACCGGGATAGTCGGGAGCAACCAGCCCGCCAAGGGCGTCCATCAACCGGCGGAACTGGTGGGATGCCGAGGGGAGCCGTGTAGCAGCAACATGGGCGGTGCACTACTCGCCTGCTCCGGCAGCGTCTCACGGTAGAAAATACGTAGACCCTCAACGGATGCGTAACGGTGACGAATACGAGCAATTATCTTTGGGACGCGCTCCTCGCTGAGAAATAGTGAGAAGACATGTGCGACTATTTTTCCCGCATGGCTCGGCGGAAGTTTTGCGTGACCGGCTCGGCGAGGTAGGCGAGTAGGGTGCGGCTGCCCGTGCGGATCTGGGCCTCGCTCGACATGCCGGGCAGCAGCTTGCGGCCCTCCAACTTGGCGAGCTCGCTTTGGTTGATCAACACGGTAGCGGCGAAGTACGGAGTGTTGGTGCGCTCCTCCGTCAGGCGGTCGGCCGACACGGTATCCACGACGCCGTCGAGCGGCGGCAGGTTGTAGCGGGCGAAGACCGGGAAACTGACGCGCGCGACTTGACCGGGGGCGATTGTCTCGACGTCTTCAGGTCTGACCATGGCCTCGACCAGGAGTTGCTGGCCGAGCGGCACGACTGTCATCAATGTCTCACCGGGTTTCACGACACCGCCCGCGGTGTGGACCTTCAGGTCCATGACGATGCCGTCAACCGGTGCGACGACGTTGGTACGGGTAAGCACGTCCTTGGCGGAACGCTCCTGCTGTCTGAGGTCGAACAACTCCGCCTCGACCTTGCTCAACTCCTCGACGGCTTCGTTCAGTCTTACTGTGTTGAGATTCAAGATTTGCATGTCGATTTCGGCCATCGCGCTTCTGGCACGAGCAATTGCCGCGACGTTGGTAGCGCGCTCCCCTTCGACCACCCGCTGTTGTCGTCTGAGCAACAGGTTCCGCTCGCGGGTGGTCAGCCCCTTCTCGAGCAGACCCTCAAGGTCCTTGGTTTCACCTTCGATCGCCTCGATCTGCTTGTCCTCGGCGACGATAAGGCCCTGCAGACCGGTTATCTCTTCCTCGGCCTGGTGACGGCGCTGGCCGAGGATTTCCCGCTCGTCCTCCAAATTGTGGTGCTTCGCCGCGAACACGTCACGCTGTGCGGCGATCGCCTCCTTGGCGGCGGTGGACGGGTTGGCCAGCAACTGCGGATCAAACTCGATCTCGGCCTTGCCGTCACGCTCGGCCCTTAGTCGCGCGGCCAGCGCCTCCCGCGTTGCGATCCGGTTCTGGAGCAGGTCGAGCTGCGCCTTTGCCTGTGTGTTGTCGAGCCGGACGAGTACCTTGCCCGCCTTGACGATGTCACCGTTGGCTGCGTGCAGCTCTGCGATGATACCGCCCTCGAGGTGCTGGATAAGCTTGCGATCGCCTGACACTTTGACTATGCCCGGTGCCACTGCGGCGCTGTCCAATGGCGCCAGCGCCGCCCAACCCCCGGCCACGCCGAAGAACAGCAACATGACCGCGAACCCGGTGCACTTCACGCCCGTGAGACGCAGGGGTACCGGTTGCAGCAACGAGGGTGGCGGGACGGGGAACGGCACGACGTTCAATTCTGGGGAACGGCTCATGCTCCTTTGACCTCTTTGACTTCGTTGGCCTCTTTGACCACTTCGATGGTGGGCAGCTGGGCTGCCTTTGGCATCTGGGCCACCTTGCGGGCGCGGTTGGCGAGCTCGTTAAAGACATAGTCACGTGGACCAAATAGGTCTTGTGCGCCGTGGTTAAGCACCAACACCTTGTCAACCTTTTCCAAAATGCTTGGCCGGTGCGAGATCAAGATCAGGGTCGTACCTGCCTCTTTGAGCCCACCGATGACTGTGGCCAGTGCTTGCTCGCCCTCGTGGTCGAGATTGGAGTTCGGCTCGTCGAGGATAAGGAATGCTGGGTCGCCGTAGAGCGCTCGCGCCAGCCCGATGCGCTGGCGTTGCCCACCGGACAGCGCCGCGCCACCTTGACCGATCTCGGTGGCGTAGCCGTTCGGCAATCCCTTGATCAGTTCGTGGACTCCCGCCAACTGCGCGGCCTTGACCACATTGTTGAAAACCGCGGGGTTGAGCGACGCAAAACGAGCGATGTTCTCGGAGACGGTGCCGGCGAAGAGCTCGATATCCTGTGGCAGGTAACCGACGTGTCGACCCCGGTCCTCAGCCGCCCATTCAATGACACTCATTCCGTCAAGCAATGCGCGACCACCGGTCGGACGCCAAGTACCGGCCAACACTCGCGCCAGGCTCGTCTTGCCGGCCGCGCTCGGGCCGACCAACGCCATCGCTTCACCGGGCTTTAGTTGGAAGCTGATTCCTCGCAGGATCGGTTCGCCGCCCTGTCTGGCGAGCATAATGTTCTCGGCCTCAAACTTACCCTTCGGGCGCGGCAACGGCAGGGCCGGTGTGGCCTCCGGTCGCTGACCGGCCATTGCAACGAGACGCTTGTAAGCAGCCCGTGCGCCGATCGTCGCCTTCCACGTGCCGATCGCCTGTTCAACCGGGGCCAATGCGCGACCCATCAGGATTGCGGCGGCGATCATGATACCGGGTGAAGCCTCGTTTTTCAGCACCAGATAAGCGCCGAGGCCGAGAACGGCCATCTGCAGGGCCAGCCGGAAAGAGCGCGCGAACGCCGAGATGACGCTGGATCGGTTACTGGCGCGAGATTGTCCGCTGTTTGCCTCGTCCTGCTGGGCCTTCCAGCTCTCGAGCAGGGGATTCAACATGCCCATGGCCTGGACGACCTCGGCGTTGCGGATGGTTTGCTCGGCCTGCATGTAAGCCCGCGTTTGGGCGATTGCGGCTTCCGCCAGCGGCTTGCGGGTCAGATACTCGGTGAGCAACGCCAACGCGAACAGCACGATACCGCCGCAGGTTGCCAGCCAGCCCAACCAAGGGTGCATGAGGAAGATAGCTCCTAAGAAGATCGGTGCCCAGGGCGCGTCGAGGATCGGGTAGATGCTCGGGCTGGTGAAGAAATTCCGCACCTGGTCGAGGTCACGCAACGCGCGGGCGGTGATCTGACCGGGTGTCGAGGCGGCGTATTCAACCGATGCGGTCAGCAAAACCGGTGCCAACCGGGCGTTCAACCACGTCCCGACATTAGCCAGAAGACGCGCGCGCACTACCTCCAATGCCGCCATTGTAGCGATTGCCGTTGCCGCCATCAGCGACAGTGCTACCAACGTCTCCAAGCTGTGGCTGCCCAACACGCGGTGGTAAACCTGGAGCATGTAGAACGCGCCGGTCAGCATCAGAATGTTGATGCCGGCGCTGAACCAGATAAGCGGCTTGACAGCGCGCTTGACCTCTTTCATCACCGCCTGTAGGGCAGAGGGACGTGGCGGTTTCATCATGATATCTGCCCTGTGTGCGGGTTGACGCCTTGGTTTGTGCGCTAGACGCCTTTGATTTGAGCCGGTTTTAGGCAGGGTGTGCGATTGTCAAAGAGGAATGGGAGGCGGTGTGAACCGCCTCCCGACAGTGTCAGGCGACGACGTCGACCAGCAGGTGCTGGACGCCGGTCGTGTCCAGATCGCCGTCCTGGACGTTGACGGCGAAGTCGAGGTTTGCGCCAATCTGCCCCGAAGTCGCCTGGATGAATCCGATATCCGTGATCTTGAGGACGTCGTTGTCCACGGCCCCCCACGATTGCAGCGGGCCGGTTACCGGGCTGGCGCCCTCGATTCCGATGGTGTTGGGGTCGTCGGTCGCCTTGGTCAGGTCGATACCGGAACCTGTCAGCCCGTTGCTGGACTGCATGATCTGCATCCCCTGGATCGAGAAGTTCTCACCGGCGGCGGCGTTGTTGTAGTCACCCTTCTCGATAATCAGAAGTGCGTCGTTGTGGTCGAGCGTGAACTCCGTGTTGTAGGGCGAAGGTATCGTGTTGCCCTTGTAGAAGTCCGCGTTATCCACGACGATCGACCGCGTCGTGTGGACGTCGTCGAGGATGGACGCCGTACCCTTGTCATCGATCAGGTCAAGAACCACGATGAGGTTCTCGGCGTTCCCGATGCCGTCGAACTTGATGGCGATAGCGTCCACCTTGTCAGTGGGCACGATCTTCTCGGTACCACCACCATCGGCGTTGGGGTTCACGTCCCCGAGGATGTTCTCGTTGAAGAACCGGAGGGTGAGCAGTTCGCCCTTCTGGATCGTGTCACCGGCCACGCCGTTGGTCGACTGCGTGGCGGAGACCCAATCCTCGAAAGCGCTGGTGACGAACTGATTGTTGTCGAACGTGGTGTCACCGGCGATCGGTGCGCCGTCGCCCGTCGCGTTGAAGCCGAAGGGAGAGCCCGCGGGGTTCGAGTTCGCCGTGAACTGCACGTAGAACCCGTCAGTGTCCGTCGTGCCGTTGTTGGCGTCCAACTGCGTCACCACGAGTTCGGGGTGACCGGTGTTGCCAGCGGGTGCTTTCGCCGTCAACTCCGAGGAGTGGAAGACGTTGAAGCTGAACCCGTCAACCACGTCGTTCAGGGCGATAGAGTAGGTGCCGGCGTTCGGCCCCGTCTTGAAGAAAGTTAACGTGCCGCCCGCCGTCGCGTCCTGGACGCCCGCCGTGATCGGGTCCTTGTCGTAGTGGAAGGAGAAGGCGAACACTGCGGAAGCGGTGTCCTCCGAGGTGAGAGACGTCGAAATGTCGGTGATGTTCGGGTTGGCGGCATTGTCGACCGTCCCGACCAGTGTCAGCCGTTGAACACCGTTGCCGGAGTTGCCGTCAGAATCGCCAAAGTCCGAACCACCCGCCGTGTAGAACGCCGTCAAGTGATTGTCGGCGCCGATGTCGAAGGAGAAGAGGCCGGTAGCCGGGGTGTTCACGATGTTGTGCAAGGTTTCGTGCTGGATACCTACCGTGGCGGGATCGCCGTCGAAACCTTGGATTCCGGCTGTGCTCAGATCTTGGTCAACGATCGTCGGCCCGTCGTCCTGGAACTGGACGGCATCGCCGATGCCGGTCGAGTTGGTTGCGGTGTCGCCGTCGCCGTCGG
>NZ_JBVVQF010000038.1:12657-38753 GCF_055811815.1 Mesorhizobium sp. WSM4836
GGCCTGGATCCCCGCGGTCTCGTCATGCGCCACCGTCGGCGCGCCCTGCACTATCCCCGCCGTCGGCCCGTCGTCCTGGAACTGGACGGCATCGCCGATGCCGGTCGAGTTGGTTGCGGTGTCGCCGTCGCCGTCGGTGACGGTCACCACTGCCAGCAGTGCGCTGTCGGTGATGCTTACCGACTCGTCGTGACTGGCGCCCGGGGTCGGATGATGGATCGAAGCATACTGCGCCACGCTGACGACGCCGCTGGTGCTGTTGATGGCGACTGCAAAGGCCGCCGCGCCAGCGGCCCCACCGATGCGGCCGACCACCAGATTGCCTTCCTTGAACAGGAAGATGCTGGTGCCGTCGGTCGTGTCGAGGCCGGAATCCACGCCTGCGGCGGATACCGCCAGCGAGAAGGCCGTCGTCCCGCCCTCCTGGTCGGCGCCAAACGAGCTTCCGGTCGAGCTCACCACAGCGCTTGCATCCTGTGCGTACCCGGTTTGGCTCAGATCGGTGCTGACATTGGCAACGCCGGCGAACAGCGCTACCACCCCTGCCGCGGTGGTGTCGTCCGCATCGGCCTGGATCCCCGCGGTCTCGTCATGCGCCACCGTCGGCGCGCCCTGCACTATCCCCGCCGTCGGCCCGTCGTCCTCGATCACGATCTGCTGACCGACCGACGTCGAGGCAGAGCCGGCTCTATCGATGCTGAAGCCGCCGATGTCGAAAGTGTTGTTGTCGTTGCCGGAAATGCCATCCGCGTTGCTGATGTTTTCGATCAGGACGCGGTCGTGGGTTCCACTTGTGGTCCACCGCACCTGGTCGCCGGTGCTCAGGCCGGTGATCGTCAATGTGCCGTCGGCGTTGACCGTGGCGACCGGAGTAAATTGCGTATTGCCTGACGTGACGACGACGTTGACGACCGAGCCCGACGTGATGTTGACGTGCGTGTCATTCGTGAGCCCGTCGACGAAACCCGTCCCCGGCTCCGCGGCGGTGTTGAAGGCCGAGATCTTGACGGTAACGGGTCCGACGCCCGGATTGGTCTGGTTGACGGTGAAAGACGCGCTGCTCGCATTGACGACGTTCGTGAAGGCGATGTTGGCTTCGACATCGGCCTCGTTCTGGTCCAGATTGGGCACGAGGAAGCTTGTGTTCGTGCCCGTGACGTAGGTGATGTACGCGCCCTCGTCGGGGTTGATCGCATTGCCGTTGACGCCAAACGAGGTGGTGCTGCCGGCCTGGCTGATATTAAGCACGTCCTTGGTCGTGATGTTTCCGCCCTGCGATTGATTGAGCGGGTCCTTCCCGATCACCACGATCTGGGTGGAGGTCGGATCGCCAAAAGTCATGAACAGGTTGCTGCCGGAGGGCGCCCCGGTGAAGCTGAAGTTGAGCGACTCGGTCGCTGCGAGCCTGAGGGTGGTGCCGAGATCGACAGCGTCATCTGGGTCGGCGGTGTCGCCATGGAAGATCGGCACGTAGGTGACGATGTGGAAGGTAACCTGGTCGCTGGTGGCGCCGGCATTGATCACGTCCTGCTTGAAGATGACGAAGGCAATCGCATCGACAATGCCGTCGCCATCGCTGTCATATCTGCCGATCACGGTGTCGTTTGCACCAGCGTAGAGCAGGATATCCTTGCCGCCGACGGTATTGAGCCCGCTGTCGTCGCCGTCGAGGGCGCCGCCGCTGCTATCGGTGAACGTAGTGCCGGTGAGCTGGGAGCCGAGGGTGGCGTTGACAGTGACCGAGTTCGTTTTGGTCGCGACGCCGATGCTGTCCGGGAACGTGTGGTCGGTCAGCCCGAGAGTCGTCTCGAGATAGGTCCGGAACGCAAGCGGCAGCGATGAGTACACTACATCGGTGTCAGGGAAGCCGTCGCCGCTGTCTCCGATTTGTAGCCCAGTGGTCTGATCGTTGACCGCTTCGTCATTGAGAATAAAGCTGATCGCCATTGCAATTCTCCCTATCGCGTGATTGAAAAATCGGGCCTATGTCGTCGGCGCCATGTGCAGGACGCCAACGGTTGCATCCAAACGCCCCGCGCCAGCGAAACGTGTCTGTTTGCAAAAGAAACTGTTGTCCGGATTTTGGGGGTAGTGGGTGTGGGGCCGCCGCCGCTGCTGCCTCTCGCTCCTTGCCCCTTCAGGCATTCCGCGGTGGTCGCGTCCTAAGCGCTAGGGCCCAATGCTCGGCAGAAGAGCCCCCCAACGGCAAAAATCGCAAACTCACAGCCGCCCCCTCACAATGGTCCGCCCAGCGTCCCGTCCACCCAAGCTTAAAAGTCCAGGATATAAGCAAACTCTAATGTTATTGATAACTCAATACACCCATCGATCTAGATAAGAAAGAAAGACTCCGAGTCTGAGTTCGCCTTGCTGAAAGGGCTGATAGCAAGCCATGCGTTGGTCCGATCCAATATCGCGACCGCACGTCCGCTGTATCGCTGTCACGACGAGAGCATTCGTCCACAACGCCCGCCGCCCGTACAATGATTGTCGTAAAAACGAGCGCGACCCAGACGCGCTGGTCATCATTAGGGCTTTCCTTCCGCTCGCCAGGCAAGAGCCCGCGCGGACCCCAATGCCAACTTGCTGGCAGCCTCACGCAAATGGCTGACGCCGCTACTGCGCTGCTCCGCCAGAACCGCCCAAATCGCATAATAGGCATTGCCGGGTGCTAGTGCTGCCGCCGTGGCAAGATCGGCTTGCGCCTGACCCAAAGGTGACAAGCCGTCCTCAATTGCTGACCGCTAAACGCGGTTCGCGCCTCACTTGCCAGCCGGCTGCAATGCGCCTTTGGCGGCCAGTAACTTGTGCTTTTCGAAAATCGCTAGCTTTTGCGGATAAGTGATCCGGACCTTGGCGTTGCACCTCTCGCATCTGATGTGCGCGATCGTCTTTAGCGCAGAGCCCTTTCTTACCGTCGGATAAGAGCAATTCGGACACTCGAACGCGAGTGTTACATCGGACAAGTTTTCGGCTAAGCCCATGTCTCTCAACCGGACAGGACTGTTGCGGCCATTGTGATGACGGCCGCGGTTGAAATCCACCGCATGGGTTTCCCCTCCATCGTGTAGATGGCGCCCCCGCTATCCCACACGTCTAGACATTAGAGCACCTGCCGAAGGCCGCGGCAAGGTAATCGTTAACAAAGAGTTAATGAATGCACGGGGCCTTGCCTTCGCCATTCCCATGTTTCATCTCGAAGACTGTGTCATTGCTGATGCAAAGGGCGTCTGAACTGGGGCTGCATACGATGACGTGGTTTGTGTCCACGCATCGCGCCGCGACCTGGCTCAAGGAATTGGGGCCCGGCGAAAGGCAGGCGATCAGGACGTGTTCTGCGCAATGCGATCGGGCAGTAGTTTCGATCTCGACATTGGGTACGCTGGACCAGATGAGACATCCGCTCGCCGCCATGCGCAGGAGCAGGTGGTCTGCCCTACATTGGTGACGGCCTCACGCTACGACAGGTGTCGCTTGGGTGCACGCTGAAGATTGATTGCTACAATCCCGAATGTGCGCTCAGTAAAGATTCCAGCCGCGTCCCATCTCTTCTGGATCGACCCGCCGAAGAGCCGCGGCCAGAGCAGCACGCTATCGGTCTAAGGAGGCGAGGAACTGTACTATGGTTGAGACCAGCTGGCGCTCGACCCGAAAATGGCCATTTTAGTCGAGCAGACGCCCAAGAATCCCGCCCCGCAGCGCTCCGAAGCGGCCCCACAGCACGGGCCGGATGACACGATTTCGGCCGCGCGGCTGTCGGCCGGCGTGCGCTCGTCACAGGTGCCCGCTTGCCCTGAGGGTCGCGGCAAAGGTCGCCAGCGGGGCGGCGAGCGTCAGCGGACGATCCCTGAGTGCCTCTGCTCCATAACTGACATACCATCGCGCGGCCCGCTCGTTCTTGGCGTCGATGATCATCAGCACGCCGCCAACCTCGCCCGTGACACGGATGCAACGCAGCGCGGCCGCGAGCAGAAGTTGGCCACCAAGCCCCCGGCCCGCCACCGATTTGTCCACCGCCAGACGCGGCAGCAGAAATCCCGGCACATTGTGGCGAGCCAGGCCCTTCGTCATCGCGGCAGGAACTGACTCGTGTTCGACCGAAGCTGGCGCCAGGCTGTAGAAGCCGAAAACCCTGTCCGGCGCATCGTCGGCAACCGCACAGAATGTCTTCACGGCGTTCTGCTCATGCCCCTGACGCGCAAACCGTTGCAGGAACTCGTTCATCCGGACATCGCCGCAATCGAAGCGCTTGCGGTTGTGCGATCTGGTGATCGCCTCTTCGTGCCAGGGCGGCAGACTCACAAGATCTTCGGCAGTCCCGCCGCCGCGGCGCGCAGCTTGACGTTCGGCTTGGGCGGGTTGTCCAGGAGTGCGAGGATGCGGCTGAAATCACGTTCCGAAACTTTGACTTCATCGGCTTCGGCAAGGACGGAGTCCGCCTCACGCAAGGCTGATTGGGTCACGAAGCTGGTGAGATCGGTATGGCGAAGTGCGGCGGCCCGCAACAAGCGCGCCTTCACTTCCGGCTTCACCCGGATGTTCATCCGATCGGTATCGTCAAGGGCTGCACGGGCCATAGGCTCGATCTCGGTTCTGTCTACGAGGCTTAGATACAGCTGATGGTCCAAGTTTGCAATACAATGCGCATTGAATGCGTACAAGCATAGCGAACAGCATGAAAGGCGACTAAGACGCGCCGGCGGCCTTTTATCCTGAACGTCTCGACTGATGACAGCGGGAAAGACAACCAAGTCGCTGGCGCTTACCAGGACACCCCACTTCGCGGCGAACGCCGCGCCGAAGTCAACGCCGGTCAGCCGGTGGACATCAAAGGCATCGCGTGGGACGGCGGCTACGGCATCGTCGAGGTGGCCGTGTCGACCGATGGGCATAACCGCGTCGGATCTTGCGTGCCAGCCAAGCCTCGAGCGCCTCGCCGGCTTCACCGGCCGACCCATAAAGATCAAGACGCTGTCGGCCTAATGAGCCGATCCGCCCCCAGGCGCGAACAAGCGCAGCATCACCGAACAGCGACGGCTCGATTGTGAGTACGTAGAACCTGGCGACATTGCAGGTGCAATCGCGCCGCTGCAGAACGATTTCGTTAGGACCTGAGCGATTCACCGCGTTGATGATTGCCCTTGGGCTTTTTCCGTAATCGCGGAACACCCAGTGAAGTGACGGTTATAAAAACGAAGGGACGTCGCAGCTTCCTGAAGGAGATGATGATGAAATCACTTCTAATCGCATCAATGATGGCCCTGTCAACCGGCCTTGCCTTTGCCCAGTCATCGGGCAACAGCAGCACGAGCGGATCGTCTTCGACCCCAAGGCACGATGCCCAACACTCAGGGCACCGACTCGACCACCACGAACGCCACCAACCCCAATTCAGCAAAGGACTGCGCACCGGGCCAACAGACAGGCAGCGCCAAACAAGCGGCTCCTGGCCAGCAGGACACCGATGCGAAGTCGGCAGCTCCGGGTCAGATGAAAACGACGACCGAGGGTTGCTAGCCCAAGAGCGGAATGCTCTCGACATACAGCCCGCTGGCATCTGTCGGCGGGCTTTCTGTTTCGGCATCCATTTCGAGCGGTTCATGGCCCATCGCGGACCTGCTCGGGCGTGATGGTGTTCTTCACCTCATAATCACGGTCGCCCCGCAGGGTGCATCAGCGCTTGATCGAGCCCCGCCGTGCTCCATGTTCCGTGCCCCATGTTCGGCGGCTTTTTTGCACTCGGGGAGCACCGAGCCGAGTCAAAGGTTCGGTGCTTGCAGCAAGTTCACTCCTTATAGCTGCAGGATCGGTGAAAATCGGTTGCGGCCCGCGTCTCCGTTCCCTCCGGAGACGCGGGCTTCTGTGTGAGTTCGGTTTCGACATCGACATGGCGAGCGAAACCCTTGTCAAAATTTGTACATTAGAAATCTGGAACATAAGTAAGGCGGAAAACATTGTTGGCGCCATGGACAAGAACGACGGCGATGATCTTCCTGAATGGCTTCCGAGCGATCTGCCCGAGGATCCAGTGATTCGAGCGGATATCGCGACAAGGATTTCGAGAGGTACCGACGGCAAAAATGGGCGGGACGACACGGTGGTCACGAAGGCCAGGCTGGATCACAATCTGTTTAAGGAACAGGACGAAGCTGAAGCCTCCGTCGACCACCAATCACCCACGGTCACGGTCCCGTTGCTCCTGGTTCTTTATGTGCTCTCAATGTTGGGATTGGTCGGGTACGCGCTCGCTCGTGGGTATTTCTTATGACGCCCGCTCACCTCTAGTGCGCCATCTCAATTTCGAATTTGATCCTGGCGCGCAGCAAAACCTCGCCCGTCTCGGTGCGAACGATCATCGCAAAATCGCGGTCAGAACCGTCTGCCTTGTCTTTCACGATCGCGGCCAAAGCCTTAGCTGCCTCGATCCTGGCAGCTTCCAAGTCAGGAAGATCGGAACCTTGATCATCCGGATATACGTCATTGGCATCCGCGAAGTCGAAGTAATATCGCGGCATTTGCGTGGTGCATTGGTTCGGGGACTACGTGAGACGAAGCGATTTTGCAGCTTCTGTCAGGCGGGCGCGATCGTTGCCGTAGGTCTTGATCAACTGACGAACCTGGTCGGCCGTCAGGCCGTTTTGCTTGGCGAAATGTTCCACCTCATAGTCTTGGTCCGCGGATACGCGGTTGCGGTCTCGGAAATCCCGCTTGCTCCTATCGTCAGCCATCTGGTCCTCCTTGGCGTTGGAGCAACAGCAACGCCGACGACCAACTTTCGTTGCCGCAGCCCAGCGGAATCACGTCCCGTTCACTCTGGCTACTATAAGCTTTGTACCTAGTATTCACGGGGTGCGTAAAATTTAAGTACCGGCGGCGGCCGCCTTGAATTCATTCCGCCGATGATGCCTACCTTGGTCGCCAAGCCGCCCCAGGGTGAGGCATGGACTCACGAGTCAAGTTCGATGGCTATCGCTCGCAGATCATTGTCGACGCCGGACGCGCGCGGATCTTCACCCGCCGCGGCCTCGACTGGACGTCGAAATATCGCGACCTCGCCGCAACCGCCAAAACGCTGGATGTCGAGAACGCCATCCTGGACGGCGAAATCATCGTGCTCAACGACAAGGGCCTGTCCGACTTCGCCGAGCTGCGCAAGGCGATCACGCGGCGCCAGCACGACCTCTATTTCGTCGCTTTCGACCTGCTGCACCTCAACGGCCATGACGTGCGCGACATGGCCGTGGAGGAGCGCCGTGACATGCTGTCGGGGATCATTCCGCCCGACATCCGCATCCAGTTCAGCCAGGCACTGCCAGGCGAGGCAAACGCCATCTATCACCTGGTCGATCAGGCCGGACTCGAGGGCATGGTATCTAAGCGGCTCGGCAGCAGGTACGTCAGCGGCCCGACCACCAACTGGTAAAGACCAAATGCCATACCGTCCGCGAATTCGAACTGCTCGGCGTCGAGCGCGAGAGGCAAGCCGGCCTTCGCCCTGATGGACGAGCCCGGCACGCGAAAGTATGTCGGTAGCGCCTTCGTCAGCATCAATAGAGAAATGCGCGAGTGGCTTTGGGAGCGAGTCCAGGAGCATGCCGGCCCACCCCCGAAGGACATGCCAAGGCGGCCGGCGACGCAATGGGTGAAGTCGGGCATCAAGGTCCGCATCAAGCATCTCAGGGGCGAGGAAGATCTTCGCCACGCTTCGCTGCAAGATTTCTGGGGAGATTCAGGAAAAAGCCCGCCGAAGAACTAAGGGTCCGCCCTGCCAAATCCAGCAATGGCGGGCGGGCCCTACCGGCGCGTGAAGGGCACGTTCTTGCGCCGATATCTCCTGCCGGAGGTGACGCTACCAACAACATTGAGCTAGTGCTGTTCCCTACGCCGCCTGGCACAGGACCATTGCGCGGGCACGTGAGACTTAGGGCCTGTTAACCGGGCGACGGGCACATGAAGTCGACCTTCTCCTCCGAAAACATCACCAGCGTTTTGGAAATGTCGAGGAAGTTCGGATCGTCCTTCATCGCGACGTTCTCCCAACCGTCCGATCCCATGACCCGGCCGACCGCGGCCATATCAGGAAACCAGGCTTCGGCGACGCCATCAAAGGGGGCTGGCCTCACGGGACCGGGCGCCAGGCCTTGGCGAGACGCATTTCAGGCGCGGCTGACGCTGTTTCGAAACCACAGTGAAGCGCGTTTACCCGCCCGACGCCGCAGCCCTGTTCGTGCTTCGAGCGTTGCGCATCGTGCACAGCTTCGGACTTGCGATCGCTTTCAACCAAGGCGAGGATCCACGTTAAACCCGTCCTCGAGGAAGCCTGTGACCCGAAGGCGCCAATGTTGACAGCGCCCCCGTGTTCGGCCGCCGCCAGAGACGATCCAGATGGTCGCCTCACCAGTAGTTGGCGAACAATGCGCAGTTAAAGCCCGCTTTCTCTTTGTCCCAGCGCAACGATCGGATCGAACAACATCTGTAAGATGTCCACTTACCCTGCGCGGACAAATAGCCATGGAAACCCTATTCAGCGACGATGTAACGATGGATGCCATCATGCGCGGTTGGCCGGCGACGATCCGTGTCATGCTAAAGAACGGCATGCTTTGCGTGGGCTGCCCGATAGCTCCATTCCACACCATTGCAGAGGCTGCCCGGGAGCACGGGTTGAACGAGGAACGGCTTCATCGCGATCTGCGGGAGGCCATCGAGAAGACCAACGAGGATTAACTTTTCGCAACGCGCCCTTCGGCCAATAGGAGCAGCCGGTGCGGATCGAGCACGGTCACCTTCTCGCGTCCGCTCTTGACCAGCCCCTTATCCTCCCACGCCGAAAGCAGCCGGCTGACGGTGTGAAGCGTCGTTCCCGTCATTTCGGCGATGTCCTGGCGTGAGATCGGGAAGTCGATCCGGATCCCTTCCTCGGTCTTCTTGCCCGATTGGTTGACCAGCTTGATCAGGGCGTGGGCAACCCGCTGATCAACCTGCTGGGTGGACAGTTCGATGACGCGCGTGTGAGCGTCCTGCAATCGACTTCCAACCGTCTTATAGGTGTTGGCGCCAAAATCCGGGAAAGCCTCGGCAAATTTTGCCCACAGATGGCTTGGCCACGCCAGCACCACACAATCGACAGCAGCGATTGCGCTGGCTGGGTAGGTGGTGCGGCCTATTGCGTGGGCAATGCCCATCAGTTCGCCGGGGCTAATGTATCGCACCGTAACCTCGTGGCCATCGGGCGTTGTCTTCACGACGCGGATGTGTCCGTCGAGCAGCAAGAAAAAGGAATGCGCTTCCTGTTCCTGCTCGAACACCGGCTGGTCCTTGGCGATCCGCAACGAGCGGGCTTGTCCGATTGTGTAATCGAGATCCGTTGCAGCCATGCCCTGGAGGGCAGGCAGCCCGGCAATCAGCGAGCGATCGAGGCGGCTCAACTTCAATTCCCTTTCTGGTACTTGACGGCCACTATTACAGCAATCCGTGCCGGCCATACAAATTGTGATGGGCGGCCGACGATGCGCGCGGCAGGCGCTGGCTCATTTACTCGATTCCGATGTTGTTTGCGCTGGAACAAAGTCGGGATGGCTGGATCGGCTAGAACAGGCCCAGCGGCAGATGCCGTCGACAATCTCTGAACGAAAAGGCAAGATCATGAAATACCCAATCGCATTCGCCGCCGCCCTGGCGGCATCGGTGTTGACCGGAGCGGCACACGCTGCCGATTACCAGGTCCAGATGCTCAACAAGGGCGAGAAAGGCGTGATGGTCTTCCAGCCCGACTTCGTCCAGGCAGCGCCGGGAGACACCGTCACATTCGTGCCGACCGACAAAACCCACAACGCCGAAAGCATAAAGGGCATGATCCCGGACGGTGCGAAGACATTCAAGGGCAAGCCGAGCGAGCAAATCACCGTTACGCTCGACAAAGAGGGTGTCTATGGCGTGAAGTGCACCCCTCACTACGGGATGGGCATGGTGGCGCTGATCGTAGTCGGCAAGCCGGTCAATCTCGAAGAGGCAAGCGCGGTCAAGCAGTCAGGCAAAGCGAAGAAAGTGTTCGAGGCCTTGCTGGCTGAAGTCCCCGCCGGCAATTGAAGCTGAGCAAATTTCGCACAGAAAGATCAACCGGAACCTTGCGGGCGGACGTCAGTCCTCCCGCAGCTTCCTTCCCTAAAAGCATGTTATGGCAATTCCACGCACACGGCCTGGCACTTATCCGGCAATTCTTTCTTACGGCTTCCGGCCGTTCTTCCTTCTTGGCTCACTTTACGCTGGAGCGTCTATCCTGTTCTGGCTGCCGTTGTTTTATGGTCACCTCGCAACGTCCAGTGCCTTCCAGCCTGTGGACTGGCATGTCCACGAGATGCTGTTTGGCTATCTTGCAGCGGTCGTGACGGGTTTCCTGCTGACCGCCATTCCGAATTGGACTGGACGCCTGCCTGTGCAGGGCCGCCCCCTGCTGGCCCTCGTCCTGTTATGGCTTGCGGGAAGGGTTGCCGTATTCTTTTCGGCCCGGACCGGCTGGCTCTTTGCTGGCACAGTCGACTGCGCCTTCCTGCTGGCGGTAGCGGGCG
Source organism: Mesorhizobium sp. WSM4836 (assembly GCF_055811815.1). Classification (NCBI taxonomy): domain Bacteria; kingdom Pseudomonadati; phylum Pseudomonadota; class Alphaproteobacteria; order Hyphomicrobiales; family Phyllobacteriaceae; genus Mesorhizobium; species Mesorhizobium sp. WSM4836. Next base: position 23,226 of record NZ_JBVVQF010000038.1, read on the forward strand.
CCGCCGCGACCGAAATTATCGCCGGCCGAAACTGGCGCAACCTCAAGGTGCTGCTGCCGGTGGCTGTGCTTCTGGCGGCCAATGTGCTGTTTCATACCGAAGCGGCCTACCAAGGCTTTTCGGATATCAGCCGCAGGCTCGGCCTCGGCGCCGCGGTCGTTCTCATCATGGTCATCGGCGGGCGCATCATTCCAAGCTTCACCCGCAACTGGCTGGTTCGCGAAAATCCCGGACGCCTGCCCGCACCCTTCAGCCATTTGGACCTGGTAACGATCGTATGGTCGGCAACCGCATTGGCGGCCTGGGCCTTCTTTCCTGAAAGCAGCGCAACGGGCGTGATGCTGATTGCCGGGGCGGTTCTCAACGCTACCCGGTTTGCGCGCTGGGCTGGTGAGCGCACGCTGCGCGATCCGCTGGTGCTGATGCTGCACGTCGCGTTCGTCTTTGTGCCGATCGGTCTTCTGCTTGCCGGACTTGCCGCAATCGTTCCGGAGATAGTCCCATCGGCGGCGGGCATTCACGCCTTCAGCGTGGGGGCAGTGGCATGCATGACGCTCGCCGTCATGACGCGAGCCACGCTCGGGCATACAGGCCGCGAACTACGGGCGACGGCTGGCACATGCCTGGTCTTTGTCGCGATCGTCCTTGCGGCCGTCCTGCGCATCAGCGCCGCCTTCGTGCCCGGGCAAGCATTGCTTCTGCACATATCGGCGACCTTGTGGGTGGCGGCGTTCCTCGGCTACGCGGCTCTGTTTGGCGCGATGCTTGTTCAACCACGACTGCGGTCGCGGCAGCCGCACGGGGCCTCGTGATGCGGATCCCCGGTTCGTGCCAAGACTATATCGGCTGTTCCTTGATATACCTTAAAGTGGCCACGCGCTTGATGGCGGTCGTTGCAAGAGCTTGGGCGCGGTCGCGGTCGGCCTGCAGGGGAAGGCTGTCTCCGGCATGGATATAGGATTCGGCCAGGAATTCGCACAGCGAATCCAAGGATTCGGGCGGTCTCGCGCTCACCCGTCTGTTCGTTCCAAGCGGAGAGGTGGTGAGTTGTTGCGCCAGAGCTCGTGCCTCTGCTGCCAGGTCGCTCAGTATGGCCTTATCCCGTTCTCCTCGAAACGCGGCAAAGGCCTTCAGGCGAATCGCGATCTGTTCTTCCGTGGCTGCAAAATCCCGAGAACTGGCAGATCCTGCTCTTGCGTCGCGATCGGAAAAGAATGCACGCCGGCGTTCGATTCGCAGAACACGGGCATGTTCCAGCTCTTCCCGCGCCATCTGCTCGGCGGCGGATCGGACTTCGGCTGAAAGAGAGTTTGCAGCGACATAAGACCAGAAGGCAAAAGCGCGCTCTTCATTTCTCACTGCCATCGCGAACGAATGGTAGGCATCCACGAGTTCGGGCGAGACCACGGCTGCATTCTCGTCGTCGAAAACACCTTTCGGCATCCATCGGAGGTGCCTCACATCCGGGTCATTGCCGCTGGATCGTCGGGACCAGCGGAGAACGTTTTCGATATGGCCCGTTTCCTCCGCGACCAGGCGATCGAAGACCGCGGCCAATTCCGCCTGACCGTGACCCCGCATTCGCTTTGCCAATTCCGCGTACCGTTCCGCAGATTCTGTCTCCATCGCGTATGCGATGGCCAGAAGTTCCGCCATCGAGCGCACCGGCGCGGCCGGCTCTGCTTGCAAACGGGACATGACTCTCCTCCGATGCCAGTTTCTTTATCAATAGGCTAACTGCCTCGAAGTTGTTTGCGCTGCGTCAAAGAACTCTCGTCAAAAACCCCCGACATACGCGCCAAGGGGCGCTGGCAAACGAAACCACCCAGCGTCTGGTCGCTTGACCACGAGAAGAAGGAAGCCAATGCCGGGGAGCATCTCCATACGTTATGCGCCGACGTTTCCTCTGCGAACCTTTGGCAGCAGCGCGCGCCGTCTTGCCGCTTGGACAATCGCAATCCTGGCGCTCCTCATTGTCTGGTCCGCTCCCACCCATGCGGCGGGAAGCCTTGATGACTACCTGGCTGGCACCAGGCCCGGTGAGCTCATCCAGGATGGGGATCGATACGGGGAGTTGGAGGGCATCCCGCCGCTGGCGCCTATCTACTCGGGAAGCCGAAAGATCGGATATGCCTACCTCAACACCGACTTTTCCAACGCGGTCGGATATTCGGGAAAACCGATCAGGATCCTTGTCGGCATTGATGGTGCGGGGATTATCCGCGGGATCAAGCTGGTCGAGCACAAGGAACCGATCGTCCTCATAGGCATACCGCAGGCAAAGGTTGTCGCGGCGCTCAATTCGTTGATCGGCAAGGATCTCAGCCGCGTGGCTGCCGGAGCCGAACAACTGCCGCAGGTTGATATTGTCAGCGGCGCCACCGTGACAGTCCTGGTGATGAGCGACAGTGTCGTGCGCTCCGCCGTCAAGCTAATCCGAAGCAATCGTCTTGCCGCAACCAGCTCAGCTGTCGCACCTGCCGTCCAGGCCCTGGCAAAGCAACCGGATCTGTCCAAGTCCGAAATTCGCGACTGGAGTTCACTCCTTGGGGACGGCTCTGTCCGCAGCCTCCGTCTCACCGTTGGTGAGGTCTCTGACGCTTTCGCTCAAGCCGGCCATCCAGAAGCAGCCGCCAGGCCCGAGACACCCAGTCCGGGCGATCGCTTCGTCGAATTGTATGTGGCACCGGTCAGCGTGCCGACCATCGGCCGCAGCCTCCTTGGAGATGCCGGTTACGAGCGCCTGCAAAAGAAGCTCAAACCTGGGCAGCAGGCGATCGTCGTGGCCGGCGATGGCGCCTATTCCTTCAAAGGATCAGGCTACGTACGGGGCGGGATTTTTGACCGGATCGAGCTCCTGCAGGACGGCCAGGGCGTCCGGTTCCGCGACCGAAATCACATCAGACTCGGCGATCTGGCGGCCAAAGGCGCACCAAGCCTGCGCGAAATCGCGCTGCTTACCGTACCGGACGAATTCTCGCTTGACCTGTCACAGCCTTGGGAACTGCAGTTGCTCGTCCAGCGCAGCTTTGGCGCGCGTGACAAGGCTATCCTTCCGTTCAATTTAGGCTACGCGCTGCCGGACCGCTACCTGACGGTCGAGCCGCCAGCAACGCAGGAGGCCGTTAAGTCGGGCTCCGAACGGGCGGCACTGGCACCCGCTGCAGAGCCGGCCGAAACTTTCCCGGACCAGGAACCGCTCTGGATGAAGATCTGGAGGTTGGACACGGTATCGGTCGCCATAACCGTGCTCGCGCTCCTAGTCCTTACCGCCATCTTCTTCTTCCAGAACTGGCTGGTTCGGCGGCCGCGCCTGTTTGGATGGGTACGGCGCGCCTATCTGCTTTTCACGCTGGTCTGGCTGGGATGGTATGCCAATGCGCAGCTCTCGGTCGTCAATGTGCTGACGTTTTTCAACTCGTTGATCAGCGGCTTCAGCTGGGAATTCTTCCTTTCGGCACCGATCATCTTCCTGCTTTGGGCCGCGGTGGCGACGGGGCTGCTTTTCTGGGGCCGCGGTCCGTTTTGCGGCTGGCTGTGCCCTTTCGGAGCACTCCAGGAACTGACCAACAACCTGGCGCAGTTGTTGAGGGTGCCCCAGATCAAGCTGCCCTTTGGCCTCCACGAGCGGCTGTGGCCGATCAAGTACGTCATCTTCCTCGGTCTTTTCGGGCTTTCGCTCTATTCGGTGGCGCTGGCCGAGACATACTCGGAGGTCGAGCCTTTCAAAACCGCGATCATCCTGAAGTTCGTCCGCGAATGGCCGTTCGTGATCTTCGCGCTGGCAATTCTCGCAGCTGGCCTGTTCATCGAGCGCTTCTACTGCCGCTATCTCTGCCCCCTCGGGGCCGCGCTCGCCATACCAGGGCGCATCCGCATGTTCGAGTGGCTGAAGCGCTACCCCGAATGCGGCTCGCCCTGCCAGCGATGCGCAAAGGAATGCCCCGTGCAGGCCATCCATCCTGAGGGCCAGATCAACGTCAATGAATGCATATACTGCATGCATTGCCAGGAACTCTACCACGACGACCAACGCTGCCCGCACATGATCCAGGTGCGCCTGAAGCGCGAGAAGTTCGAGGCGCTCTCGTCACCGTCGAGCCGGGGCAAGGGGCCGGCAAAGCCGGTGATCGCCTTCAAAGGCAAGCCAATCGAGCAAAGCAGCCCGGTCCCCAGTTCAACGACCTGAGACTGAACCAGAAGGAGACGGAATATGTCGGAAGACCATAAGAGAACCCTGAGCAGGCGTCAGCTGCTGGGCACGTCGGCAATCGTGGCGGCCGCCGGTGCGTCGGGCCTTGGCGGCACGCTGACATTGGGCGCAGGCATGGTGTCACCGGCGGCGGCGCAGACTGCTGCATCGGGAGAGCAAAAGTTCGAGGTCTTGCCAGGCGAGCTCGACGAATACTACGTGTTTTTCTCCTCTGGCCAGAGCGGGGAGGTCCGTATTGTCGGCGCACCGTCGATGCGCGAGCTGATGCGGATTCCTGTCTTCAACCGCTGCAGCGCGACCGGATGGGGCCTGACCAATGAAAGCCGCAAGGTGCTGACGGAAGGACTGCTGCCGGAAACGAAGGAGTTCCTGAAGGACCAGGGCGGCATCTATCTCAACGGCGATCTTCATCACCCGCACCTTTCGTTCACCGACGGCACATATGACGGCCGCTATCTGTTCGCGAATGACAAGGCCAACACGCGCGTGGCCCGCATCCGCCTCGACGTGATGAAGTGCGACAAGATCATCCAGCTGCCGAACCAGCACACCGTGCATGGCCTGCGCGTCCAGAAATATCCGAAGACAGGCTACGTATTCTGCAATGGCGAAGACAGAGTGCCAATTCCGAACGACGGCAAGGTCCTCGACGACAAGGCAAAGTACCACGCCATCTTCACCGCCGTTGACGGGGACACAATGAAGGTCGCCTGGCAGGTGATGGTGGACGGCAACCTGGACAATGTGGATGCCGACTATCAGGGCAAATATTGCTACGCCACCTGCTATAATTCGGAAGAAGGCGTCAATCTCGCTGAGACGATGGCGAAGGAGCAGGACTGGGTCGTCATCTTCAATCTCAAGCGCATCGAGCAAGCGGTCGCCAAGGGTGACTTCAAGGAAATTGGCGGGGTGCCGGTCATCGACGGACGCCACGGCTCACCTTATACGCGCTACGTTCCGGTTCCGAACAGCCCGCACGGCATCAATACCGCGCCGGACGGCATCCATGTCGTGGCCAATGGCAAGCTGTCGCCTACGTGCACGGTTTTCGACGTGCGCAAGTTCGACGACCTCTTCGACGACAAGATCCAGCCCCGCGATACAGTCGTGGCCGAACCCGAGCTTGGCCTCGGACCGTTGCACACGGCTTTCGATGGTCGGGGCAATGCCTACACAACTCTGTTCATCGACAGCCAGATCTGCAAATGGAACATCGACGACGCCAAGCGTTCCTTCGGCGGCGAATCCGTCGACCCGATCCGTCAGAAGCTCGACGTCCACTACCAGCCCGGCCACAATCACTCCTCGATGGGGCAGACGAGGGAGGCCGACGGCAAATGGCTTGTCTCGCTCAACAAGTTCTCCAAGGACCGATTCCTAAATGTCGGGCCGCTGAAACCGGAGAACGATCAGCTCATCGACATTTCCGGTGACACCATGGCGCTCGTCCATGACGGTCCGAGCTTTGCCGAGCCGCATGACGCGACCCTGGTCCACAGGTCGAAAATAAATCCAGTCAGTGCATGGGATCGGGCAGACCCGTTCTTCGCGGACGCAGTCAAGCAGGCAGCTGCCGACGGGATCGACCTGATGGCTGATAGCGAAGTCATCCGCGACGGCAACAAGGTTCGCGTCTACATGACGTCGGCCGCACCGGCGTTCGGGCTGGAGAGCTTCACCGTCAAGCAAGGCGACGAGGTCACAGTCTACGTCACCAACATCGATGAGGTGGAAGACCTCACCCATGGCTTTGCCATCGTCAATTACGGCATCAATATGGAGGTTGCGTCCCAGGCGACAGCCTCAGTGACGTTCACGGCCAACCGGGCAGGCGTCTACTGGTACTACTGCTCCTGGTTCTGTCATGCCATGCACATGGAGATGCAGGGCCGCATGTTCGTCGAGCCGCAGGCTGCGTGACGGCATGGCTCGGCTGGCGACCATCGCGAGTTTGGTAATGGCGGCGCTTCTTGCCGCCATTCCCAGCTTCTGCGCCGGGGCGGCGGAAATCGCCGTGCCGGCTGACGAGGCGCACCTGCAAACCATCGTCGATGCCGCCGCTCCCGGAGACCTGCTGTTGCTAAAGGCCGGCGCGCACCAGGGTCCGGTATCGATCACCAAGCGGCTGACGCTGCAAGGCGAGACGGGCGCAGTCGTCAAGGGCGACGGTCAGGGAAGCGTGATCACCGTCGAGGCGGCGAACGCTGTCGTGCGCGGGCTAAAGATCGTTGGTTCAGGATCCAACCTGGATACGATGGACGCCGGCGTATTTGTCAAAGAGACAGCCGAGGGCGCGCTCGTCGAGGGAAACACAATCCTCGGTAATCTCTACGGCATCTATCTCCACGGCGCCGCGGGCGCCGTCGCAAGGGGCAACCGCATAGAAGGAATGCACCGAGGTCGGACGAACCAGTCGGGCAATGGCGTATCCGTCTGGAACGCGCCCGGCGCCAAGGTTGTCGGCAACCAGATCAGCTTCGGTCGTGACGGCATCTTTGCGGCCGCCAGCAAACACAATGAATTCAGCGCGAACACCTTTCACGATGTGCGCTTTGCTATCCATTACATGTACACGAATGACAGCGTGATCAGCGGCAATGTATCGGTCGGCAACGTGGTCGGCTATGCCATCATGTATTCCAGCAGGCTGCGGGTTACAGACAACCTGTCCGATGGCGACCGCGACAACGGGCTGCTGTTCAACTATGCCAATGGCTCCGAAATAAGCGGCAACGTGGTCCGCGGCCGGATGCAGCCCATCGGAAGATGGACGAGCAACGGACAGCGTTTTGCCGCTCCTGACGGCCTTCCTGCAGGCGACGCAAACGCGGTGCTGCCTGCGACGGCGGCCACCAACCGCCTGGGACCCGAAAAATGCGTCTTCATCTACAATGCCAACAAGAACCGGTTTCTCGGCAATCGCTTCGAGGGTTGCCAGATCGGCGTGCATTTCACAGCCGGTTCGGAAGGCAACGAGATGGCCGGCAATGCCTTCATCCGCAATCGCAACCAGGTGAAGTATGTCGGCACGCGCTACCTCGACTGGTCGGGCGGCGGACGGGGTAACTACTGGAGCGACAATCCGGCCTTCGATCTGGATGGGGACGGCATTGGCGACAATTCCTACCGGCCGAACGACGTGGTCGACAGGGTTCTTTGGACAGCGCCGGCCGCGAAGGTTCTCGTCAACAGCCCTGCCGTGCAGGTGATCCGCTGGGCGCAGACCAGATTTCCTGCGGTCTTTCCGGGCGGCGTCGTCGACACCCGTCCGCTGATGAGGCCCGTCGAAACCAAAGGAGTGGAAATCAGGTGAGCTTGAATGTTCAATTGAATTCGGTCGCCAAGCACTTCGGCAGGGTCAAGGCCCTCGACGATGTTTCCTTCGAAGTGGGCGAAGGGGAGATCGTCGCTCTTGTTGGACACAACGGGGCAGGCAAGACGACCCTGATCAAGCTGATGCTTGGACTGAGCCGCCCCTCGACCGGTTCGGTCGCCGTGCTGGGGCAGGATCCGTCTTCCGGCGATTCTGCCGTTCGCAGGCGCCTTGGCTACCTGCCTGAAACCGTCTCGTTCAATCCGGTTCTGACGGGTCGGGAAATGCTCCGATTCTACGTCGGATTGAAGAGCGAAGGCCCCCGTTGTGTGGACGGGCTGCTCGATCGTGTCGGCTTGGCACATGCCGCGGACCGCCGCATCGGCACCTATTCGAAAGGCATGCGGCAGCGGCTGGGATTGGCGCAAGCGCTGATTGGAAAGCCCAGGGTCCTCCTGCTGGACGAGCCCACCACCGGCCTCGATCCGGAACTGCGTCAGCAATTCTACCGCATCGTGCGCGAAATGCGGGATGAGGGGGCGACGATCCTTTTGTCATCACACGCCCTCAACGAGCTCGAAGGGAACGCCTCGCGCGTCATCATTTTGAACCAGGGCAGGAAAATAGCGGACGGGTCGCTCGAAGAGCTGCGGCAGATCGCACGCCTGCCGACGATTATCCGCTTGAGGGTTGCCGATGGGAGTGTCCAGCGTATCAAGGACTGGATGGGGAACTCGCCGGATCTCCGGCAGGTGAACGGCCATACCATCGAACTGGATGCATCCCCGCAGAGCAAGGTCGCGTTCCTTCGCCGAGCAGCAGGTGACGAAGCGCCATTCGACGACGTCGACATGGTGCCGCCCGGCCTGGATGAGCTTTACGCCCATTTCCTCAGCAAGAGATCATCGGCATGAACACGATCGCGCTTCTGGCCGTCAAAGAAATTCGCGAAGGGCTGCGCAACCGCTGGGTAATCGCAGCGACCGCACTGTTGGCGGCGCTCGCGCTGACCTTGACCTTCCTTGGCAGCGCACCGACCGGCAATGTTGGGGCGGGCGCACTCGACGTGGTCGTGGTCAGCCTGGCCAGTCTCACCATATTCATCGTTCCGCTCATCGCACTTCTGATCTCCCACGATGCAATCGTCGGCGAGATCGAGCGCGGCACGATGACGTTGCTGCTGAGCTATCCCCTCAAGCGCTGGCAAGTGCTTCTCGGCAAATTTCTCGGCCATCTGGCGATTTTGGGATTTGCGACCGTGGTCGGCTACGGTGTGGCGGCGATGGCACTGGTGGCGACCGGGAAGTCGATCGGCGGTGACAGTTGGCTCGCCTTTGCGACAATGACTGCAACATCGATGCTGCTTGGAGCCGTCTTCGTGGCCATCGGCTATCTGGTCAGTGCCCTCGCGCGCGACCATGGAACCGCCAGCGGAGCTGCCATCGGCATCTGGCTCCTGTTCGTGCTGATCTACGACATGGCGTTGCTCGGATTGCTGGTAGCCGATCAGGGGCGGTTCGTTACCGCCGGTGTGCTGGATACACTGCTTCTTCTCAACCCTACTGATGCCTACCGCCTGCTCAACCTGATGGGCACGGCCGAAATCAGCACGGCATCCGGCATGTCGGGCGCCGTCCAGAGTGCAGCGCTCGGCTCCTTCTCGCTCTTGGCCGCACTTGTTGCGTGGACGGTGGCGCCGATGGCGGCTGCCGCCTTGATATTTTCAAACAGGGAGCTGTAACGATGCGCTTGCGAATGATCCTTCTTGCGGGGAGCCTTGTCGCGCTCAGCGCCTGTCAGCGCAGCCCAGAGGAGATGCCGGCGCCGTTCGCCATGACCGAAGATGCGATGGGCCGTTATTGCGGTATGAACATCCTCGAGCATCCCGGGCCCAAAGGGCAGGTCATTCTTGCCAATTATGACGAGCCAATCTGGTTCTCTTCGGCCCGCGATACGATCGCCTTCACCATGCTGCCTGAGGAGCCCAAGGACATTCGGGCAATCTATGTATCCGACATGACCAAGGCTCCCGAGTGGGAGAAACCGGGCACCAACAACTGGGTGAATGCAAAGGATGCCTTTTTCGTCATCGGCAGCGACAAAAAAGGCGGCATGGGCGCGGCGGAAACGGTGCCCTTCTCTTCGAGCGACTCTGCCCGAGCCTTTGCCAGTGAACATGGGGGACGGATCCTGAACTTTGCCGATCTCCCTCGCGACTATGTCCTGGGACAGGATTCCGGGACGGCTTCGAATAGCGACTTGGACAAACAAGCTCTTGATGCCGCCAACACCAATTGAGGGAGCTACGATGTCAGCAATATCTCGCCGCCGGATGATAGGCATAACGGCAGCCGCCGCGGGGATGGCACTGCTTCCTCTTCTTGGTCGCCAAGCTCCCGCCGCGTCATCCGCTGTAACCTGGCGCGGAGTTGCGATGGGCGCCCAGGCGATGCTTGTCGTTAATCACCCCGACCGGGCACAGGCCCTGAGGCTTGTTGACCAGGTTGCGGCCGAAGTTCGTCGCCTCGAAAACATATTTAGCCTCTATCGTGAGGATTCGGACCTTGCGAGGCTGAACCGCCAGGGCTTCCTGGTCTCGCCAGCGAAGGAACTCGTCGAAATCCTGCGACATTGCAACGATGCCTGGCGTCTCACCGGGGGCGCCTTTGACCCCACGGTCCAGCCGTTGTGGATGGCCTACCAGCGCCATTTTGCTGATCCGGGAGCCGCCGCGACGGGGCCGTCGCGCGGCCTGATACAGCGGGCACTCGACAGGGTTGGCTTCGACAGGTTGGCCTATTCCGAAGACCGCATCGAATTGCCGGCAGCCGGGTCGGCGCTGACGTTCAACGGTGTCGCGCAAGGTTATGTTACCGACAAGGTGGTCGATCTGCTACGTGCCGGCGGTGTTGAGCACGCGCTCGTCGACATGGGCGAGAGCCGTGCGATCGGATCGGCACCTGAGGACCGGCCCTGGCGCATTGGCATCGCTGACCCTTCCAAACCGGACTCGATTCTAAAGGTGTTGCGGGTGATGGACCGCGCCGTCGCCACTTCAAGCCCCGCCGGCTTTCGTTTCGATGGGAATGGTTGGTTTACCCATATTATTGACCCGCGAACCGGATCCACCCCCCAACGCTATGCGAGCCTGAGCGTCGTCGCGCGTGGGGCCACGATGGCGGACGCACTGTCGACCGCCTTCAACTTGATGGATGTGGAGGCGATTGCCTGTGCCATCCGGCAGGTCGACGGCCTGGAGAGCTATGTTCTGTCGCAGAGTGCCGGATTGAGGCACATCGAGTCTTGAAATATCCCCAGGGGTGCAGGGATTACTCAGATAAACAGCCTTAGCTGATCATTCAGGCGGCTTTGCTGTGGGACCGCGGCGACTGTTCCAGGTAGGCATCGAAGGCGGAAGCAGTGGCACGGATGAGAAACGAAAGGTCAGTCCTCATCCGGATGAAGCCTTCCGTCATGTCCAGCACGCCGTCCGCTGCAAGGGCCTGAAGGCGTCCTGTGGTGCCGAGCAGTCGAGCCGGATCGAAGCTGAATTGCGAGCAGATCGCCGAGGCATCGGCTTCGAAATCACACATCAGGCGCTCCATGATGGCTCCCGACACCCGGTCCTCCACCATCAGGCGATAACCGTTTCGACGTCGCCAGTTCGCCGGAGGTGACGTGCCGCGCATAGCCGCAACGATAGTCGCAGCACCGCGCTGTTCCTGCGCTGCAACGGGAACAGCGAGATAGGCCGATGCGAGAACGCCGGTGGCGACGAACGAGAGCCAAAACCACACTGCTTTCACCTCAAGCTCCTTTTCAGCCGAACTGCGCCTCCTGGTAGGTAACGTCACCTGACTGCTGCCAAGCTGGACATATTTTACTTACTTACCACGATTTGTATCATCTTTCAGCACAGGCACTAGGCAACGCTGCGCATGATATCCATGCTTGTACGGAATGATCGCCGCCGGCGACGGTTTGGACTCAAACCTCGTCCGTCTGCGAATACAAGCGGCGAACCAGATCTGAACGGTGGCGTCAATGATGGATGGGGCGGATAGATAACCAAAATCAGAATTTTCGTTCCCACGACGGAACCGCCGACAGCCCTTTTCAGACGCTCGTCCGCCGACGATGTTGACCGTTCCCATCCGGATGTTCGCCCGGATTTCCGTGAACCTCATTGTCCGCTGCGGCGTCCAATTTGCCTTAGATTCCCGTAAGCTTTTCGGACTTTCTGCCTGGCGCCGCCAGCCTGCGGGCACCCGCTGGCGATCGCGGTCGGCTATCCGGACTTCCTTACCTTCATGAACACCATCATCAGCAAGTCCAGCCATTCGATCGAGGGCGTATTCATCATCTCTCGCCCTCAACCTGAGCCAGTCGAGCGCGGCCAATTGGTACAACCGTCGCATCGCCATCGTGGAGCGCTGAACCATGAAGGCCCTGTCTCTTCCGCTTCCGGCCGAGCCATGCCAGGACAGATCGGCTTCGCGGCCTAGCGCTGCCGATCTTCCGCAGATCGAGAGGTGTGTCTTGGCGCGGTCACGGTCAAGCTCTGTAGCGCCGTGAACCGTTATCACATCGGCCCACCCTTCAAGCCGGACAGGCGCATCCGGCTCAAAAAAAAATGAACTGTAGCGCCGGCAGCTTTCAAGAAGGCAAAGAGGCTCGCTTCTTTTCGAAGATGTAGGAGCTCGGCCCCATACCCCCTCGACCGATTCCGTTTAGAGGGCCAGTGCGCGGCTGCGGGCGCAGAAATGGGATGCCGCGGAAGGGGTGGCAACGACTGCTCGGCACCCAAAGGCCGGCATACCGGCGACGCTTAAGCGCATTGGAGCAGTAGCACTACCTCGATGCGACCCCGATCCGTCGCAGTGGCTGGACTGGTTGGCACGTAGTGCGTGGCCGACCGAGCAGAGCGACCAGGGCTCTAACGAGCACGCGTGGACGTGCGACAGAGTTGCAGACACTCGGCGCCTGATGTAATTTAGCATTCGATCAAATGAGGAATATGCCCGCTGTCGCGACGGCTTTTCTCTCTTCTTGTCTCGGCAGATTGCATGCTCTCTGACGGACCTTGCTACCACATGCCGAGTTCTTGTGGGCGAGGCAATAGCGTTCAAGGGATTTGCCATGCTCCGACTTTGCGGAATCATCGCAGCCTTCCTCCTCGCGAGCTTCACGACCTTTGAAGCGTGCGCCGACCGAAGGGTGGCCTTTGTTATCGGCAACTCCGATTACCGACAATTCCCTGCACTCAAGAACCCGGCCAAGGATGCCGAAGACGTGTCCAAAACGTTTCGACTGGCAGGGTTCGAGGTCTTCGTCGCAAGCGATCTGACGAAGCTGCAATTCGAGGAGCAGTTCCGCAACTATCTTGCCGCCGCCGACGGCGCCGAGCTGGCCGTCGTCTACTACTCCGGCCACGGATTCCAGATCGGTGGCGAAAATTTTCTGATCCCGGTCGATGCCTCCTTGAAGCAGGCGGCGGACATCGAGGTCCAGGCCATCAAGCTCAACGATGTGCTGGAACAGCTGCGTTCGAAATCAAAGATTCAGGTCATCATACTCGATGCCTGCCGCAACAATCCTTTCCCGCGCAAGAATTACTGGCTGAGAGACCAACTCATCACTGCCGGCAATACCGGGCTCGCACAGGTGAGAAGCTCGCTGAACACCCTGATTGCTTTCGCCACCGAACCCGGGGCGGCGGCTTATGACGGCGCGGGCGAACTTAGCCCGTTTTCGGCGGCGTTTTCCCGTCGCGCGCTGGCCCCGAACCAGGAGATCCGCACCGTGATGGCGGCGGTGCGCCGCGATGTGGTGGAGGCCACAAACGGCCTCCAGGTTCCCTGGGAGAACTCATCGCTGATCGACGAAGTCGTCCTGATGCGACGCAGCAATCGACCCTCGTTGCCGCCGGTGCTGGAGAAGGTCGTACTGTCAGGAGTCGGACCAGTCGACTTGGGCCTGCCGGAACCGGTCGATGTGGACGGTGGCACGATTACCCTGAGCATCGAAAGACCGCCCGTTTTGGGGCGTTTGATGCTGGACGGCAAGCCTGTCGGGTTGGGCGTGCCGATCGAGGGCAAGGATCTGCCGCGCCTGCAGATGGATGTTCCCAAGGGAGTCGCCCCGCAGGAAGAGGTCGACATGCTGGCCTATGCGACGCATGACAACTGGGGCGGCCAAACCCAAGGCATCGTTGTGTTCAGGGTCAAGAGCGGCGAAGGTGCGCAAGGCGAACAGATCATAGCCTCGCTCGAGGCCGAGCAGAAGCAGCAGGTGCTGGAGCGTGGCATTCATATCACCGGTGCGGCCGAAGCGATCGAAAATCGCGATATCGACGTTCCCGTGGGCGTGGGTCCAGTTGCGCTGGATCTGGACTTCCCGACCGATGATCCCGCCGTCAGCCTAAAAGTATCGAGTTATCCGGCAACGGGAACGCTCTCGCTGCCCGATCGAACTCTGTCCCCGCAGTCGAGCCTGATGGCCGGAGAGGTCGACCGACTGCGCTATGAACCGCAGATCGGCGAGGAAGCCAAGGTCGAGGTCGGCTTCGAAATCCGGGCGGACAGCAGCTCATCCAAGCCGGCCACGATGAAACTGTCACCGACGATCGATCCGTGCGACACGGCTGCCGGCGAACCTCTCGATCTGCAAGGCGTCACCCCGGGCCTACTGCCGAATGAAATTGGCGCAAGCGCGGTGGAGCTTTGCGAGGCCGCGGTAAAGACTTATCCCGAAGTCCCGCGCTTCCGCTATGAACTTGGGCGGGCGTTACTGGCAGCAGGCAAGGTCGACGAAGCCAAAACAGCCATCGAGGAGGCGGCCAGGAAGGGACATGTACGCGCGGTGTTCGAACTCGGCTACATGTATGCGACCGGAACCGGGATAGCCCTGGACCGCACCCAGGCCAATGCCCTCTACGCGGCGGCCGCCGACAAGGGCGATCCCTATGGGATGACGTCGTGGGGTCGCGCCTTGTTCAATGGCTATGGCGTCAAGCCCGACACCGACAAGGGCTTGGACCTGCTGCTCAAGGCGGCAGCGATGGGGCACACCTATGCGATGAACGATCTGGCCGCGATCTTCACCGAGGGCCGCAACGGCGTAGCCGCTGATCCGGCCCGCGCTGTTGCCTTCCTGCAAGCGGGTGTCCAGCGGCAGGACATGTATTCCATGAACCTGCTCGGGCGCAATTACTTGTCCGGGCAGGGCGTGGATAAGGATCCCAAAAAGGCGCTAGCGCTATTTCAGCAGGCCATCGATCTCGGCCAGCCCTATGCCCCCGGCAGCCTCGCTCGAATGTATCGGGACGGTGTCGGTGTGGAACGGAGCTTCGCAGAAGCGCAAAGATTGTTCGAAATTGGGATCGCGCGGGGTGATCCGTTCGCAGCTTACGATCGCGCGGCCCTCGAAATGCAAAAGGGCGACAAGGCCGATCAGGCCCTTGCCGTGCGCTTCCTTGCACTTGCGGCGGCACTTGACGTGCGCAAGGAACTGCCGGACGCCCAGAGGACGCTGGCAAAGTTCGGATCGAAGCCAAAAACGACGGCGCTGAGACAACTGCGACAGGAACTGAAATGGAAGCTTCCAGGCTCCGGTTCACAAGACACTCAACTGGTTAACGCGGCCAGACGAGTCTGGGAAGAAGCCAATCCGCGTCGGGACTTGTTTTGACCAAGGAGGAAGTGGTGGGCAGAGTATTGAGACAAGCGATAGTTGGAACAGCACTATCCGGCCTCGTGGCAGGCCTCATGGGCTGCACTTCCCTGGTCCCGAAACTCGAACCGACGCCGCTGGTCGAAACGCCCCAGCCGAGGATTCTCCGCAGGGTTCCTCCGCCGAAGGTCGCCAAGCCCATTCGCAAACAAAAAACCGCGAAGAAGGTGATTGTACCGGTTGAGGACGAGCCTGCTCCTGCGCCTGTCATTCCTTCTCGTGGCGGTGGCGGAAGCGGCGGTGGAAGCGGCGGTGGAAGCGGGGGAGG
>NZ_JBVVQF010000039.1:0-38117 GCF_055811815.1 Mesorhizobium sp. WSM4836
CCCCCCCCCCCCCCCCCGGGGGGGGGGGGGGCGCCCCCTCCCCCCCCCCCCCCCGCCCCGGGGGGGGGGGGGGGCCCCCGGCGAGGCTGCACCGACCCCACCCCGCGTCACATAATGCCGCCATGCGGCAATTTGCTCCGCGACCCTCCCCTCGAGAGGGAGGGTTTACCCCTGCGACGGCGTGAACCGTGCCACCAGCGTGTGGTTCTCTGCCGCGTAGGTGAACCGGACATGGGTGACGGGGTGCTCGGCGCTCCATGTCCGCCGCTCGATCACCAGGCACGGCGCGCCGGTCGCGATGTCGAGTGCCGCCGCGATGTGCTTTTCGGCGGCAACCGCGCGAATGCGATGCTCCGCCGCACTCCACGGCACGCGGCCGATCAGCCACGGACCGGGTGCGGTGTCGAAAAACGCCTCTTCCGCGGCTTCCGGCACGGCAGCCAGGTTGATCAGCCGCTGCTCGTGGGCGAACGGCCGGTTGCCGGCGAAATGCTGGCACTCCAGCGCCAGCACCGGCCCGGCGACGTCGAGTTCCAGCAGGGCGCGGTCGTCGGCGCTGCTGCGCCTTCTGTTTCGCGCCATGCGCTCATAGCGATAGAGCAGGCCAAGCGCCTCGACCTCGATGCGGATGTCGTGGATTTCCAGAACCGCCGCCTGCGATTGCGGCCGGCGGACAAAACTGCCCGAACGACGCCGGCGCTCGATCAGCCCGGCCTTGGCCAGCTGCGACAGCGCCTTGTTCACCGTCATGCGCGAGCAATTGTACTCGGCCGTCAGTTCATGCTCGAACGGAATGCGGTGGCCGGGCGCCCAGGCGCCTGACAGGATCCGCTCGCTGATGTCCGACAGGATGCGCTGGTGCAGCGAAAGAACCTCGCTGCCTTCCGCGCTTCCAGAATCCGCGCTTATTGTCCCGATCAGGCTCATGCCGAAAGCGCCGTCATCACCTTGCGGAACCGCTCGGCGATAGCATCGCGCCTGGCATGCCTGCCGCCGCTGACCAGTTTCTTGCCGTGTACCCAGACGCAATCGACCTTGGTGCCGTTGGCAAAAATCCAGGCGTCGAGGATTGCATCGCCCGTCTTGCCGGCCAGCGACGGACGCTTGCCGTCGAGCGAGACGAAATCGGCCGAGATACCAGCAGCGATCCGCGAGCGGCCGGCGCCCAGCGCGGCACTGCCACCCTCGAGCGCCGCATCGAACAAAGCGCGGCCGGTCGAGCCGCCGGCGACCGCCATGACGTTGCGGGCGCGGTGGGCGAGGCGCTGCGAATATTCGAGTTGCCGCAACTCGTCCGGCAGGCCGATCAGTACGTTGGAATCCGAGCCGATGCCGAAGCGGCCGCCATGCTGCATGAACAGCGGCGCGGCAAAGGTGCCGTCGCCGAGATTGGCCTCAGTGATCGGGCAGAGCCCGGCAACGGCGCCGCTTTTCGCCATTTGCACCGTCTCGGTTTCGCTCATGTGGGTGGCGTGGATCAGGCACCAGCGCTGGTCGACCTTGGCGTTGGCAAGCAGCCATTCGACCGGCCGCGCCCCGGACCAGGCAAGGCAGTCCTCCACCTCCTTTATCTGCTCGGCGACGTGGATGTGGATCGGCCCCTCCGGCGCAAGCGTTGTGACCGTGGCGAGTTCCTCCGGTGTCACGGCGCGCAGGCTGTGCGGGGCGACGCCGACGACGCCTCGATTCAGCGCGCGAATGGCTTTGCGGCATTTCTCAACAAGCCGCGACGACTGCTTCACATCGTTGATGAACCGCCGCTGGCCTTCATTTGGCGCAGCGCCGCCGAAAGAGGAATGCGCGTAGAACACCGGCAGCAAAGTCAGCCCGATGCCTGTCTCGGCGGCTGCTGCAATGATGCGCTCCGCCATCTCCGCGATATTGGCATAGGGCCGGCCGTCACGGTCGTGGTGGAGATAGTGAAACTCGCCGACGCGCGAGAACCCGGCCTCCAGCATCTCGACATAGAGCTGGGCCGCGACCGCCTCGACCTGGTCCGGCGTCATCGCCAGCGCGAAGCGGTACATCACCTCGCGCCAGCTCCAGAAACTGTCGGCGGAAGGGCCGCGCAATTCGGCAAGGCCGGCCATGCCGCGCTGGAAGGCATGGCTGTGCAGGTTCGGCATGCCGGGCAAGAGGATGACATGGCGCTCGTCGCCAGGCAGGGGCGAGGTATTCGCCTCGGCCGTTGCGATCTTGCCGTCGGAGATTAGGATCCGCACATTGCTGTGCCAGCCGTCGGGCAGAAGTGCCTGTTCCGCAAAGATTGCTGTCACGTTTTTCTCCAAATCCCGGTCTGCCGTGCGATGATAGCGCTTGCAGTGCCTTTTCATATGTATATACATAATCGTCTCCTATTGAAACGGAAAAGATAATGGCTGCAGAGAGCAAAAGCGGGGCAGGGGAGCTTCACCTCTGGCGCAATGCGCGCCTCGCGACCATGGCCGAAAGCAGCCCCGGGTCAGGCGTCGTCGAGCACGGCGAAATCGCCGTGCACAACGGCCGGATCGTCTATGCCGGGCCGGAAGCCGACATGCCGGCAGCACTTAGAAAAGGGGCCGAGGCGACCGACTGCGAAGGCCGCTGGATCACGCCCGGCCTGATCGACTGCCACACCCATCTTGTCCATGCCGGTAACCGTGCCAATGAATTCGAGTTGCGGCTGGCCGGCGCCACCTATGAGGAGGTCGCCAAGGCCGGCGGCGGCATCGTTTCCTCGGTCAAGGCATTGCGCGCCGCGAGCGAGGTCGAGCTGGTCGCCCAGTCGCTGCCGCGCCTCGATGCGCTGATCGCCGAAGGTGTCACAACCGTCGAGATCAAATCCGGCTACGGTCTCGACCTCGAAAACGAGAAGAAGTCGCTGCGCGCCGCGCGACGGTTGGGCGGTGAGCGGCCGGTGACGGTCAGGACCACTTTCCTCGGCGCTCATGCGCTGCCGCCCGAAGCAAAAGGTGACAAGGACGCCTTTATCGATCTTGTCGCCAACGGGATCTTGCCGGCCGTCGCTGCCGAGGGCCTGGCCGATGCCGTCGACGGTTTTTGCGAAGGCATCGCCTTTTGGCCCGAGCAGATCGCCCGCGTGTTCGATGCCGCCAAGGCGGCGGGCCTGCCGGTCAAGCTCCATGCGGACCAGCTGTCCAATCTGCACGGCGCCGAACTTGCGGCGCGCTACGGTGCGCTATCGGCCGACCACCTCGAATACACCGACGAGGCCGGTGCGGCGGCGATGGCCAAGGCCGAAACCGTGGCGACCATCCTGCCCGGCGCCTACTACTTCATCCGCGAGACCAAGAAGCCGCCGATCGCGCTCTTTCGCCAGCATGGCGTCAGGATGGCCGTTGCCACAGATAACAATCCTGGCACATCGCCGCTGACCTCGCTGCTTCTGACCATGAACATGGCGGCGACATTGTTTGGGCTGACCGTCGATGAATGCCTTGCCGGCGTCACCCGCGAGGCTGCCCGCGCGCTCGGGCTGCTTGGACAGACCGGTACGCTGGAGGCCGGAAAATCCGCCGATCTGGCGATCTGGAATGTCGAGCGCCCGGCCGAACTCGTCTACCGTATGGGCTTCAACCCGCTGCATGCCCGCATCTGGAGGGGACAATGACCGAACTCAAGCTAAGGCCAGGCAATGCCACGCGGGCCGATTGGCGCGCTATCTATCGCGGCGCCGCACTGAGACTCGACGATGCCTGCCGGCCGAAGATCAAGGCCAGCGCCGAGGCTGTCGCCAGGATCGTTGCCAAGGGCGAGCCGGTCTATGGCATCAACACCGGCTTCGGCAAGCTGGCCAGCGTTCGCATCCCCGCCGCCGACCTCGAGACGCTGCAGCGAAACATAGTGCTGTCTCATGCCGCCGGCGTCGGCGAGCCGATACCAGTCGCAATTTGCCGCCTGATGATGGCGCTGAAGCTGGCCAGCCTGGCACAGGGCGCCTCCGGCGTGCGGCCGCGGACCATCGAACTGCTCGAGGCGATGCTGGCCAACGACGTTATCCCCGTGGTGCCGGCGCAAGGCTCGGTCGGCGCTTCCGGCGACCTTGCGCCGCTGTCGCACATGACCGCCGTGATGATCGGCGTCGGCGAGTGCTTTACCCCGCATGGCCGCTTTCCCGCCAAGGTCGCCTTCGTTTCGCACGGCCTGGAGCCGGTGACATTGGGCGCCAAGGAAGGCCTGGCGCTGCTCAACGGCACGCAGTTTTCGACCGCCTATGCCCTGGCTGCTTTGTTCGAGGCGGAAGTGCTCTTCCAGTCGGCGCTGGTCGCCGGCGCGCTGTCGACCGATGCCGCCAAGGGCTCCGACGCTCCGTTCGATCCACGCATCCAACTGCTCAGGAAACATCGCGGCCAGATCGAGACGGCCGAGGCGTTGCGCAATTTGATGGCCGGCAGCGCCATCCGTGAATCGCACCGCGTCGGCGACGAGCGTGTGCAGGATCCATACTGCCTGCGCTGCCAGCCGCAGGTGATGGGCGCAGCGCTCGACGTGCTCCGCAAGGCCGCCGACACGCTCGGTACCGAGGCCAACGGCGTCACCGACAATCCGCTGATCTTTGCCGAGGACGACTCCGCACTTTCGGGCGGCAATTTCCACGCCGAGCCGGTGGCTTTCGCCGCCGACATGATCGCGCTCGCCGTCTGCGAGATCGGCTCGCTGTCGGAGCGGCGCATCGCCATGCTGGTCGACCCCGCGCTGTCGGGCATGCCGGCCTTTCTGACGCCCAAGCCGGGTTTGAATTCCGGTTTCATGATCCCTCAGGTAACGGCGGCAGCACTGGTTTCTGAAAACAAGCAAAAAGCCTATCCGGCCAGCGTCGATTCAATCCCGACCTCGGCCAACCAGGAAGACCACGTCTCGATGGCGGCGCATGGCGCGCGCCGGCTGATCGGCATGGTCGAGAATGCGACCGCCGTCATCGGCATCGAATTGCTGGCCGCCGCACAAGGCTGCGATTTCCACGCACCGCTGGCCTCGAGCGCGGCACTGGAGGCGGTGCGCCGGCTGGTCAGGGCAGAGGTGCCGCATCTCGACAACGACCGGCATTTCCACCCCGACATGGAGAAGGCCGTCGCCATGGTACGCAGCGGCGCGGCGGTGGATGCGGCAAGCGCGGTAAGGCTGCCGGGGGTGACGTCGTGAGCCCGCTCGCCATGACAGGTCGGACGTTGGCGAAACCGTCGACGACAGCCAATCTCCCCCCTCGTGGGGGAGATGTCCGGCAGGACAGAGGGGGGCGCTGTCCCGCCAACCTCAGCCCGGCAACAAAAAACCCGCCTCGAGGGCGGGTCGTTGGGCCGAATCAGCACCATATTCGAATTAGTAGCATAGCTGCCGGCACAAAGCAAGAACAAAATACGTCGCAACCGGAAACAACCGAGGTCGCTGCTCAAAGACGATCGCAAGGTTGCGTTCTGTCGCGCCCCCCTCTGTCCTGCCGGACATCTCCCCCACGAGGGGGGAGATTGGCTGGCGTCAAGGCTTTCGCCAATCTCCAACGTTGCAGGACTGCACGAGGCGCCCCAGCTGCCAATCTCCCCCCAGGAGAGGGAGAGCGCCGTAGAGCTCCAACGTCGGAGGACCTTCAATGAGCTCACCCTCCTGGCTCACCGTCACCCAAGGCACAGCACCCTTGCTGGTCTCGATCCCGCATACCGGCATCGATCTCGCTGGCCTCGACAACCGGCTGGTGTCGCCTTGGCTTGGCCGCCGTGACGCCGACTGGTGGATCGACAAGCTCTATGACTTCGCAGAAGACCTCGGCGCGACGGTCGTGCATACGGCGATCTCGCGCACCGTCATCGACGTCAACCGCGATCCGTCCGGCGTTTCGCTCTATCCCGGCCAGACGACGACCGGTCTCTGCCCGACCGAGACCTTTGACGGCGATCCGCTCTACCGTGAGGGCGAAGAGCCGGGGCCGTCTGAGATCGACGAACGCCGCGAAAAATTCTTCGTGCCCTATCATGCCGCCCTGCAGGCCGAGCTCGACAGGCTGCGCGCTTTGCATGGGAAGATCGTCGTCTATGACTGCCATTCGATCCGCTCGGTGCTGCCGCGCCTTTTCGAAGGCAAATTGCCGGTCTTCAATCTCGGCACCAATGATGGCAAGAGCGCCGATCGGGCGCTGCAGAAGAAAGTCACGCAGATCCTCGCCGAAACCGGCGAGAGCTGCGTCGTCAACGGCCGCTTCAAGGGCGGCTGGATCACGCGCCATTTCGGTCAGCCGCAGGCCGGCGTTCACGCGCTGCAGATGGAGCTCTCCAACCGCGGCTACATGCGCGAGCCCGAAGGCAAGGGCGAACCGGATAACTGGCCGGTGCCTTACGACGCCGAATTCGCGGCGCCGATCCGCGTCACGCTGAGAAAGATCCTGGAAACCGCGATCGCCTGGACCGAACGCTGACGCGCGGTGCACCTCATTCGAAAGGGACAATCATGACCGATCCTCGCCACAACGTCCGTGAAGTGCGCAGCCCGCGCGGCAGCGAGCTCAACGCCCGCACCTGGCTGACGGAAGCGGCGTTGCGCATGCTGATGAACAATCTCGACCCGGACGTCGCTGAAAACCCCAACGAACTGGTCGTCTATGGCGGCATCGGCCGGGCGGCGCGCACCTGGAACGATTTCGACCGCATCGTTGCCTCGCTGAAGACGCTTGGCGACGACGAAACGCTGCTGGTGCAATCGGGCAAGCCGGTCGGCGTGTTCCGCACCCATCTGGACGCCCCGCGCGTGCTGATCGCCAACTCGAACCTGGTGCCGCACTGGGCGACATGGGAGAAGTTCAACGAGCTCGATAGAAAGGGCCTGATGATGTACGGCCAGATGACGGCCGGCTCGTGGATCTACATCGGCACGCAAGGCATCGTGCAGGGCACCTACGAGACCTTCGTCGAGGCCGGTCGCCAGCACTATGGTGGTAATCTCAGGGGCAAATGGATCCTGACCGGCGGCCTCGGCGGCATGGGCGGCGCCCAGCCGCTCGCCGCGGTGATGGCCGGCGCGTGCTGCCTGGCCGTCGAATGCGATCCCGACCGCATCGATTTCCGGTTGCGCACCCGCTATGTCGACGAGCGCGCCGACACGCTCGACGAGGCTCTGGAAAAGATCGAGCGCTGGACCAAAGCCGGTGAGGCGAAATCGGTCGGCCTGGTCGGCAACACCGCCGACATCGTGCCGGAACTGGTGCGGCGCGGCGTGCGCCCCGACATCGTTACCGACCAGACCTCGGCGCATGATCCGCTCAACGGCTATCTGCCCAAGGGCTGGTCGCTGGCCGAATGGCGCGAGAAGCGCACCAGCGATCCGAAAGCGGTCGAGAAGGCGGCCCGCGCGTCGATGCGCGAGCATGTTGAGGCCATGGTGGCGTTCTGGAACGCCGGCGTGCCGACGCTCGACTACGGCAACAACATCCGCCAGGTGGCAAAGGAGGAGGGCTTCGAGAATGCCTTTGCCTTCCCGGGTTTCGTGCCGGCCTATATCCGTCCGCTGTTTTGCCGCGGCATCGGCCCGTTCCGCTGGGCAGCACTTTCCGGCGATCCCGAGGACATCTACAAGACCGACGCCAAGGTGCGCGAGCTGACCCCTGGTAATACCCATCTGCACAATTGGCTCGACATGGCGCGCGAGCGTATCGCCTTCCAGGGCCTGCCGGCCCGCATCTGCTGGGTCGGCCTTGGCGACCGCCACCGGCTCGGCCTCGCCTTCAACGAGATGGTCGCCACGGGCGAATTGAAGGCACCGGTGGTCATCGGCCGCGACCACCTCGATTCCGGCTCGGTCGCCTCGCCGAACCGCGAGACGGAAGCGATGAAAGACGGCTCCGATGCCGTCTCCGACTGGCCGCTGCTCAACGCCCTGCTCAACACCGCGTCCGGCGCCACCTGGGTGTCGCTGCACCATGGCGGCGGTGTCGGTATGGGCTTTTCGCAGCATGCCGGCATGGTCATCGTCGCCGACGGCACGCGTGAGGCGGCCAAGCGCCTGGAGCGGGTTCTGTGGAACGACCCGGCGACGGGCGTCATGCGTCACGCCGACGCCGGCTACGACATCGCCATTGAGTGCGCCAGGGAGAACCAGCTAAACCTGCCCGGCATTTTGGGCTGAGCCGCGCCTTGCGCATCCTTCGCGCAGCCGAATACCGCTCGATGCCGTGGAAGAACGGTGGCGGCGTGACGACGGAGATTGCCGTCTCGCCGCCAGGTGCGGGGCTCGACGATTTCGACTGGCGCGTCTCGATGGCGCGCGTCGAGAGCAGCGGACCGTTCTCCGGCTTTCCCGGCGTCGACCGGACCTTGGCCTTGCTGGAAGGCGAAGGCATAGTCCTCGACATCGCTGGCCGGCCGCCGGCCGAAATCACCAAGGCTTCCGCACCGCTTGCCTTTCCAGCCGACGTGCCGACGCAAGCGACGCTGATCGCCGGTCCGATCACCGATCTCAACGTCATGACCCGCCGCGCCCAGGCGACCCACACGGTCGAGCGCCTGCCGATTTCGGCTCCGACGGAGATCCGGGCCGGAGCCGATGAAACGCTCATCCTGTGCGTCGACGGCGAGCTTAATGTGGCCGGCACAGCGCCCATGCAACTTGGGCCGCTCGATGCGCTGTTGCTCGGGCCGCAAGCGCCGGAACTGTGTCTGCATCCCGTCCGGCCGGCGATGCTGTTCGTGATCCGCATCGACCGCATTGCCGGCAACGATTAACGCCTGTCTCCAAACATGATCGCGATGCCTGCCAAATATCGCGTAAGCTGGTCGCTGCATCACGAAAAAGCCTGAATCTTCCGCCGATCAGAAGCCGAAACGATGCTCGTTGTGCTCACCTGGAAGTTGTCGAAAGACGACATCTTGTCGTGGTGCGGAAACAAACTTTCGGCCAAGTGTTGCGATGCAACCAATTGCATTTGGACCGGTTTTAGGGACATTGCCGTGGCGGTGACGCCGCACTGCGTCCCCAACACGGAACCTTAGATGAATATCCAGACCAATCTCGCACAAATCGAAAAGACGAGCGCCAGCTTCCCGGCTGTCACCGACGAGCCGATACGCTCCAATTTCCTGCCGGAAGATCGGCTGCGCGCGTTGGGTGCGGCCCTTGCCAATGGCGATGCCAAGGATCTGTTCGGTCTGACGCCTTTCGATTTTCAGGCGCGCATCCGCGACAGTGCCAGGAAGATTCTCGACGTTTACCGTTCCACCAACGCTGCCCAGGCGAGGGGCGAGACGATCACGCCGGCGGCGCAGTGGCTGCTCGACAACAATTACCTGGTCGAGGAGACCATTTTCCAAGTCAAGCGCGACCTGCCGCGCCGCTTCTATCGCCAGTTGCCGACGCTGAAACTGTCGGACGGATCCAGCGTGCCGCGCGCGCTGGCGGTCGCATGGACCTATGTCGCCCATTCCGACAGTTCCGTCTCGTCGGCCATGTTCAAGGCGATCGTCGAGGGCTTCCAGTCCGTCGAGCCGCTGAAGATCGGCGAACTGTGGGCGCTGCCGTCGCTGCTGCGCTTCGTCCTGATCGAGAACCTTCGCCGCATCGCGGTCCGCGTCAATCGCACGCGGGAGTTGCGCCAGATCGCCAACGATGTCGCCGACCGTGTGCTGGCGACGGACGACAGCGCCGACCGGCAGGCGATCCTTTCCCATTACAGTGCCCATGCGCAGGACACCACCTTCGCCACCCAATTGCTCTACCGGCTGCGCGACGGCTCGCAAAATGCCGGCAGGGCGCTGGAATGGCTTGAGGACGAACTTGAAAAGACCGGCTCCGACGCCGAGGAAATCATCCTCAGCGAGCACCACACGCTGTCCAGCGGCAATGTGACCACCGGCAACATCATTCGCGGCCTGCGCCTGATCAACGACATCGACTGGACGGTGTGGTTCGAGGGCGTCAGCCGCATCGACACCTTGCTGCGCGAACGCACCGATTTCGCGGCGCTCGATTTCTTTTCGCGTGACCAATACCGGACTGCCATCGAGGAGCTGGCACGCCGTTCCGATCTCTCCGAATTCCGCGTTGCCGAGAGGGCGATCGAACTCGCCGGCCATGCCGCCGATGCACCGGGATCCGAAACCGGTCCCGTCGCTCACACCGACGTCGGATTCTTTCTGGTCGGCCCACGCCGGATGGAACTGGAGCGGTCGATCGGCTACCGGCCGACCATCGGCAAGACGCTCAACCGGACGTTCCGCAAGACCGGATGGCTGGGCATCGTCGTGCCGGTGTTTGCGCTGACGGTCCTGCTTCTGGTGGTTTCCGGCAATGCGCTTGCCAATCTCGGCCTGTCGGTGCCGTCGATCGTATTGATGCTGGCCCTGTTCGCGGTGCCGGCCAGCGAAGGCGCGCTCGCATTCTTCAACACCGTCGTCTCGCTGTTTTTGAAGCCGACGCGTCTCATCGGCTATGATTTCAGGCACGGTGTGCCGGTCGAGGCGCGCACGCTGGTGGTGGTGCCGTCGCTGATCGGCTCGCGCGACGATGTCGAGGAGAACATCCGCAACATCGAGGTGCATCACCTCGCCAACGCGGCGGGTGAGGTCTATTTCGCGCTGCTTTCCGACTGGCCGGACTCGAAGACCGAGATCGATACGGCGGATGTCGAAATCCTCGAATTCGCCCATGCCGAGATCGCCAGGCTGAACGCCCGCTATCCCTCGGAAGGCGCGCCGCGTTTTTATCTGCTGCATCGGCGCCGGCTCTACAACGCGTCGCAAGACGTCTGGATGGGCTGGGAGCGCAAGCGCGGCAAGCTGCACGAATTGAACCTCCTGTTGCGCTGCGACAGCGACACCACCTTCCTGCCGTTGGAAGTGCCGTTGCCGGAGAGCGTCGTCCACGTGATGACGCTGGACGCCGACACCCGCACCACCCGCGACGCGGTCGCCGCGCTGGCCGGCAAGCTTTGCCACCCGCTCAACCGTCCGCATTTCGACGTCGCACGGCGCGAGGTTACGGCAGGTTATTCCATCCTGCAGCCGCGCATCACCGCGTCGCTGACCAGTGGCGACGAGGCGTCGTTCTTTCAGCGTGTCTTTTCCGCCAATCGCGGGCTCGACCCGTACGTCTTTGCCGTGTCGGACCTCTACCAGGACATCTTCGGCGACGGTTCCTTCACCGGCAAGGGTCTCTACCATGTCGACGCCTTCGAAGCGGCGCTGAAGGGCCGCATCGAGGAAAACACCATCCTCAGCCATGATCTGCTCGAAGGCGCACTGGCGCGGGCTGCCCTGGTTACCGACGTCGAACTGGTCGAAGACTACCCCACCCGCTATTCGGTCGATGCGTCGCGCCACCATCGCTGGGCACGCGGCGACTGGCAGCTTCTGGGCTTCATCCTCAATCCACGCTCAGGCGTGCCGGCGCTGTCGCGCTGGAAGATGGTGGACAATCTGCGCCGCTCGGTGACGCCGATCTTCTGGGTGATGGCCGCGATCGCCGGCTGGACGCTGCTGCCCTTTACGCAGGCCGCGCAATGGCAGGCGCTGCTGATTCTTACGCTGTTCATGGCGCCCACTTTCGATATCGTCAATGCCATCCTGCCGAAGAGCGGCGATCAGACGCCGCGCGGCCATTTCTCGGCATTGGCGCGCGACGTTGCCTTCGGTACCGCCCTGGTGGCGCTGAAGATCGTGCTGATGGCGCACCTTGCCTGGATGATGGGCGACGCGATCATCCGCACGCTCTACCGCCTGTTCGTCAGCCGCCAGAACCTGCTCGAATGGCGCACCGCCTCGCAGGCGCACAAGGGCGGCGACAACGATCTCGGCTCCTATTACAGCATGATGTATGGCGCGGTGATCATCGGTGTCGTCGGCCTTGCCGTTCCGGTGCTGGCCGATTCCACCGGCGCCTTCGTCGCCTTCTTTTTTGCCTTGTTCTGGATCGGCTCGCCCGCCATAGCCTGCTGGATTAGCCGCTCGGCCGAAACCGAGGACCGCCTGCGCATCTCGGCGGCCGACATCCACGCGCTGCGCACCGTGGCGCGGCGTACATGGCACTATTTCGAGACCTTCGTGACATCAGAGCACCACCATCTGCCGCCGGATAATTTCCAGGAAAGCCCGGCCCCCGTGGTGGCGCCCCGCACCTCGCCAACCAACATCGGCGTCTACTTGCTGTCGGTGATTTCGGCACGTGACTTCGGCTGGATCAGCCTCTCCGACGCCGTCAAGCGCATCGACGCGACCATGTCGACCATCGAGAGCATGCCGCGCGACCGCGGCCATCTCTTCAACTGGTACGACACCACGACGTTGAAGCCGCTTTACCCGCTTTACATTTCGGCCGTCGACAGCGGCAATCTCGCCGGCCATCTGGTGGCGGTAGCCGCTGCCTGTGCCGAATGGGCCGAAGCGCCGTCGGTGCATGTGCAGGGCGACTTCGAAGGCATCCTCGACACCGTCACCATCCTCGACGAAAGCCTTGAGGAACTGCCAGACGACCGGCGTCAATTACGGCCCTTGCGCCAGCGGCTCGCCGACCGTCTCGACGGCATGCGGCGGGCGGTGGAATTGATCAAGGCGCAGCCGGAGATGGCATCGATCCGCACCATCAACCTGGCCGTCCTGGCCGGCGAGATACGCAAGCTCGCGACAGCCATCCACACCGAGGCCGCATCGACCCAGAGCGACACCATCGCCGATTGGGCGGCCAGGCTCGAAGCCACCTGCGAGGCGCATGTACACGACGCGCACAGCGACGAAAACGCCGTCGCGGCATTGCGGGCCAGGCTTCTGACCTTGCGCGAGCGCACGCGCCGTTTCGCCTTCGAGATGGACTTCTCGTTCCTGATGCGGCCCGAACGCAAGCTCCTGTCGATCGGTTACCGGGTCGAGGAGCATCAGCTCGACGAAAGCTGCTACGACCTCTTGGCCTCCGAGGCGCGGCTGACCAGCCTGTTCGCAATCGCCAAGGGCGATTTGCCGACCGAACACTGGTTCCGGCTCGGCCGGCCGATCGTCGAGATCGGCTTCCAGGGCGCACTGATGTCCTGGTCCGGCTCAATGTTCGAATATCTGATGCCGCCGCTGGTGATGAAGGAGCCGCAAGGCAGCATTCTCAACCAGACCAGCAAGCTCATCATCAAGCGCCAGATCCAGTATGGCCGGTCGAAGAACGTTCCATGGGGGATTTCGGAAGCGGCCTACAACGCGCGCGACCGCGAGCTGACCTATCAGTACACCAATTTCGGCGTGCCCGGGCTCGGCCTGAAGCGCGGCCTTGGACAAAACACGGTGATCGCGCCATACGCGACGGTGCTAGCAGCGCAGTTCACGCCGCATGAATCCGTGCAGAACCTGGCCAGGCTGCGGCGGCTGGGCGCACTTGGCCGGCACGGCTTTTACGACGCGGTGGATTTCACGCCGCAGCGCGTCCCCGAAGGCACCGACCACGCCGTCGTGCTCAACTACATGGCCCACCACTCCGGCATGTCGATTGCCGCCGTTGCCGATGCGATCTTCGAAGGGCGCCTGCGCGACCGCTTCCACAGCGATCCGGTGATCGAGTCAGCCGAATTGCTGCTGCAGGAAAGGGCGCCGCGCGATATCCCGACCGCGACCGTCAGGACCGAGGCCGACGAGCGCTCGAAGGACGAGACCGAGCTGGAAAGCCCGGATACGCGCATCGTGCTCGATCCGCTCAGGGCGCTCCGCTCGACCAGTGTCATGTCCAATGGCCGCTACTCGGTCATGGTCACCGCCACCGGCTCCGGCTACAGCCGCTGGGGCGAACTTGCCGTCACGCGCTGGCAGCCGGATCCGATCGAGGACCGTCTTGGTTCCTATATTTTCCTGCGCGACGCCAGCAACGGCGACTGGTGGTCGGCCACCGCCGAGCCGAAGCGCGCCGCCGGCGAGCGGGCGCAGACGCTGTTTTCCGACGATAAGGCGAGCTTCGTCAAATCGATCGGATCGCTGCGCTCGGAAGTCGAGTGCATCGTCATCTCGGAAGGCAATGGTGAGGGCCGACGGGTGACGCTCCACAATGATGGCCCCGCCGACCGGCATATCGAAGTGACCTCGTTTGCCGAACTGGTGCTGGGCTCCGAGCCCTCGGACAATGCCCATCCGGCCTTTTCGAAGATGTTCGTGGAAACCGAGATCGCGCCGAACAACGGCGCGATCTTCGCCACCAGGCGCAAGCGCGAAAAGGACGAACCCGACGTCACCATGGTGCATTTCGTCACCGACCCGTCTGGATCGGCGCGCGACGCCGAGGCGGAAACCGACAGGCGCGCCTTCATCGGCCGCGGCCGCACCATCACCGACGCGGCTGCCTTTGATCCCGGCGCCAAGCTTGGCGGCCATTCCGGCTTCACCCTGGATCCGATTGCATCGCTTCGCCGGCAGGTGCGCGTGCCGGCCAACAAGAAGATTTCGCTGACCTTCTGGACCGTCGTCGGTACCCATCGCGCCGAATTGGATGCCGCCATCGCACGGCTCGACCATCCCGAAAGCTTCGCCCGCCAGGCGATGCTCGCCTGGACGCGCTCGCAGGTGCAGACCCGGCATCTTGGTCTCAGCCTGTCCGACGCTGCCAATGTGCAGAACCTGGCTCGCTACCTGATCTATCCCGATCCGTTCCTGCGCCTTCCCGGCGAATCCATCGTCTCCGGGCTCGGCAGGCAATCCAGCCTGTGGCCGACCAGCATATCCGGCGATTTTCCGATTTTCCTGGTCAGGATCGCCGATGTCGCCGATCTGGAGATCGTCGCCCAGGCGCTTCGCTTCCAGGAATACATGCGCGCCCGTGGCATGATGATCGATTTTGTCGTCGTCAACGAACAGGCCTCATCCTACGTGCAGGACCTGCAGCGTGCGGTGGAGACGCTGTGCGAAAACAGCCGGTTACGCGGCAAGGAGCTCGGACCCCGCCAGCACATCTTCGCGGTGCGCCGCGATCTGATGGAGGAAACGACCTACAGGACCTTGCTCGCCGTCGCTCGGGTGGTGCTGCATACGCGCAACGGCACCATCTTCGACCAGATCGAGCGCGCCGAGGCCGCGGCATTGCAGGCGCGGGACGCCGCCCTTCAGCCGGCAGAGCTTGCAGCGCTTCGCGAGCCATCCTTGCCGGTGCCGACGGCGCAAGCGTCGGCCGCCCAGCCACTGATCGAGAGCCGCGTCGACGGCAGCGGGCTCGACCAATGGAACGGTTTCGGCGGCTTCGACGGCGGCGGACGCCACTACGTCGTGCGTCTTGCCGGCCGGCGCACGACGCCGCAGCCGTGGATCAACGTGATCTCCAATCCATCGTTCGGGTTCCACATATCGGCTGAAGGCGCTGCCTTCACCTGGAGCCGCAACAGCCGCGACTATCAGTTGACGCCATGGTCGAACGATCCGGTCACCAACCGGCCGGGCGAGGGCATCTATATCTACGATCATACCAGTGGCAGGGCGTTCTCGCCAATGGCTGCCTTGGTGCGTGACCCGGCAATGACCTACGAAACCTGGCACGGGCAGGGTTTTTCGACGTTCCGCTCAAAACGCGGGCCGCTGTCGATGGACCTGACCCATGTCGTCGATCCCGTCGATCCGGTGAAGATTTCGCGGCTGCGCATACAGAATTCGGGTTCGGTGCCGATGCGGCTGCGCGTCTACGCCTATGCGGAATGGGTTCTTGGCGGCCATCGCTCGCGCACCGCTGCAAGCATCGTTCCGTCCCGGGATGCCGCAACCGGCGCATTGCTGGCGCAAAATCCCTATGGGCTCGATTTCGGCGAGCGGATCGCCTTTCTGGCCGCCGACGGGGCGGTGCATTCGGTCACCGCCGACCGCGGCGAGTTCATCGGCAGGCAAGGCACGAGCGAGTTTCCGCATGCGGTGCTGAACGGCGCCGGACTGTCGGGCCGTGTCGAGGCCGGCGACGATCCCTGCGCGGCCATCGCACGCGACATCGACATCGCTGCCGGTGGCGACGTCACGCTGCTCTGGCTGCTCGGCGACGCGGCCTCGCCCGAGGAGGCCACCGCGCTGGTGCAGACCCATCGCTCCAGGGATTTCGATCAGCGGCTGGCCGACAACGAACGCACATGGCGCGGCTTTCTCGACACCATCCAGGTCGAGACGCCGGACAAGGCACTCGACGCCATGGTCAATCACTGGCTGCCCTATCAGAGCCTGGCCTGCCGCATCCGTGCCCGCTCTGCGTTCTATCAGGCGAGCGGTGCCTTCGGCTTCCGCGATCAGTTGCAGGACACCCTGGCCTTGCTGGCGCATGACCCCAAGCTGGCGCGCGATCAGATCCTCAACGCGGCGCGGCGGCAATTCCCCGAAGGCGACGTGCAGCATTGGTGGCTGCCGCGCACCGAGGCCGGCGTCCGCACCATGATCTCGGACGACGTGGTCTGGCTCGCCCACGCTACCGCGCGCTACATGCTGGTGACCGGCGACACCGCGATCCTGAAGGAGCAACTGCCCTTCATCGAAGGGCAGGCGCTGGGCGAAGGCGAGCACGATGCCTTCTTCGTCCCGGAAATCTCGAAGAAGACGGCCTCGCTCTATGACCATTGCGCGCGGGCGCTCGATCTTGCCGTCAAACGTAGCAGTCCAGCCGGGCTGCCGCTGATCCTCGGCGGCGACTGGAACGACGGCATGAACCGCGTCGGCGAGCACGGCAAGGGCGAGAGCGTATGGTTGGGCTGGTTCCTCCTGAAGACGCTGGGCGACTTTGCCGCTGTCGCCAAAGCGGAGCGCGATGCCAAGCGCGTGCAGGCCTGGACGACGCACGCCGAGGTGCTGAAGCGGGCGCTGGAAAGCACCGCCTGGGATGGCGAGTGGTATCGGCGCGGCAGCTTCGACGACGGCACGCCGCTCGGCTCGCGCAATTCGGACGAGTGCAAGATCGACTCGATCGCCCAGTCCTGGAGCGTGCTTTCGGGCGAGGGCGACCCGGCGCGGTCGACGACGGCAATGGGGCAGGCGATGAAAGCGCTCGTCGACGACGAGCTCAAGATCGTAAAACTGTTCACCCCGCCCTTCTCGAAGACGGAAAAGGACCCGGGCTACATCAAGAGCTATCCGCCGGGGGTCCGTGAAAACGGCGGCCAATACACGCACGCCGCGACATGGTTCGTCATTGCGCTCGCCGAGATGGGTCGCACCGACGATGCCTACCGTTGCTTTTCGATGCTAAACCCGGTCAACCATGCGCTCGATGAAGCCGCGGCAGAACGTTACCGGGTGGAACCTTACGTCGTCGCGGCCGACGTTTATTCAGGGCAAGACAAAGGCGGCCGCGGCGGCTGGACCTGGTATACCGGGTCGGCGGGCTGGCTTTATCGCGCCGCGGTCGAGAGCATTCTCGGCATAGAGCGCCGCGGACAACGCCTCCAGTTCACTCCGCGACTTCCCAGCCATTGGGACGGCTATTCGGCAACCCTGAAGATGCTGGGCGCCGAGATCAAGGTACGCGTCGTCCGCGACAAAAAGGCCCGGGCCATCTCACTTGAAGTGAATGGCACGAAGACCAAATCTTCGTCCTTCGAGCCAAAAGCCGGAGACAATGCCGAGGTGATCGTCAGAATACCGGCCTAGATTCAGGGGTTTGGAGTGTCCCTTGCGGTTCCCCAGGGAGCGCAAGGCGTTCCAAGTCACTTTACCGGTTATATTTGCGTTTGAGCTTGCTGAATGCCTGCACCCGACTTTGGACGTTGTGCCCAGGGTCCTGCTGACTAAAATTGTAGCAGTGCTTTCCAGCTGCCACGATTTTGCCGCAACGCTGACATTTCACCTTTTATCTCAAACTGTTAGACGATCACGGCAAATTTCGAAGCGTCGTCATCTTTTGTTCGCGGAATGGGAACGGAAGAGGTAGACGAGCATTGTTTTGCGACGCGTCAACCGATACGAGTCAAAAAATGACGCACTGCACCATAAAATAATTGGCGGAGTAGCTGAAGTGTCACTTCTGCAAATCTACTGGCGAGCGCTCGGTTATCTCGCTGCCGACAGGAAACGCGTTGCGTTTATCTGCGGGGCGAATGTCGCGCTTGCCATTATCGCCATTCTCGAGCCGATCATGTTCGGCCGGGTGATCGATGCCATTTCGGACCGCGGCTCGGTATTTTCGACGCTCGCAATGTGGGCCGGCCTCGGCGCGTTCAACATCATCGCTTTCGTTCTGGTAGCCCGCGGCGCCGATCGCTTTGCCCACCAGCGGCGTAGCGAGGTTCTTTGCCAGTCGTTCGAGCGCGTGATCACCATGCCGCTTGCCTGGCATCATCAGCGCGGCACCTCCAATTCCCTCCACACGCTCCTGCGCGCCGTCGAGACCTTGTTCAGCCTCTGGCTCGAATTCATGCGGCAGCATCTGTCGACCGCGGTCGCGCTGGTCCTGCTGGTGCCCACCGCGCTCAGCATGGATATCCGCATGTCGATGGTGCTGCTGGCGCTTGGCGGGCTCTATGTCGGCATCGGGCGGCTGGTGATGCGGCGCACCAAGGAAGGCCAGGCGGCCGTGGAGCGGCACTACCACAAGGTATTTGCGCATGTGACCGACTCGGTCAGCAACGTCGCCGTCCTGCAGAGCTACAACCGCATCGGCCATGAGACCGAGGCGCTGAAGCGCTACGTCAAGAACCTGCTCGATGCACAGAATCCGGTGCTCGACTGGTGGGCGATGGCCAACGCGCTGCACCGCCTGTCGTCGACGATTTCGATGATGGTGGTGCTCTTGATTGGCGCCTATCTGGTGACGCATGGCCAGTTGCGCATCGGCGACGTCATCGCCTTTACTGGCTTTGCCACGCTGCTGATTGCCCGGCTCGACCAGATGTCGGCCTTCGCCAACCAGATTTCCGAAGCGCGCGCCAAGCTCGAGGAATTCTACCATCTTGAGGACTCCGCTTCCGATGCCGCCGAGCCAGACGGGCTGCGCGAGCTCGTCAACGTCACCGGTCATGTGCGTTTCGAGAATGTCTGCTTCGAGTTCGGCAATTCCGGGCAGGGCGTCGACGACGCGTCGTTCGAGGTCCAGGCCGGCCAGACCGTCGCCATCGTCGGCCCGACGGGCGCCGGCAAGACGACGCTCATCAACCTTCTGCAGCGCGTCTTTACCCCGTCCAGCGGCCGTATTCTGATCGACGGCATCGACACCCGCACGGTGACCCGCAAATCGCTGCGCCATTCGATCGCCACCGTGTTCCAGGATGCCGGCCTGCTCAACCGCTCGATTGAGGACAACATCCGCGTCGGCCGTGCGGAGGCGACCTATGACGAGGTCCATGCCGCGGCCAATGCCGCCGCCGCGCAGGATTTCATCCTGTCGAAGAGCGAGGGCTATGACACGGTCGTCGGCGAACGCGGCGGACAGCTGTCCGGTGGCGAGCGCCAGCGCATCGCGATCGCCCGCGCCGTGCTGAAGGACGCACCCATCCTGGTTCTCGACGAAGCGACCAGCGCGCTCGACGTCGAGACGGAAGACCGCGTCAAGGACGCCATCGACGAGCTGCGGCGCGGCCGCACCACCTTCATCATCGCCCACCGCCTGACCACCGTTCGCGACGCCGATCTGGTCGTGTTCATGGACAAGGGCCGGGTGGTCGAGATGGGCGGGTTCACCGAACTGTCGCTGCGCAACGGCCGCTTCGCCAGTCTGCTGCGCGCCGGCGGCCTGCTCAACGACGAGGAGGTCCGCCGCCTCAGCCGTCCGGTGAACGAAGCCGCCTGAGCAGCGCGCCTTGCCTTCTCCCCCTGTGGGAGAAGGTGGCCTCGCGAAGCGAGGTCGGGGGGTGCTCCAGCTTGGCACAAATCTTCATCGAAAATCCAGACTTCGGCGCACGGCGATAGGATCATTGGCGCCTCACTCCGTCCAGCACCCCTCATCCGGCTCGGCGCTACGCGCCGATCCATCTTCTCCCGCAAGGGGGAGAAGGGAAGGCGCGCCGCTGTGGTTGCCGCAACTCCGCCGGCGGTCTATGTAAAGCCGCATGAGCGACACGACTTCACGCCTCTCCGGCTGGATGGAGCTTGCCAACCCGACGCGGTTCGTCGAGCTGGCCGACAAGGTCGTGCCGTGGTTGGCGAGCGTGGCCGCCATCATCCTCGCTGTCGGTCTCTATATGAGCTTTACGGCGCCTGAGGATTTCCAGCAGGGCATCACCGTGCGCATCATGTATATCCACGTACCTTTCGCCTGGCTTGCCATGATGTGCTACACGCTGATGGCGGTCTCGGCGCTTGGCACCCTGGTCTGGCGCCATCCGCTGGCCGACGTGGCGCTGAAATCGGCGGCACCCATCGGCGCCGTCTTCACCGCCCTTGCACTGATCACCGGTTCGATTTGGGGCAAGCCGATGTGGGGCACCTGGTGGGTGTGGGACGCGAGGCTGACCTCGGTCTTCATCCTGTTCCTGATGTATCTCGGCATTATCGCCTTGACCCGCGCGCTCGACGATGCCGGGCGCGCCGCCTGGGCCGCGGCAATCATCACCCTGGTCGGCTTCATCAACATTCCGATCATCAAATTCTCGGTCGATTGGTGGAACACGCTGCATCAGCCGGCTTCGGTGTTCCGGCTCGGCGGGCCGACCATCGATCCGAGCCTGTTGTGGCCGTTGCTGATGATGGCACTCGGCTTCACAGTGCTGTTCTTCGCGCTGCACCTGATGGCGATGCGCACCGAGATCTGGCGCCGCCGCGTCATTTCGATGCGCCGGGTTGCCGCGAGGCAGGCTAGCTGATCTTCGTCGAGTTCCTCGGGGTTCTCTCCAACGACGGTTGATCCGGATCGTTCGGATCGCCGTTGACGATCCTGTTTTCTCGCCGCATTCATATAGCGATACGAACTGTGAAGCGGATGCATGAAATGGCCAGGCGCAAGGCAGGCCAACCCGCCAGGCCATAGCGGTGAATGCCCTCGTTCGAACCCAGGACCCGGCAGACAAAAATGAACAACGCCTCAGATTCTGCACAAAGTACATCGGCTGGGCATAAGCTCAGCGCCGGCGGACATCTTGACGTTCATTACTTGGCGCTAAAGGACGAGTATGATGCCACGCTTCGTGCCGTCGGCATCCGATCCGGCTGGTCAGTGCTTGACGCCGGTGCAGGAAATGGGGTCTTCCTGCCTTTAATGACCGAGTTGCTGGGCGTCGGAGGACGTGTCGAGGCTCTGGATCTGGCACGGGAACACGTTGAGGCAATCGAGGCCTTGATTGCTAGCCAGCGGTTTTCCTGCCCGATAAGCGCGCGAACCGGCGATATCACCGCGCTGCCGTATGAGACGGGAACATTCGATGCGGTGTGGAGCGCGAACGTCATCCAGTATTTGAATGACGAAGAGCTGACCCAAGCAATGGAGGAGTTCTGCCGCGTCGTAAAACCGGGCGGGCTTGTTGCTGTGAAGGAGGTCGATATCTCGGTTTGGCAGTATCAGCCTGAGGACCCTAAATTGATATGGCGTCTGCTCGGCGCGCTATCTGATGACACACAGATGTCCGGCGCCATGAGGGGAACTCGCGTGTCAGCCTGGTTGCGAGCGGCTGGCCTTGAGAATGTCTCTGCCATCACGACACTAGCGGAGCGCCGTCAGCCACTCAGACCGGTGGAGCGCGAATACATCCGCAACAATCTCGAATTCTTGTCCGGGCTTGCCCAAACGTGCGACTTGCCAGAAGCGGATCATCAGCGATGGAAGGCGATCGGCGAAGCGCCGGAGCGCCTGAGCTCCGACCCCGACTTCTGCTATCGCGAAATGTGGGTACTCAGCTTGGGTATCGTGTCGAAGCACTAAGCCTACTCCGCGGCTAACCCCTATTGGGCAAGCAGCGGCACCTCGTCTTTCCATTGGCAGCTTGAGCGATTCGCCTGCGTTCGAACTTTCTTCCTGTGCTCCGGCTGGTTCACCCCATCCGTCCTCGCGCCTTGACCGGCAGTGTGTCCAGCACCTTCTCGCCTTCGATCAGATGCACCTCGTCGAACAGATTGGTGACGACGCAGCAATGGTCGGGTACGACGCGCACGCGTTCGCCGATGCGAAGTTCTGCTCCGCCCGAAAGCGTGACGTTGCCGTGCTCTTCGCTGAGGCTGGTCACCCTTGCGGCTGAAATGCCCAGCAGCTCGCCAAAATCGGCGAGCCCCAGCGTGTCGCTGGAGAGAGCCTTGCTGCCGGCGTCGAGAATGGCCCGCGTCGGGGTCGGGTGGCTGACCACCGTCGACAGCACCGTCAGCGCGCAATCGTCGAGGCTGCCGACGCCTTTGGCGACCTGGTAGCGGTCGAGATAGATGTAGGTGCCGGGGCGGTATTCGGTAATGACGCTATGCTCGCCGGAACGCCACATGTCGGGC
The DNA here is from genome assembly GCF_055811815.1 of Mesorhizobium sp. WSM4836. Taxonomy (NCBI): domain Bacteria; kingdom Pseudomonadati; phylum Pseudomonadota; class Alphaproteobacteria; order Hyphomicrobiales; family Phyllobacteriaceae; genus Mesorhizobium; species Mesorhizobium sp. WSM4836. The sequence continues at coordinate 22,296 of NZ_JBVVQF010000039.1, forward strand.
GTGCCGCCGCTGGAGATACGCTCGCAGGCAAGGCCGGATGCGACAAGCGCTTGCTGCGCATCGGCAAGCCACGCCTCGGTCTCGGCGGCGCGGCCTGCCCCCGGGTAGGTCATCAAGCCGCCGAAGACGAGCCCCCCGACCTTGTCGATCGCTTTGGCCAGCGCCGCTGCCTCGCCGGCCGACTGCACACCGCAGCGGCCCATGCCGGTGTCGCATTCGACCAGCACCGGCAGGCGGTGGCCCGGATCGGTAAAGGTGGCGGCAAGTCCCATCAGCGTGTCCATGCTGTCGGTTGTCACCGACAGGGTTACGCGGCCGTGCAGCGCCCTGAGGCGCTCCAGCTTGGCCCGGCCGAGGATATTGTAGGGCAGAAAGATGTCGGTCAGGCCGGCATCGGCCATGACCTCGGCCTCGCCGATCTTCTGGCAGGTGATGCCGATGGCGCCCGCCGCGACCTGTTTCTTTGCCCAGTAGGGCAGCTTGTGGGTCTTGATGTGCGGCCTCAGCTTCAGCCCGTGTCGGTCGGCATGGGCCTGCGCCCGCGCGATATTGGCTTCGGCGCGGCCTGCATCGATCAAGATCGCCGGCGTATCGAGGTCGTCTATGCTGCGCATTGTCTCACCATCGGAAAATTGGTTGACCTTATGGCCCTGATCGGACCGCATGTCATGAGGCCAGCGGCCGCAGTTTGCATCGACACCGGATTGGCGTTCGGCTATTGCGGTTAGCGCTTGGAACGCGACGGGAAGGAAGCACGATCATGAAACGCTCCGCCATCAACAATGTCATCCGCGACGCCGGCGCCTTCATCCGCTCGTTCGGCTACATCATGCCGCCCTTCGCTTACTGGAGCCCTGAGGAGATGAAGGCACACCGGCAGGATTCGTCGGCGATCTTTTCCTCGCGGCTCGGCTGGGACATCACCGATTACGGCCAGGAGAAATTCGACGAGCTCGGCCTGTTCCTGTTCACTGTCCGCAACGGCCGCTACGAAGACATGAAGAAGGGCATGGGCATGCTCTATGCCGAGAAGATCATGATCTCGCGCAAGGATCAGCTGTCGCCGATGCATCGCCACAACATCAAGGCCGAGGACATCATCAACCGTGGCGGCGGCAAACTGGTGCTGGAGTTGTTCATGCACGATCGCGATGGCGGCATCGATCCGAAGGCCGAAGTATCGGTGCCCGTCGATGGAACCATCCACAGGCTGCCTGCGGGTGGGCTCTTAAAGCTCGACCCGGGCCAGAGCGTGACGCTGCTGCCGGGCGTCTGGCATGCCTTCTGGGCCGAAGGCAAGGACGTACTGATCGGCGAGGTCTCGACCGTCAACGACGATCTCACCGACAATGTTTTCCGCGACCCGATCGGCCGCTTCGCGGACATCGATGAGGACACAGCACCGCTGCACCTGCTGGTGTCCGATTATGAGAAGTGGGTGGGGTAGGGCACCGGGCATTTGAACCGGCCTCCTGACAGGGGCTCATCAGGTTCGTCGGCGTCGCCCCTCATTGCCCTGCCGGGCATTTCTCCCCGTATAGTGACGGGGAGAAAGGCGACATCGCAAACGGTTTCGCTAATTGACAGCGTTGCGGAATAGCCGCTCGCGCCGCGGCATCTCCCCTTCTCCCCGTCACTATACGGGGAGAAGGTGCCGGCAGGCGGATGAGGGGCAGCACCGACGTTTTTATACTTGCCGCCAGCCGCGCCTGTTCGGCAACTGCTACCGCGCGTGTTTGTCGGCCCTGCGGTTGCCGAGCAGGAGCTTGCGTTCGAGATGTGCCCGCAACTCCCCGTAATAGGCCGTCAGGAACGCGCGCGCGTCATGGGCTTGTGGTGCCGCCCCGATCTTGCGTCCGATCGTTTCGGCCACCGTCCGCAGCGCGAAATAGTCGTCGCGGCGCAGCACTTCCTCCAGCTTGTGGAGTTCGGCAATTCCGTAGGCATCGAGCTGCGCATGGCTAAACCGGAACGCGCCAGCGCCCGGATACTGCCGTGCCGACAGATCTTCCAGCAAGGCGCGCTTCGGTGTCTCGACCACCCATGTCCCCGCCAACAGGTCGCCGATGCGCATGCGGTCGCGATTGAAGAGCGGGAACAAGGCAAACAGCAGCGTCCACACCAGTCCGAACACCGTCGTCAGCGTGTCGGCGAGGTCGGTCCCGCTGCGTCCGGCGATAATCGACAGCGGTAGGAACACCTCGATCTCGCGCATCAGGTTGCGGGCTATCACCTGGTCGATCGACAGGCCGTCGCCGCTGCGCGACGCCACCCGGATGCCGACGATCCGCTTGCCGGGCGTAGCCGCGCGCCGGCCCGCTTCGAAGACGATGAAGTAGGCGTTGCGCAGAAAGAAGATCAGGATGATCCAGACGACGAAGAGCGGCTGAAATCCCTCGCTGCCAAGGCCTCCCACTCCGAACAGCGCGACGATCGTGATCACGATTGCAGCCACGGCGATGAACACGACGTCGAGAAGGAAGGCGGAGGCCCGCGTGCCGGCGTCGGCCAGCTTTATCCGGAGATCGACGCCTTCGGGCGTGATCAGCGGCCGTATAGCCGCGAAGGCGGCGCGTTTAACGATCGCCATGCCGCACCGCCCGGAACAGATAGAAATAACCGGTCCACAGCGGCAGCATGGCAGCGCCAATGGCGTAGCGCGTGACGTCGCTGGTGATGGTCTGCCTGCCAATGCCCTCGAGCAGTCCGGCAAACAGCAGCATGACCGAGACCCCGACCATGGCGTTCGCGGCGATGCGTCCGGCGCGAGCCGCTGCCGCCATGCGTGTCAATTCGCCGGGAAAGGCGATGCTGGTGCCGATGCGCATACCGGCCGCGCCGGCCAAAGCGATTGCGAACAATTCGGTGGTGCCGTGGATGGCCAGCCAGCCGCCGAGCTCAATGCCAAGCCCTTTGGACCAATAGACTTGGAACAACGCGCCGATCATGCAGCCGTTGAACAGCATCAGCAGCACCGTCGGCACGGCGAAGGCAAAGCCGAGGGCGAAGGCCAGGATTGCGACCTGGACGTTGTGCGTGAACAAATAGGCGGCAAAGCCTGAGAGAAACCCATTGTCGCCATCATAAAGCATGTTGCGCAGCAGTTCGGCCGAGGCATCGGGGCCGCGGCCTCCTGCCAGGCCGGGCGCGATGATCGCGTCGAACCAGCTCTTGTCGGATGCCACCAGCCAGGCGCCTGCACCGATGCCGATCACCATCAGCGCGACGGACACGAATGTCTCGCGCCACAGGTCGCGAATGGCTTCGGGCCAGTCGTGCAGGAAGAAATCGGCTAGGCGCTGCCGCAGCCCGCGGCGTGCGCCATAGAGATAGAAATAACCGCGCAGCGACAGCGCTTCGAGATAGCCGACCAGCGCGTTGTCGAGCGAGGTCGCGCGCGCCACCGAAAGGGAAGACAGCGCCGATCGGTAGAGCAGCGGCAGCGACAGCAGCTCCTCTTCGGAAAGCGTCCGCGGCGCACGCTTCTCGACACGCGCCAACAGCGCCTCGAATGCTTTCCAGTCGGCCTCGCGCTCGCGGCGGAAGCTGGCCAGCGACTGGCGTACCGCATCGCCGCGTACCGCATTGCCGGCTACCGGCGCCGTCACAGCAAATCCTCCTGCTTGAACTGCAGGTAGCGCTCGACCAGCGCGGGACCGAGCCGGTTGTGGTCGGCTTCGATCACATGCGCCCCGAGCAGCCGCAGCCGGCCGATGACGACCTGCCTTTCGCGCAAAAGCCCGCCGGCGACGACGGCGCGGGCAACATCCTCGCCCGAGCGTGGCGGCAGGTCGGCGAGGCCCTCCAGTTCGGTGTCCTTCATCAGCATGAACAGCACCAGATGCCGTTCGGTGAGCCGGCCCACCGTGCGCAGCATCAATTCCGCGCTGATCGGGTCGACGAAATCGGTGAAGATGATGACCAGCGAGCGGCGGTCGAGCCGCGCCGCCAGCGTCGTCAGTGCCAAGGTGAAGTTGGTCTCCTCGCTGGAATAGTCGATCTCCGCCGCCCGTTTCTGGATCATCGCAAAGCTGGCGGGGCCGCGAACCGCGCCGCTCGAAACACGCGGCCTTGCATCGAAGCCGAACAGGCTGACCATATCGCCGCCCTTCAGCGCGATGAATGCAGACAGCAAAGCGGCCGTCACCGCCCGGTCCACCTTCGGCACACCGTCGACCGGTTCGCACATCAGGCGTCCGCTATCGATGGCCAGCACGATGTTGTTGTTCTCCTCGATGCGGAACTCGCGCGCCAAAAGCTTGCCGTGGCGGGCGCTGCGCTTCCAGTCGATCATCCGCCGGCCCATGCCCGGCTGGTAATCCTTGAGCGCGTCGAACTCGCGGCCCTGACCGGCGCGGCGCTGCGCATGGCCTTCTGCGAGGGCCGCGCGCTGCAGCAGCGTGATCGCCTCGCCGCGGGCGCTGCTGACGTCGGGCAGTACCGCAACCTTGCTTTCCACCGGCAGCACGACCTGGTTCCAGACCAGCCCGAATGGCCCGCGCCAGCGCACCCAGAGACGGTCGAAGCTGGCGACGCCGCGCCGTAACGCCTGGAAGCGGAGGTTGAGCGACCCGCCTCCGGCCGTTGGCAGCAAGGCCCCGCCGCTGCCGCTCACCGGCGCCAGACGCGCATCGTACCCAACGCGAGCCTCCGCGCCGCGCGGCCCCGAGTGACGGGCGGCGATTTGCACGCCGAACTCGCCGCCGACACCGACCTGCTGCGGCGCATCGATGCTGGCATTCAGCGATGCCCGCCCGCGTCCGGCCGCGGCATCCACCGCCAGGAAGGCAAGCAGCAGGCAACTCCACAGCAATCCCAGATACCAGAACGACGGCAGTGCCAGCGCGACCAGGAAAGCCGGCACGGCGCCGGCCGCCGCTGCCCATACCGCTCGGCCGCTGGGATAGATCAACGTGGTGCTTCCGTCTGGTCGACCAGGTCGGAGACGATCTGCTCGACCAGGCGGCCATCGATCTGTGCGGCAGGCGAAAGGATGACGCGATGGCGCAGCGCCGGCACCGCCAGCGCCTTGACGTCGTCGGGGATCACATAGGCGCGTCCGTCCAGCGCCGCCCGGGCACGCGCCGCCCGCGCCAGCATGGCGCCCGCGCGCGGGCTGGCTCCGACTTCCAGATCGGCATTTTCGCGCGTAGCCCGAACCAGCGCCGCTATGTAGCCGACGACATCGTCGACAAGGGTTACGGAGCCGACGACATCAAGGGCCTTCTGCAGCGTCTCGCGGTTGGTCTGGGCCTCGATGCCGTATTGCGCGATGTCGTGCGAGGCCGAGCCGCCGCCGTGATGGACGATGATGGCCCGTTCTTCCTCGGGGCCGGGATAGCTGACGCGGTGCTTGAACAGGAAGCGGTCGAGCTGCGCCTCCGGCAGCGGATAGACACCCTGGTGCTCGATCGGATTCTGGGTCGCGACGACCATGAAGTTGCGACCGAGCGAATGCGTGGTGCCGTCGAAGGTGACCGCATGTTCCTGCATCGCCTCGAGCAGTGCGGCTTGCGTCTTCGGCGGCGTGCGGTTGATTTCGTCGGCAAGCAGGAGATCGCAGAAGATCGGGCCGCGCGTCAGCGTGAACTGGCCGGTCTGGAAGTTGTAGATGTTCGACCCGACGATATCGCCGGGCATCAGGTCCGGTGTGAACTGGATGCGCCCGCAGGCGACCCCAAGCGCCTGGGCGAAGCAGCGTGCGGTCATGGTCTTGGCCGTGCCGGGCGGGCCTTCGAGCAGGATGTGCCCGCCTGCAAACAGGGCCGTCAGCATCAGGTCGACCGTATCGTGCTGCCCGGTAATCGCCTTGGCCACTTCTTCCCTGATCCGTGTCGCCAGGGCCTTCACATCATCGACGTTCACCGAGCCTCCTTGCCGTCCAGTCGTGCAGCCGCTCAGCTGCCTGTTGCATCTGCGTCAGGTTCTTCGCCTCGCCGGCGGCTTGCGAGTGCGTTGTGAAACCGCCGGCCTGCTCCTTATCGCGAGAGTCGAGCCAGTGGTCGAGCGCTTTGCCTTGCAGTCCTTGCGGTGCCCCGAGCAGCGCGCCGGCGCGCACCCGCATCAAGGCCGCATAGCGGCCTCCCAGCTCGTCCAGCCGGCCGGCACGCCCCATGAGCATCGCCGTCGTATCGACCAGCGCACGCTTGCCGAAGGCAATCGCGCGCTGATCGGCGCGCGGCGGGCCGAACCGGCCGAGGCCATGCAGGAACGCCAGCGTCGCGGCGACCAGGATCGTCAGTGTCAGCGCCAGGAACGGCGGCTCGACAAGGAGCTTGGCCAGATCGTACTTGCGGCCTGCACCATGCAGCGTCAGGTCGAACATGACAGGGCCTTCTTCGCGCTGCAGGAAGGCGATCAGCTTCAGCGCTGCCGCCGCCTTGTCGGGATCCTTGAGTCCGGCATTGTTGATCAGGTCGGGGTCGGTCAGGATGTAGAAGGGCTTGTCTCCCAACTCGGTCAGCACGGCCTTACCGTTGCCGGCAGCAATGAGCGGGGTTTGGTCGGCCACCCATTGCAGCTGATCGGGAACGTTGACCATCTGGCCCGCGACATCCAACTGCTTTGCCGTGCTCTGGCCTGCACCGATCTTTGCATCGGCAATACGGCCAAGCCATTCGTTCACCACCGAATCGGCCAATCGCCCGAATTTCATGTTCCAGCCTTCATGCTCCTGCAGCGGCAGAATTTGCCATTTGGGCAGCACGAAGAGGGTGTTCTGGTCGCGGCGAAGTTTTAGGATGTGGTTGAGCGCTTCCGGATCGCTGTCGGGCGAAATGGTGACGATCAGCAGCATGTCTGTGCCGAGATCGTCTTCGGTCCGCGCCATGAAGGGCGCTTCGCCGGTGAGCCGCAGCCATTCCGCCAGACCGGCGTAGCCGACGCCGCTTTTCGACAGCGGCGTGGCGCCGCCATTGCCGGGTTGCCGGAAATCGGGGGCATAGGTGGACAGCAGGAAGAAACCGGCTGCCGCAAGCAGGCTGGCGAAAATCCCCCAAAACAGTGTCCTTCGATTGAACGGCTCCTGCGCCTCGACCGCTGGTGCGCTCACGTCCAGGCATCCCGGAAGGCGAAACGTTCATAGGCGCCGCGTGCTTGCCGCCAGCCCTCAGCGCCGACCGGCCGGCGCGCGAACAGCGCCGCCTCGACAATGCGGGCGATCTCGGTAAATGCATGGCGTGCCCTTCCCGGCAGGGAAGGGGCATTGGCGATGTCGCGCGCGGTCAGCGACGGGCGCAGGAAGTCCGGCAGCCGGCCGGCAATGTCGGCAACGCTGCGCCGAAGCAGAAGGTGAACCGCCTCGTCATAGTCGCCGCGTGCGGCCAGCGCATCCGCTTCCGACAGCAGGATCTGCGCGGCGCCGGCGTCGGGACGCCAGGTTTCTTCGTCTTCGACTTCGGGCCGAGCGCGCTGCCACGGCAGGCGCCAGGCGATGCCTTTCACCTCGAGGAAGACCAAAAGCAGGATGATTGCGACGCCCGAGATCACCGCCCCCCAGAACAGATAGATCATGTAGGGACCGAGCCACGACAAAAAATCCTGCAGCGGCTTCAGCCACTCGGGCGGCTTCTGCGGCACATAGGCCGGCAGGTCGAACTGGATCGACTCATCGGCGATCAGCTGCTTGTGCAGATTGGCCAGCCGTTGGGCTTCCGCTGTGCCTGGCTGTGCCACCGCCACCCGCTCCCCTGCAACCTATGGTTCCCAGCCGACACTGACAATGCAGCGGAACAATTGCAAGTGGGCTGGACGGCGACCATCAATCTTGGCAGACTTACCACCGAGGCCGCCAGCCACGTGCGGCGGCGAGGTAGGGGAAGCATCATGACATCAATGACACTGGAACGGCCTGAGAAATTCCAGATTGGCAGGGTATTCAACAACACGTTTGCGGTGATCGGTCGCAACATCGGCTTGTGCCTTGGGCTCGCCCTGCTGTTTTCAGGCTTGCCGGCGATTATTCTTCGGCTGTGGAGCCAGCCGCGAATAGATGCGGCTCTGCAAGGCGATCCCGGCGCCGCGGCCGATCCCTCGATGATGTTTCAGAATTCCTGGATTACGGTTGTTGCGGGATTGCTGTCCTTCGTTTTCGCGCTGCTGCTTCAGTCGGCGCTGGTGCGGGCGACGATCGAGGATCTGAACGGTAAGCGGCCGAGCTTTGGCGACTGCATCCAGATAGCCATCCGCTATCTGTTGCCGACCCTTGGTATTGGCCTGCTCGTCGGCCTGGGGGCAGGCCTGGCTTCAATAGCCTTGCTGGTTCCGGGCATCATCCTGTGGCTTGGGTGGTGCGTGGCTGTGCCGGTTCTGATCCAGGAGCGGCTCGGTGTGTTTGGCTCGATGTCGCGCAGCCGTGCCCTGACCAAGGGCAACCGCTGGCCGCTATTTGGCCTCTTCCTGATCCTGATGATCATCGCGATGGTCATACAGTGGGTGATGCTGGCAATCATCGTCATGTTGGGCGGGCTCATCGCCGATGTGGCGGCAGCCTTGGTGTCGACCGTACTGTCGATGGTGCTGTCGGTAGCCACGGCGGTCAGCTATGTCGAATTGCGGCAAGTCAAGGAAGGCACCAGCGTCGAAGAACTGTCGCAAATCTTCTCGTAGCGATCGTTAGCGCCGGCTTTTCACCGACGGCTCGGCTCTTGCATTGCGCTCCTGAGCCGAGCTTGGTCACAGCGCCTTTGTCTGCTGCGCCCGTAAAGCTGCTGCCAGGCGGTGCGCCCATTCCTCGATGCCGCAGCGGCTCGCCAGCAGGTCCTGCCTGATCTCGATGAGGACGGCGGGAATGCCGCGATCGTCGCCATGGATCGGTATGGCGTAATCGCCGTCGCGGCTGATCACGTAGGGCTCGTTTGCCGCGGCGTTGAGCGCAATGTCGGCGCGCAGGCCGGCGAGCACTGCCTGGCCGAAATCGATCGCCCGATCGTAAAGCACGCCGGCGTGCCAGGGCCGCGCAATGCCGAGAAAGACCGGCGTGAAGGAGTGGATCGTCGCGATCCGCGTCGCTCTGCCCTGCTTCACCCGTTCCTCGAGATGGGCGGCGACGCGGTCATGAAACGGCGTGAACATGATCTCGGCGCGCCGGCTACGCTCCTCCGGATCGAGGCCGACGTTGCCAGGAATGCCGGTATCCTCCGACAGTACCGGTATGCTGCCGCTGGAACCCAGCGGCCTGTTCAGATCGATCAAAAGCCGCGAATAGAAGCTGAGGAAAGCCGGAGCATCGAGCAGCTTCGACAGAGCGCGGGTCACTTCGGCGGCGCCGATGTCCCAGGCGATATGGCGCTGCAAATGGCAGCTGTCGAGACCGAGCCGCGCGTACTCTGCCGGAATATGATTGGAACCGTGCTCGCATATCAAAACGATATCGGAACGCCCCGTTTCGTTGATCGCTTCGACCGCGGGTGGCCAACCCTGATGCCGGATGGCGCTGGCAAGCGGCTCAGCCATCAATAGAGCGTCCGATAGAGGTCACAGACCGCCACTGGATCGAGACCGGCGAGGCGCTCGGTCTCATGCCGCTTGAGGCCGACAAAGGTCTCGACGAACACCGGCGCGAACCATCCTGTCACGGCCGTGTCGGCGACGAGCGCTTCGAGTGCCGCCGGCAGGGTTTCCGGCAGCCGCACGAGGCCAAGCTTCTTGCGTTCGGCGGCGCTCATCTGCGTCGGATCGCCGGTGACCAGCGGCGGCGCCGGCAGCTTGGCCTTCAGCCCCTCCAGCCCGGCGCGCACGATGGCCGCCAGCGACAAATAGGGATTGCCGGTGGCGTCTGCTGCCCGGTATTCGATGTTGTACCGCCGCGCCGGATCGCGCCCGCCAATCGTCACCGTCGGGCAGATGCGCAAGCTCGCCTCGCGGTCGCGGTCGGCAAGCCAGGTGTAGGACGAACTCCAGCTATGCGGTTTCAGCCGGTAGTAGGACGACACGCTCGCCGCCGTCATGGCGGTGATCGCGGGCAGGTGGCGCAGCACGCCGGCGCAGAACGAAGCGGCCGGGCTGGAAAGGCCGCCCGGCTGTGCCGGATCGTAGGTCGCCGGCTTGCCGGCCTCGTCGACGAAACTGAAATGGATATGGACGCCGTTGCCGACGGCGTCGGGAGTGATCTTGGGCGCGAAGCTCGCCCGCCAGCCGGCGCATCGCGCGGCTTCGCGCGTGATCTCGCGGATGGCGACCGCGCGATCGGCCGCGGCGAGCGCATCGGCTGGCTCGCATGTCACCTCGAATTGGTCGGTGCCGAATTCGGCGATCACCACTTCCGGCGCGACGCCGGCTTCCGCCAGCGCCGCCATCAGATTGGCGGCAAACGGATCGGCGCGGCGCAATGCGGCCAACGACATCGAATGAGCAGGCCCAAAGTCGCCCTCGATATGGAATTCATGCTCGAACGCGGCGATGACGGAAAGCCCGGTCGCCGCCTTCAACGCCGCCAGCGCATCGCTCAGCATGGTCCGCGTACAGCCGACCCACGGGCTGCCGTCGAGTTCGACGATGTTGCCGGCGACCATGTCGAAAGGCGTCGCCGATCCGGTCAGCCCGGTGCGAAACCGCGCGTTGAGATCGGGAATGAGCCGCACGTCGCCGGACGAACCCCAGGGATTGGGGTCGACGATCGAGTTGAACGGCGTCAGCGACAGGTTGGCCTGCAGCCAGCCGACGCCGGTCGTGGCGATCTTCTGCAGCTGGCTTTCGACGACCGAGCGGCCGCGCGTGATCGCCGAAAGGTCGGTGGTGACGACGGCAACGAGCGGTTCGACGGTCGATGTCATGCAGCGTTTCCCAGGGCTTCGAAACGGGCAGTAACGATGGCGGTGTCGGCGACCCAGCAATAGCCGCCGAAGGCCTTGAGCGCGCCGTCATGGCGCTCCGGCGTGGCGGCGGCGCAGGCATCCGATACGCAGGTGACGAGGTAGCCGCGATCGGCGGCATCGCGCACCGCCATGTCGACGCACTGGTCGGTCATGATGCCGGCGACGATCAGATACCGCACGCCGAGGTTTTTCAGGACATAGTCGATGTTGGTCGAGTTGAAGACGCCCGACGATGTCTTCGGCAGCATGATCTCGTCGCCGACCGGCACCAGCGACGGTACCGGCAGGCCCTCCGGCCGGCTCGGCGCGATATGGATCGGCGTCAGCTTGTGATCGAGCGAGCGGTCGCGGCCATCCTCGGTCAGGCTCTGGATGATGGTATGGATCACCTCGACGCCGTTGGCCCGCGCCGCCGCCAGCAGGCGCTCCTGGTTGGGGATCGTTTGCGACGCCGTCTGCCGGTAGAAATAGTGATCGGGACCGCGATCCGGATGCCCCGGATCGGCGCCGGGCTCCAGCCAGACGCGTTGCATGTCGACCAAGAGCAGCGCAGTTTCGCCGGCCCGGAACGGCTCGTTTCGTTTCGGCAATGCTGGCGTCATGCTTTCTGGTCCTGTGTTGGCGATCACAATCCGGCTGATTTAGCTGATTTTGGTCCACGCGTCCTGCATGGCGGACACACTTATTGGGAGTATTCGAAGTCGCTAATTTGAGTTAAACTTTGTTTTCGGGCGTGGAGACGGGGGTCTCTGTCATGATCGATTCAGACGTGTTCGACTTTGTCGAACGCTGCAGGAAACACACAGCTACCGGGCCGCTGCTGAGCGACCTTCTCGATACCGTGAGGAATCTCGGCTTCGAGCATCTTATCCTTAGCGGTGTGCCGCTCAGCGGTCAGAAGCTTGCACCGATGGTTGAACTGAATGGCTGGCCGGCCGGTTGGTTCGAACGCTATGTCGAGGCCGAGCATGCCGCGATCGATGGTGTTTGCATCTATTCGGCAAAGACCCTGAAGCCGTTCCTTTGGTCCGAAGTCCCGGCAAAATGGTCGGATACGGAAGGTTCACGACGAGTCGCCGGCGAGGCGACGGAGTTCGGGATCTGGAGCGGCTTCGCTGTACCGATGCTCAGCATTCACCATTGGCAATCCGTACTGTCGTTTGCCTCTTCCGCGAAGTCCTGCAATCTCTCGCCGCGCCATCAAGTGCAACTGGTGACCATGGCGGTCTATGCCGGCATGTCGATCCAGGCGTTGGCCAATGACAATGATGACGATGAAGGCGTGCTGACCGACCGCGAAAAAGAGGTGCTGTTGTGGGCCGCGGCCGGCAAGACCTCGTCGGAAACATCCCAAATCCTCGGCCTGACCGAGCGAACGGTTAAATGGCATTCGACAAGAGCCCGTGAGGCTTTTGGCGTCGCTACGACCACGCAGGCGGTCGTCGAGGCAGTGCGCCGGCGCCTGATCCACCCCTAAACGCGTCAACTGTCCCATCGGACAGGTGACGTACATTAGCGAGGCTGCAAATATCCCCCGCGACAACGATCGGGGGATCGCGCCATGATAACGGCCCACGTAGTCAACGCGCATAACAAGCATCTCTACGAAAACGAATTCGACGAATTTCTGCGCCGGCGGCACGATTTCTTCGTGCATCAAAAACGTTGGCGCCCTCCGAGCCCGGATGGTCGCGAGCTGGATCAATTCGATACAGACGCGGCGACATACCTGCTGGGCATTGAAGACGATCGCGTAGTGACCTCGGCTCGATTGATCCCAACGAGCGAGCCGCACATGGTCTCGGAGGTTTTTTCTCACATGTGCGAAAAATCGGGCGTCCCAAGACGTCCCGATTGGGCCGAATGGACCCGCACATTCGTCGTTCCCGACAAGCGAACTGCCGGGCTGCGAGGCACGCTGACGCAGCTGTGCTGCGCCGTGATGGAGTACGCTCTCGACGAAGGCCTCAGCGCCGTCGGCGGTGTCCAGGAAACCTACTTCATGCCCCACCACGGCGCGCTCAAATGGCGGGCCGAGCCGATGGGCATGGCCAGGGAAGAAAACGGCGAGTGGTACATCGTCGCGTATATCGAGGTGAACGAGGCGGCACTGGCGAGCGTGCGGAAGATACTTGGGATAGGGCATTCGTTGCTGGTTCGGCGGGGGAGGCAGCCTCCGTTCATCGACGGCAACCGAGACTCGATTTCTATGGTCCAATGCGGAAATGAGACGCTGCAAGGGATCGCGAGGACAACTGCGGCTCCCGCAGAGCGATAAGAACGCAACCAGAAGAGCTTTGCTTTGGGCAAGCGGCAAAATCGATAGGGGCGTCTAGAAAGGGCGGCCAGTGATGGCAGGCACAGGAAGACGCATCTTTCGAGAGAATATTACCTCAAGTAATGCTGAACCATCGGGAGAGTTGCATGGTTCGTCGAATCCACAATCTCACACTCATATCAACACTTGTCTGTCTAAGTAGTTCGGCTTTTGGGGGCTCTGGCGGGGACAATCTATCTATTCTTGTCGATGACACCTCTCGGGCAGTGCTATTTCAAAGGATTATTGATGCGAAGGAAAAAGAGCCGGACTTGCCAGGTCAGGCATTCAAACTAAGCGGACAGTTTACTTTTCCGCAAAATGCGGCATTGGACAATGAAAAGCCACGTGAAAACTCGTACTTTGGGGTCGATATAAGTCACTATACAGATCCATCGATTAACTTTCAAAAATTTAAGCAGCAGAAAATTGCGTTCGTTTATGCAAAAGCAACGCAGGGAACAAAATTCAAGGACGGGAAATTTGCCGGATATTATTCGGCCCTTGCTCAACTTCCCGGCGGCAAGAGACTGTTGCGGGGTGCATATCATTTCCTCACGGCAGAGGGAGATGGAGGGGATCAGGCGGATACGTTCGTGAATTTTGTTTCTTCCAACGGGGGATTTGGCGATCAGGACCTTCCTCCAGTTGTGGATTTGGAATGGGACGTGTCGAAGGGCAATCCTGATCGTTGGCAGAACAAGACACCAGACTACATAGTTGGCGCAGCACTCGCTTTTTTAAAAAGAGTTGAGGAGCGGACGGGAAAGGTGCCTATGTTGTATACGACAGTCTCATGGTGGAAAGAGCGAAACATACCTATGGCCGAGTTTCAAAGATTTAGTCATTATAAGTTATGGATCGCAGATTATTCCAAGTCGAGCAGAGCCGTGGAGATTCCATCAGTTTTTCCTAATTCCACTTGGCACATTTGGCAGTTTACCGCGAGCGCCAGAATCACATCGGGTTACTCTAAAGGACTAGAGGCGAATATATTCAAGGGAACACCGGATGAGTTTAGACAGTTCTTTGGAGTGGCTTTGCCGTGATCCAAAAGTCCACAATACTGTTTTTGGTCGCTACAATTCAAATAGGTTGCTGGGGAGTACTATGCGGAGATGCAGGGGCAGGGGAATACTGCCTAAACCATGCAGAAGTTGATAATTTAGACAAATGCCAGTTTTTCTACCTTTTTCGGTCGGATGAGGCGCCTTCGGATAAACGCATCTCCAACAATTTGCAGATCGGTCAGGGTGCACAGGGTCGAAGTATCGCGATATTGGTGGGGATTGATAGCTATCCGAACCTCCAAGAAACGAGGCTCGATGCCGCAAAGCGAGATGTTGATCATCTTGAAAAATTCTTGGGGGGAATCAATCTTTTGACGAAATAATAGTTCTCAGAAACGAGAACGCAACACAAGAGAATATTCGGTACTTTCTTCGCAGCTATGCCTTTAAAATAGCGACGGTATATCAAGGAAAGGTGAGAATTCTGTTTGCTTATTCCGGCCACGGAATACAAAGCCATGACGGAGTCCCGGGTTCGTTGGTTTTGTCCTCTGCGTCTAGCGACTCAGATGTTGACAATTTACTTCCTCTCGGAGAACTTCAGTCCGCTCTAAAGGACCTTTCCAGAAGCACCTTTCATGTCTTGGCGTTGATTAATGCGTGCTTTGGTGGAGATATTTTTTCTGTAGGAACCACTGGTAGTAACGAATCCAATACTCGCGAACGAGGTGCGCATATCGTTACAGCGGGTCGAAATGACCAGCCGGTATGGTCGCTCGGTGGTGCAGGACAAGGCAGTATCTTTTTTGATACTTTGATTGACGGAATAACCTCGTCAGCGACGCGAACGTGGCCATTAGTTATGTCGAGCGATAGCAACGCTGTGTTGTTGCATGGAGGTGTTATTACGTTGGCTGATACTGTTGGTTATCTAACACAAACGTTCAACAAGCTTATTGTTGAAGGCGTTGTGAATCCGGCTACAGGTCATCTTTACACGGTTCCATGGGTAGGTGCAGTGGAACCGGATGGCATGCATGCCAATGGGGCCTTCTTTTTCTTGTCGCCCGTCTATCACAATTATTCTGAACTGACGCCGAAAGACACGTGGCAGGTGCCAAGTGGGATTGAACTGTCGAAATTGGATAGACGGTCGGGAAACGTGGTTGTGCACCAACCAGAAATACAATTATTCGGTCCTCCTGGGCAGTACGGAAAGAGCGGGATCAATGTTTCGGCGGACAATGGTCATGTGGATTTTAACCGAGTGCGGGATGCTGGAGTTGACTACACGTTTGTTCGATCCAGTGTTGGATCTGAGTACAAAGATCCGAATTACAAACAAAATATCGATGGAGCCAGAGTATCTGGAATAAAAGCGGGTGCGCTGCACACGTTCAGCTACTGTGCTGGTGCTGCTGAACAGATGAAGAATGTTGGGTCCGTCGTCGGGCTTGAGCGTTCCTCGTTGCCCATTACTCTCCAACTTCCTCCGCCTGCCAGTGTGGCCGAGAAGGCGTGCTCACGCAAGTTAGGCTGGCAACGTCAAGCTCTGAAGATGGCAGCTGCCATTCATCGGGTCTACGGAAAGAATCCAATCGTAAATACTAGGACGTAGACTCATTACCGCGTAGCCAGATGCGAATTGCCACAAGTTTGAGGGCAGCGAGGTAGTTCTCTG
>NZ_JBVVQF010000040.1:0-3309 GCF_055811815.1 Mesorhizobium sp. WSM4836
CCCCTCCGCCCCCCCCCCGCCCTGCCTCCGTGCGGCCGCGCGGGGCGCGGGGGGGGGGGGGCGCGGCGGGGGGGGGGGGGGGGCCCGCCCCCCCCGCCCCCGCCCCCCCGCCTCCCCCCCCCCCCCCCCCCCCCCCCCCCCCCCCCCACGGAGAGGGGAGCCGCGCTCTACGAAGGCCCCCTCTCCGGCCGCTTCGCGGCCACCTCTCCCCCGTAAATGGGGCGAGGAACCCCAGGCGTTGATAGGAAGGTGCAAGCCTCGCCGATCCCATCATTGTCAGTAGACTCAAGCTCCCCAAACGGCTTTTCTAGGCCATCCCAAGCCTCGGAGAACGGCCATGCACCGCCGAACCCTAATCGCCGTCAGCCTTTCCCTCACCCTGGCCTTCGTGCCGCTGCGCGCCTTTGCCGCCTCGCCGCAGCCGGCGAAGGGCGAGCACGGCATGGTGGTGAGCGCCCAGCATCTTGCGTCCGAGGTCGGCGTCGAGGTGCTGAAGAAGGGCGGCAATGCCGTCGACGCCGCGGTCGCCGTCGGCTATGCGCTGACCGTGGTCTATCCGACTGCCGGCAATATCGGCGGTGGCGGCTTCATGACCATCCGCTTCAAGGACGGCCGCTCGACCTTCCTCGATTTTCGCGAGCGTGCGCCGCTGGCCGCGACCAAAACCATGTATCTCGACAAGGACGGCAAGCCGGTGAAGGGCGCCAGTCTTGACGGCTATCTGGCGGTCGGCGTGCCGGGCTCGGTTGCCGGCTTCGAGATGGCACGGGAGAGATACGGCACGCTGACGCGGCAGGACTTGCTGGCGCCGGCCATCCGCTTTGCCAAGGAAGGCTTCGTGCTGGAGCAGGGCGATGCGGCCTCGCTCCAGGGCGGCGCGGAGCGGTTGGCGAGGGACCCAGCGGCGGCGGCCATTTTCCTCAAGCCGGACGGCAAGCCTTATGCTGTCGGCGAGCGCCTAGTTCAGCCCGATCTCGCGGCTTCGCTTGCCGCCATTTCCGAACGCGGGGCGGATGCCTTCTACAAAGGCGCGATCGCCGACGCCATCGTCAAGGCGAGCGGCGAGAAGGGCGGCATTCTGGCCAAGGCTGATTTCGAAAACTATGCGGTGCGTGAGCTCAAGCCGGCGACCTGCAATTATCGCGGCTACGAGATCATTTCCTCGCCGCCGCCGAGCTCAGGCGGCGTCATCATCTGCGAGATCCTCAACGTGCTTGAGTTCTATCCGCTGTCCTATCTCAGTGCCGGTTCGGCCGAGACGGTCCACGTCATGGTCGAGGCGATGCGCCACGCCTATGTCGACCGAAATTCGGCGCTCGGCGATCCCGGCTTCGTCGACAATCCGGTTACAAAACTGCTCGACAAGAATTACGCCAGGGAAATCCGCGAAAAGATCGATCCGTTCCGGGCCGGCGTGTCGCGGGAATTGATGCCGAAGGGCTTTGGCGAGAGCAGCGAGACGACGCATTATTCGATCATCGACAATGACGGCAACGCCGTCGCGGTGACCTACACGCTGAACGGCTCTTTCGGCGCCGGCGTCGTCGCCGCCGGCACCGGCATCCTGCTCAACAACGAGATGGACGACTTCACCCAGAAGCCCGGCGTTCCCAATCTCTATGGCCTCGTCCAGGGCGAGGCGAATGCGATCGCGCCGAAAAAGACGCCGCTGTCGTCGATGAGCCCGACCATCCTTGCCAAAGACGGCAAGCCGTTCATGGTCATCGGCAGCCCCGGCGGTTCACGCATCATCACCATTACGCTGGAGGCGATCGTCAACGTCATCGACCACGGCATGAACATCCAGGAGGCGATCGATGCGCCGCGCATCCATCATCAGTGGTTGCCCGACACGGTCTATATCGAACCGTTCGGCCTGTCGCCCGATACGGAAAGGCTGCTCACGGGCATGGGCTACCGCCTCGATCTTGCCGACACGACCTGGGGCCAGGCGGCCGGCATCCTGGTCGGCGGCAAGAGCCTGGCGGAAATCGAGAAGGGTGGAGGCGCCCGTTACAACGGCGCCATCGACAGCCGCGCCGCGGCCGGGAAGGCTATCGGGTATTAGCCATGATCCCGACCAGTCAGGCAGCAAAATTGGAACCGGTTGGGCAAATCATGCTCGATAGGAAGATTTCGCCTTGCTTCAGGTGACCAGCGCGATTGCGGACGCAATCAGCATCAATGCCGCGACGCCGACGAACAGCGCGTAGATGCGCGGCCGGTCGAGCAGGAGCGCATTGCCGGAAATCCATGCCGCGGTGGCGCCGCCAAGCGCGAAAAAGAAGGTGCTGCGGCGCCCGAAGCTCAAGCCGGCAGCCATCAGGCCGCCGATGATCAGCGCGCCGAACACGATGATCACGGCGACTGCGTATTTTTCGAAGTCGTTGCTGCCGGCACTCGGACCGATCGCGTTCAACCGCGACAGATCGTCCGGATCGAACGGGCTGGTCGACCCATATTCGTCTTGACCGACAGGCTCATGCATCATTCGTTCTCCGCAAACCGGCAGCAAATCATCAAGCCCCGCCGAGCGCAACCGCTCGCCGAATGTGATCGGCACGCTGTTCAACACTTTCTGGCGGCGGCTTGCCAGAGATTTTTGGATTCGCGCTTTGATCGCCCCGCCGCGCGGCCCGCTCAAGCGCTTTGCCCGAGCTGAATCTTCAAGCCGCCCTGGCCAAAGTCTGCGTCGGCTGAATGGAAGCCCCAAGTACCGCCTGTGCGGCGTCGGCCTGCCTTTCATCGACATGTGCCAGTACCAGGATCACGCCTTGTGCGGCATCCGGCTGGCCCGGCTGCTTGCCGATGTCGGATAACATGCCGAAAAGTCTGCCGGCAACGCAGCCCAAGACTGCACCGACGAGGGCCGATGCCAGCCATCCCGCGCCGACGGGATCGACGCCTGGGATATCAAAGGCGCCAAGGCCGGCCAACAAACCCGCTGCCGCGCCAAGGACGGCACCCGTATCTGGATCACGCAAGACGGCGCCGATTTCATCATCGTAGGGTCCGATGACGCTGATCTGGTGGCGCGCAATTCCTGCTTCCTGAAGCGCTTCGACGGCACGCGCCGCCTCGTCATGGGAATCGAAAAGTCTGCTGATTGTTCGCATTGAAACTGCCTGTGAGGCCCCCCGGCCCTCCACGGTACGGCGGGGTTCCTGCCGAGCGACGACGCCGAGAAACCCCTGACGCATACGTCGCCCGCCCCGCACGTTTTGGGGGGGGGGGGCCGGGGGGCCCGCGGTGAACAAACTACAGTGACATGGACGAGCCGCCGGGGGCGGGGGGGCCGCCCAACCGGGG
>NZ_JBVVQF010000040.1:3319-34469 GCF_055811815.1 Mesorhizobium sp. WSM4836
CTGCGGGGGGGGGGGGGGCCCGGCGCCGCCCCCCCCCCCCACACCCCCCCGCCCTCTCGCGCGCCGCCCTGTGGGGGGGGGGGGGGGGGGCCACGGCTGTCCGAGCTTTCACATCACTCGATGACCTTGACGATCCTGCGCGTGCCTGGGTCGACGACAACGGTGCGGTTGTCAACCACGACATAACGATATTTGACGTTGGGGACTTCATGAAGCTCGACGGTGTCGGGGAGTGTCGAGCCGATGTTAAGTTCCACCCCAGGGACTTTCACCGAGGCTAGCGGCTGCTTCTTTACATACTCCTGGATGACCGTTTCCTGCTGCGGGTCGATGACAACGTCTTGCGCCGCAGCGGCGCCGATGCCTGCCAGCAACAAAAATCCCGCCACTGCGGTGGAAAGATGCATTTTCATGGTCGTCTCCTTTGCGAACTCGGTCCGCTCTTCGCGCCAAGGCTCCCTCGAACGGAAGGCAGCTGAAAACGTTCCGTCAACGGGGCTTCGGTCCCGCCCGGCAGGGACCAACCGACGTGTTGCCGTAGGACCTAAGTCTGATCCTTGCGCGCAAAGGGTGGGTTTGTCGCGCATCCCGGAACCGCGGCGGCGCGTAGCCGTTGCTGGCGGCACGTTCCCGGGAGGATTCCATGGAAAAGTCGACGGTTGCTCGCACCGATCTTGGCTGTTCCATTCCGATCGAGCCCGGCATCTGCGCAGCCTGTCCCTTCCTGCGCCGATAGGGTTCGCGCGTCAGTTTGTGGCGGGCGAACCCTCAAATTGCTGCGTGCATCAACGTTGACCCCTGAAGCGATTAGAGAAGGGGCGAGGAGAATAGAAATGGCCGACGACAAGACCAAGCGAGACTTCAGCGACTGCAATCACGTTTCGGCGGACGAGTATTACGAGGTCGAACATTTCGCGCGGGAAAATGGTGTTTCGCCCAGCCAGGTGAGCAAGCTGATCAAAAGGACCGGCGGCGACCGGATGATCCTCTCGCAGGCGGTGAAGGCATTGCGCGAGCGCAAGTGAGATGGCGGCGAAGCCAACGGTGGAGAGGCACTGATCTCGATCGGCCGAGATCGCGGCCAGCTATCGACAACGCTTCGGCCAAACGCAGTGCCCCGCTACTTCTTCGATTCCGATGAAGACGGAATCGTCTATTCCGACGATCAGGGAACGTTATACGACGATTCTCGCTGGTCAGGAAAGAAGCCCTTCGCACATTGGCCGAGATGGCCAGGGATGGCCTTCCTCATCGCAGGATTGCAGTCAAGGTCCGGGACGACCATGGCGGTCTGGTCCTTGAAGTGGCTTTGACCTTTGCCGTCGAAACGCGGCACTTCGACGAGCGGATTTTCCAGATCGACTTGCGCACGAGCTGACGCCTCGACCGTCATCGCTCCGACCATGAGATTTCTGGTGCAGCCGGCATCTTCCCTGGACCGGAACATTAGAAGTCTCTAATTGTTATCCTGTGCGGCGGGAACCTCCCGGGTTTCTGCTGCAGATCGGGTGCAACCCGGTCGGCCCGCGCCCTCCGCCAGAGGCGCGGGCTTCGTTTGTTTAGCCGATGCGCAACGCCATTCGGCGGCAGCATATTGGAGACCTGCGGGAGCATTAGTAGCATCAGTCGCTACCGCGGCGCCCTGGCGCCCAGGCAACGGAGCCCGTCGTCCGACAGGGCGGCGGGCTTTTTGACGCGGGTCGCTCCTTGCACGATTGGTGGAATTCTGGCCGGCGCCGCTTCGTGTGGCATGGGGTAAGGTGCCCTGACGCAGCGCCGGCCAAGCGGAAATCAGGTCCGCCGCAGCCAGATAGTAGCCGCGCTGGCGCAGCAGGTAATTGCGTGATCGCGGAAGCTGCCGCCGGCCTGGAGCACGCTCCGCGGGCCCTGCCTGTGCAGCGGCTGACCCGAGGCATTCATTCGTTCTGACGATGCACCGGACGCCGGGACGGCGGAAATTGACGCCGCGCTCGCCCTCGATTCAGCGGCCGGCGGTGTTCCCTGCAGATTCGGGCGAAAGGCCATTCCACCCTTGTTGCGCCTGGATTCTTATCAGATCGTGGCGAGGATTGCCTTTCCCGCCGCGTTTGCCGGCGTTCTGCTGTTCGCCCTTTTGCCAGAGCAGATCCTGCAGGGTCTTGGCCTGGCTTTCACGTTTGGTCACGACAAGCTCAATCACGCCGCCGCCTTCGTCCTCCTGGCGGCTCTCGGAAGTCTCGGCTGGCCGGAACACAAGGCGAAGCTGATCGTCCTCCTCGTTCTCATGGGCGCAGCGATCGAGGGGCTTCAGGCCGTGCAACTGATCGGGCGCGACCCGGATCTATTCGACTGGATGGCCGACTGCGTCGGAATCGCGTGCGGACTGATGGTTGCAGGCTGGACAAAGCGGCTCGCCGGCGGATTGCCATAGCTCGAAAGCGCATAACGGCGCCGGCGCGCCCGTGCTCCAATATAGGGAAAATGGCCGGCGCCACTTGGGGGGCGCGTTGGGGTAAGTTGCCTGTGGGACGCCGGCCAGGCGGAAAAATCAGGTCCGCCGCAAAGCAATGTAGCAGCAATGGCAAAAGCGCGGCAGTAGCGTGATCGCGGAAGGTCCGCCTTCGCGTCTCCGGTGGGTGACCCGTTTTGGGTCAACAATTCTGGCACCTGAATTGCACTGTAGAGAATGCCGGGAATCCCGGCAATCGTCCCCGAATATGGGGCCTCGCCGCTTCGCAAATGAAGCGGCGGGCCTTTTTACAGGACCCCGCCAAACAGTCCGATCAGCAGCTTAGCTGACTGCGGGCTTTGCTTGCCCCAGTTGCCCTGCCAAGTGCTTATTCTCACAAGAGAAATTCTAACGCGTCCAGGCATCGGTGCTTGACACAGGTGTCGCCAACTGGATAGTGGATACAGAGATACACTCGGTCGGACCCAGGACATGGCAGCAGACGCAATCGCGCCGTTCGGCGTCACAACCGCCGAGGAGGAGGCTTACCGCCACATTCAGCGGGCATTGAGGATGGGGCGTTACCGGGCCGGCGACCGGCTGATCCCGGAAGAGATCGCGACGGAAATCGGCATGAGCCGCATGCCGGTTCGCGAAGCATTCCGCCAATTGGCCGCGGAAGGTCTTGTGGTCATTCGCCCGAACCGTGGCTGCATCGTCGCCGGGCTTACCCTCGATGAGATCCACGAAACCTTTGAAATACGCTCGGTGCTCGAAGGGCTGGCTGTGAGGCTTGCCATGCCGCACATCGATGTCGAGGTGCTTGAAGAACTGGAACGCCAGCTCGACCGCATGGAGCGCGCCAGCCAGACGGGCAGCAGCGACTGGGTCGTGCGCCATCAGGCCTTCCATTTGCAGATTTGCCAATTGAGCAACCGGCCCAAGCTGGTCCGGCAGATTGCCAGCCTGCACGTCGTGATCGAGCCCTACCTGCGCATCTGGTTCGACTATGTCGACAAGCCTGCCAGCGCGCGCGCCGAGCACGAGATCCTGATCGAGGTGTTGCGGTCAGGTGATGCCGGCAAGGCTGAGATCGTCATGCGGGATCATATCGTCGAGACAGCGCCGCTTCTGGCCAACTTCGCAAGTCCCGGCCGCCGCTAGAAAATACCATCTAACTCGTTGAAGCCGGAAGATAATCCGGCACGACGAAAGGGAACTGCCATACCGGCAAAAGAGGAGAATGACATGAAAATTAGTCGCATCGCAGCCATTGCGTCGGTCCTGTTCGGCCTGGTCCAGGCCGCCGTCGCACAAGAAACGCCAAAGGCAATCACCATTGCCACCGAAGGAGCCTACGCGCCCTGGAATTTCACAACAGCCGACGGCAAACTGGACGGCTTCGAAGTCGATCTCGCCAATGATCTGTGCGGGCGAATGAAGATCGAGTGCAAGATCGTCGCACAGGACTGGGACGGCATGATTCCGGCGCTGACCGTCGGCAAGTTCGACGTGATCATGGCGAGCATGTTCATCACGGAAAAACGTCTGAAGGTCATCGATTTTACCCAGCCCTATGCGGTGGATCCCTCGGGTTTCGCGGTCGCCAAGAATAGCGAACTGGGCAAGCTGGGCATTTCCAACGAGCGCTTCAAGCTGGACAATGACGCCTCTGCGCAGGCGGCAATCGACAAGCTCAAGCCATTGCTGAATGGAAAGATCATTGGCGTTCAGGCTGCGACGGCGAACCTGGAATTTGTGAAAAAATACTTCTCGGACGTCGCCGAGATTCGCGAATACAAGACCACCGAGCAACACGATCTCGATCTTGCCGCGGGTCGCATCGACGCGCTCTTCGCACAACAGACAGCGCTGGCCGCCACGCTGAGCAAACCGGAGTTCAGCGACTATACGCTTGCAGGACCAGGATTTGTCGGGGGACTCTTCGGTCTTGGCTCCGGTGCCGGTATCCGCAAAGAGGACACCAAGCTGAAAGACATGTTCAACGGGGCCATCGACGGCGCGATCGCCGATGGCACGATCAAAACCCTGTCGCTTAAGTGGCTCAAGAGCGACGTCACTCCAGTCAAGTAGGCGCTTGTCGGCGAACGGCCATTCCTGACCCGTTCCGGAGCTGAGCCGTTCGCCCTGCCGGGGGTAACCAATGGTTGACGCATTCCGGCTGCTTGGTTTCCAGCACGGAGGTTGGGGGGCTGCTCTTCTCGCGGCGGCCGCGGTTACAGTGCTTCTGTCTGTGCTGGGCTTTGTGCTTGGCGCCGTATTTGGCGGGCTGGCAGCGGCCGGGCGTCTCCACAACTCCAAGGCGTTGAGGTTCTTGGCCCTTGGCTATTGCACCGTTTTCAGAGGTGTGCCCGACCTTCTGACCATTTATCTGCTTTACTATGGAGGAAGCGTCGCCCTGACCTCGCTTGGTCATAGCCTGGGCGGGTCCGGATTCGTCGGCGTTCCGGCCTTTGCCACCGGAACCTTGGCTATCGCCATCATCTCGGGCGCCTATCAGGCAGAGGTCTATCGAGGGGCTTACCTGGCCATCGACCAGGGACAGCACGATGCCGCTTGCGCGCTTGGTCTCAACCGGCTGCAGCGGCTGCGCCAGGTTATTTTTCCCCAGCTCCTGAGATACGCGCTGCCAGGTCTCGGCAATGTGTGGCAGCTGGTTCTGAAGGACTCCTCGCTGATATCGGTAATCGGCCTCGTTGAACTGATGCGCCAGGCACAGATCGCAGCGGGTTCGACCCGTGAACCGTTTATCTTCTACATTGCTGCAGCCTTGCTCTATCTGGCTATCGCTTCCGTCACCGGCAATGCCTTTTACCGCCTGGAACGAAAGGCGCCATGGCGCGTCCGTTCGGCATGATAGATTTCAGTTTTTTCCTCGAAATCGTGCCGAAGCTTCTTGCCGGCTTGCCGCTTACGATGGAACTGGCCCTGACTTCCATCGTTGCCGGCTTCGTTCTTGCCGTCACATTGGCGCTTGCCCAGCAATCGGAATCGCCCTTCGTCGTCCTGCCGATCCGCGGCTTCGTTGCCGTGTTCAGGGGCACGCCTCTGCTGGTGCAGATTTTTCTGACCTATTATGGCCTTGGCCAGTTCCGGCACCAACTGTCGGCAATTGGATTATGGGCCGTTTTCCGCGAGCCTTACTGGTGCGCAATCATCGCGCTGACACTCAACACCACCGCCTATGGCAGCGAAATCCTGCGCGGCGCGATTCAATCGGTGCCGCGCGGCCTTGTCGAGGCGGCCCGGTCCGTCGGCCTGTCCACCTGTCTGACCTATCGGCACGTTATCCTGCCGCTGGCCTTTCGCCAGGCGCTGCCGAGTTACGGCAATGAGATCATCCTGATGATCAAGGGCACGTCTCTGGCCTCCATCGTGACCTTGATGGAGGTGACTGGAATTGCCCAGGGATTGATCTCCCAGACCTACCGCGCCTTTGAAGTCTTCATCTGCGCGGGCGCCATTTATCTCACTTTGAACTTCGCGATCATCCGGGCCTTGGCGGCACTCGAATACTGGATGTCGCGGCATCTGCGGCACCGCCCCTCGACGATGAGCGACGCCGCCTCTTGAGCACGATCAGAAGGGCATGGAATGCGAAATTTTGAGAAGCCAACGCGCTCCGTCGTCGTTTCACGCGAGGCCATGGCCGCCACCTCTCATCCGTCCGCGACCCTGACGGCGGTCGAGATCATGGCGGCCGGTGGCAACGCCATGGATGCCGCCATCGCGGCCTGCGCAGTGCAGTGCGTCGTCGAGCCGGCCTCGACCGGCATTGGCGGCGATTGCTTCGCCCTTTTGTCGCGAAACGGATCCGGCGAGGTCATTGCCTACAACGGATCGGGCAGGACACCCGCCGCCCTCACAATTGACTGGTTCCTCGAACGTGGCATGGCCGAGGTGGCCCGCAATTCTCCCGGCTCCGTCACCATCCCGGGAGCCATCGATGCATGGACCAGATTGCACGCTGATCATGGGCACATGCCCTTCGATCAAATCCTGGCCCCCGCCATACGTTTCGCCGAGGAAGGCTACGCCATTTCACCGCGGGTCCATCGTGACTGGGCGTTGGAGGAAGAACTTCTGGCCTCCGATGGTGCCGCGAAACGGATTTTCCTGCCAAACGGTCGCGCACCATGCGTTGGCGAAGTGCATCGCCAGCCTGAGTTGGCTGCAACGCTGCGGCTGATCGCCGAGAAGGGACGAGAGGCCTTCTACACCGGCCCTGTGGCCGAAGACATGGTCGCCTATCTTCGTGGGCTCGGCGGATTGCACACGCTCGAAGATTTCGCCTCGGCAACAGGCGAGTACGTGGCCCCGATCAGCACGGCGTTTCGAGGCTGCGATGTGTTCGAATGTCCGCCGAATGGCCAGGGTGTGATCGCGCTGCTGATTCTAAACATCCTCTCGCGCTTCGAAGCCAACGGCGACCCGCAATCAGCAGACCGGCTTCACCTGGAAATTGAAGCGACACGCCTCGCTTACGCCGCGCGTGACCTGCTCGTCGCCGATCCCGACACGTCCGAGGTCCCGGTGGCTGACATGTTGTCGAATGCCTGGGCCGATCGTCTGGCCGGCATGATCGACCTAAAGCGCGCCCGCGCGGACCTGCCGCCGTTCGATATGCCGCTGCACAGCGATACGGTCTACATTTCCGTTGTCGACAAGGATCGCAATGCGGTCAGTTTCATCAACTCGGTCTTTGACAGCTTTGGCTCGGGCCTGGTCTCTCCACGCTCCGGTGTCGTCTTGCACAATCGCGGGCAAAGCTTTTCGCTTGACCCCAGGCACCCCAATGCAGTGGGGCCGAACAAGCGGCCTTTGCATACCATCATACCCGGGATGCTCGCGAGAGGCGGCCGGGCAGAAATGCCTTTCGGTGTCATGGGTGGCTACTACCAGGCAATGGGCCACGCGCATCTGTTGACGAAGGTGCTCGACTTCGGGATGGATCTCCAGGAGGCGATCGATCTTCCGCGGGTCACGCCCGTCAGCGGCACGATGAAGGTCCAGGCCGAACACGGGCTCGCTGGCGAAACCGTAGCTGAACTTAGCCGGCGCGGTTTCGAAATCATTCCTGCCACGGAGCCGATCGGCGGCGCGCAGGCCATTCGCATCGATTGGGCAAACGGCACTCTGCTGGGCGGTTCCGAACCGCGCAAGGACGGCTGCGCCCTCGGGCTGTAGGGTGGCAGAGCGGGATCCAAGATGCTGAAGAAGTCTTATCGACATTGGTCGGCGAGAGCAGGAGCCGCTGGCGCCATGGTCCCAGGTAATCGTGCACGCCATCGATATTCCGCTCGGCACCAGGTTATCACTTATGTCTTAGAGACAAACTGTTACCCATGTGTCCAGAATGGACCGGAAAAAATGGTGCCCAGAGGCGGATTCGAACCACCGACACGCGGATTTTCAGTCGGGGTGGGCTTCTGATCAGATCGCCTTAATTTGAAACATTCTCTAGGACAACGCGCGGAACCAATCGGGTATTTATCTTCTGTCCATTTCACGACGCTTCAAGCCATCACAGTTAAGCGCGAACAAAGTGACTCCCATTTGGTACCCAGAATTCTTGATAGCTTACACCGGCAGGTGCGTCGGCGTCTGGACATACCGACGACTCACCGCGCAGAGTGATTTGCGCATTAGCTCTTGAGTTCAAACGATTGGGAATAGTGCGTTGTTTCGACAACGATCACTTTGTCCCATTGCGCTAGACCTGGCACGTGCTTCCGAATTACGGCCACGTCGTCAGCGTCGAGCGCGCCGTAGCCGATGTGGTCGACGAATAGAAGCCACCACTCGGGATATTTCACCCGATGATCCGCCACCTTTTTCGTCTTTTCGGCAACGCATATCCCAAGATTGCGGATCATTTCCGCAACCACCCACCCGCCAGCTTGATCGTCCGTGTGGCCTCCCAAAACGAAAAAAGTACCAAACTTCATCGTCGACGGATGTATTTGGATCCTCAGCGACTTACCCACTTTTTGCTTTTCGGATCCAGAATTCGGATTGTTCGCAAAGTCAAAAAACACCTTCTTAAGAATGGGTTTCAAAATCTTCCAAGGCATCTCTGGCCTACCGTAGCTGTAGGAGACAAACCAGCTGTGCGAGCCTGTGGGCGGGCCAAAAGACTCAACGAGCTTCTTCAGTTTGTGAAAGAACGGAATGGCCGCATGCTCTAAGGCTTCCGTTCCCCTTGCACCTTCGTAATTCTGATTGAGGCGGCGCACCTCGATCGCTATGTGCCCCTTTAGTAAGAAATCCGGCGTGACGTTTCCATCAGGCTCAAAGACAATTTCATCTGACGTATAGCCCTTGCTCGCAAGGTAATCTGCGACGTGCTTTTCGCTATCGTCCATTGCCATGATCAATGCCCTGCTCATATCCGTACCGACGACCTCGCCGCAACAAAGCGATGAGGTGGTCCATTTCATTGCATGTCGGCTCTCCTAGACTACCAGGTCTTCCAAAGATCGACGACCGCGTTCAGAAACGCCTGACATTTTTCAGCTCGCCATGTAACGGGGGAGTCTTTGTGAAGGAGGTAATATTGTCTGTTTGCGCAAACGAATTTGGTTTTGTCCTGCTCCCATATCCAGTCGATCGCCGCGGCGAAAGTGTCGTCGTAACGTGTGCCAAATAACTCATTTGGGACGTTGTACATCAAACCTTCAAGGTAGTAGGAGGGCGCGATTCCAGCTTCCAACGTTCCGTCCGAAATCATACGATTTCGCATGTTCTTCAGGACGCGCACCAGTGGCTTGAACATGCTGCCGGTTTGCTGGTGCTTCGCGGTGCAGTTATCCGAGTGCTGTTTTGGATAGTTGATGACCTGCGTTTTGTCGGGGAGAAAAAAGCAGATCCCTTCGTCATACTGTTCGTTATGTACGCCATTGAACTTGAGATACCGTCGAAAACTAACGCAAGGCAGCACGTCAGCATCGCGCCGTCTGCCTCTCCCCTTGATCCGAATTGCTTTTTCTCCAGGATCAAAGTCGGAAGGAAATTGCTGCTCCAGCCACTTGGAGACGTCCACCTTAAACAGCGCGTAGTTATATTCCGCCGCTTTATGCGTCTGCCGGAAATTTTCCTGTTCGCCTTCGTTTAAATTCTTCAAATCGTAGTAGTAGATTGAACCGCACTTCAGCACGATGTCCACATCGCTATCGACACCCAGGACGTTGGTGTCATTGCCATATGAGCCTTGCAAAAATGAAGTGGGGCTGCGATTCGCATACTGCGCGTCTTTGTGGTCGGTTATCGCCCTGATACTTGCATTCGTCTCCTTGGACGTGACCGCTGCCCCCGGCTTCGACCAAGTCTCAAGCTGTTCTTCCGGAATTGCCATGATTATTCCGTTACAACAAAAATGGCTTCAGCTCATCTTCGAATTCTCCGTAGGACTCAGTCCCGCGTTGAATAAGAATGTTGAGCTTTTTCATGTCCCGCTCGAAGAGATCCGTCGCCATCTCGGGACTGGAGAAGCTCTTGCTTACGCGGATCGTCGGAACGTGTTTGAATAGCACGTGTCGTAACTGATCCATGGATCGGGTGTTGATTTCCAGTGTCTTTTGCAGGAGTTCGACCAGTGGATACTTGTCCGTCCACCATCGGTAGTTAGTTGGGTACCGGCGGACTGGCGGATATTCCCCGACACCAACGCTTACAACGCGAATTTTTTCGGGAGGCAGTTGCAAAGGCACCAGCGCATCGGCGATCGCGTAGAGCGTTGGATTGTTGGCGCAGTATCCACCATCGATGAGCACAACATGTTCGTCCAAGCTTGTTGTTACAATCTTCCGTTGGAAGAAGGGATAGGCCGAGCATGACGCCTGCACTGCATCGCCGATCGTACAACCAAAGCCTTGTACAAAGCTTGAATGGCTACATCGAGCCGATAAGATGATCCAGTACTATTGGAGCGCGGTCATCGGAACGGAGCGGAGCGTTGGCTTTGCTGCGAGAATGCGTAAGGAAGGATTTACCCGCTTTGAAGAAACGATCGACGAGTTTCGCATCCGCTTTGATCCGCCACCCCACAAGCCAATAAAGCGATAGCTGTTATTCGCACCGTGTGGCCGGTCAGGGCTGAGAGGTCTCTTCCCCTGGCGGGCCCGAGAGTTCAGTGAAAGTCAGCCGATGGGTGCAACACGGTCAGTCCCCTACAAGATCCACACTGTACTCACCGACAACGGCATCCAGTTCACCACGCCCGGCGCCGGTGGCTCGGCCGTGCCGCTAATCAAGGAGGCAATGGCAAACGGCGAGCTGTTTCGGGCGCACGCCTTCGAATACACCTGCGCCAGCAACGACATCGACCACCGCACGACCAGGGTCAGGCACCCATGGACCAACGGCCAGGTCGAGAGAATGAACCGGACCATCAAGGACGCCACCGTCCAGCGCTTCTACTATGAGAGCCACGATCAGCTCCGGCAGCATCTCACCGACTTCGTCGCTGCGTACAACTTCGCCCGCAGGCTCAAGACCCTCAAGGGCCTCACGCCCTACGAGTTCATTTGCAAGGCATGGGCTGCACAGCCAGAACGCTTCAAGCTTGATCCGCTCCAGCAATTGCCGGGACTAACGGAAACAACGGGCCAAGCTCAGGTGCGACATCGACAGGCAGCGCGGCGGTCGTCGCAGGCAAAGCCTTTGCGATCCAGTACTACTCCTCGTCCGCCCCCGCGAACGGCCTTGGCCTGGCTCTTTCGCAGGGAACAGAAGTCTACGCCCGGGTCAAATTCTGGAGGACGACATGAAATACGCCCGCGTCATTGATGGAGTGGTGGATTCGATTTCGTTCGAAGGTGGCCCAGAGCCGGGATGGACAGAGGTTCCCGACGATGTTTTCTCCGGCTTTTCATTCGATGGTGAGAATTTCACCGCCCCAGAACCAACGCCGCCGCCTCGTCAGACAGTTCTGAAATCGCTTGTGCAGGCTCGTATCATCGAAGCTGGCAAAATGGCTTCAGCCTACGCTGCCTTGACGCAAAACCGGTCTATTTCGCCCGCTGGTTTGCTCCCGATAGACCCGAGGTCTACTGCGACGACCCGGACGCCGTTTCCCTGCTTCAAGCTCTCGGGCTTGATCCAGACGCCATCCTTGCGCCGTGAACGACAATGCGGACAATGCCCGCGAGCGCGTCGCCGCGGCGCATGGGACGGTGGCTTTTTTTATGTCCCGACCCATCTAAGAATGGCCACGCAGGTCCGTAGCAGCACTTGCGCAAGAGATCATGGATTCAGGGCAGCGGGATCGGCTTGTCACTGAGTGTGCGCAAGTAGGCAATTATGTTTGTTCGTTCAGTCTCGTCCGGAACACCAGGCACTTCCATGTAAACGCCCGGCGTCGTGAGCATGGGCTCATACAGAAATTTGTTCAATTCCTCGAGCGTCCATACCCCTTCCCAGCCGAGCAAGGCCTCGGAGTAACGCATGTTTGCCATTGATGCCTTGTCGCGGCCGACGACGTTCCACAGGGTCGGTCCATGCTTGATCCCTCCTTGTGACTCGACGCTGTGGCAACTGGAACACAAGCTGGTGAACCGGGCTCGGCCTTTCTCTACGTCGGCGGTAGCCAACTTCTTCGAGATCGGGGCTGGCGTTGGCAAGACGACGCCGTGCGACAAGAGATACTCGGCAACTTCGCGTTGCCCCTTCAATTCCGCCATGTGGAGCGGTGTCTTGCCATCCTTTGTCTTCGCATTCACGTCGGCGCCGGCCTCGACCAGTGCCGTCACGCAATCGAGGCAACCGGATCTGACTGCGATGTGAAGGGCGGCCTCGCGGCCGCGCTGCGCATTAGGATTTGCGCCTCCGTCCAACAGCAGATTGATCAAATCGATCCGGCGTTTTGCCAGAGCCGGCATGAGGGCAGGACCCAAACCCGGCGTCGCGCGAACAGACATTGGATCAAAAGCCGGCTCACGGGAAATCGAAATGCTGCCATTCCACGCATCGATGGACCCGACATTGACCGTCAAGCGTCTGGACATAGGAGGCGACGGGCACGGCGGGGCGGTCGCACTCATTGCCAAATTGGCGGACATATCGATCATAGGTGTTGCGGCCCGTGGTCAGGACGACCGCGCGCCGGCTCTGGATCAGCTGCTGCGTCTGTTCGCAAGTCATGGTGCGCGCATCCGGCCGGGCGTAAGCCATGCTTGTGGCGGCGAACAGGATCGCCGCGGCTGTCGAGACGATTGGGCGAGCTGTCATGCTGCATCCTCACCAGGGTCGTGCCTAACGCGCACCTTCGCCAGTGGTTCCGCAGCTTCACCCGGAGCAGCTAGAGCGTCTAGCCGACAAGGCAGGCGCCACCCCGCCGTAGGGTTCATTCTCCTCTGTGGAGCGCGGGCTTTTCAATTCACAGGCTGCAGCGGTTGATGCTCCGGCTTCGCATGGTGAAGCACCTGGCCGAGATCGCGCATGTCGAAATGCTGTCCGCACACTGGACAATGTTCGAAATGCTCCGCCTCGGGCTTGATTGGTTGGTCGTGGTCCCTGCCTCAAAAAACTTCGGAACCGTTGCAGAAATCACGCATTACAACTGCAGCGGTCGATGTAGCCGCTAAGACACTCCCCAAGTGAAAGCCCGCTGCCGGCCCCTCCCGCCAGCGGGCTTTTCGCTGTACGGCGTCGTGTCGTCAAAGCTGACTGGCGGTAGTCCGCTGTGTAAAGCCATAAGGTGCCCCGCAATGGGTCAATACGTCTGGCACCGCAATTGCATGGTCAAGGATGGGGAACGGGTTGGAGGCCCGTCGCTTCGCAAATGGAGCGGCGGGTCTACTATATACCGGCCGCGCGCCAGGATAAAGCGCGTCGCATGAGGTCGGTCAGACGCGACGCGCTTTAAGACTTGCCTGTCGCAACCGATGGTAGTAACTGATATGATTAAGTCTACAGTTGAGTAAATGTGACGCGGGTTACTAGGTGCCATGAGCGAGCGCGGTGAGGAATACCTCCCTGAATGGATTACAGGCCATCTGTCCGATGATCCGGTAATTGCCAGAGACATCTCGGCCAGAATTTTGAACATGAACAATGTTGGGGTCCCGTCCCGTGGGATGAGGAGAAGCCAGCGGAAAGAAGCGTCGATCGAGGGCGGCGGTGAGATTTTGGGGGCTCTGTCGACTCGCGCGATCACCGTCATCTTCCCAGACGCAACACCCATCATGCTATTGGCTGTTTTGGCGCTTTCCGTGCTGTTGCTCCTGGGCGTGGCAGGTCCGGGCTATTAGATGAGGCGGTTGCGTCAACACTCTGATCGGGAGGCCCACTTGCGTTTCCCATAGACCTCAGGAATATAATCCTCTCCGTTGCTGCGAACCCCTTTCACGGAGATCGCCATGCCCCAAAAGACCCTCGCCGACACCCTGGCCGCCCGCGAAACCATCTATGTCAATTGCGGACACCCGATGTGCTGCAAATCGACGAAACTCGACATCCCCGGCGCTGATTGACAGGCTCGGCCGTGACCACGGCTCGATGCATGACGACCTGATCGGGCTCTTTGTCTGCTCAAATTGCAAGGCTGCCGGTCGTGACCGCCGGCAGGTGTTCTTCACATGCATTCCTGACTACGAAGGCCAGCAGCGGGCGCGCAATCGCGATTGGAAGCCAACTTTCGAACGAAGGGGCTGAAAGTGGCCGGTGCCCGTTTGGGGGCGGGGGGTAAGATCGCCTGAGGGGCGCCGGCCGGGCGGATTGGGGTCCGCCGCCGTTGGATAATACTCAACTTGGCGATTCGAGTAATTCCGCGATCACGGAAGTCATAAGCGTGGTTAATCCACCATGTCGCGCAGCGGCTTTTTGCGCTTCGGTGGCCTGTACTTCTCGACCAGCCTGACCTTATCGATGTCGATCGTCACCAGCGGCCCCATGTCGATGGTCACCTTGCCGCCTTCCTCGTCTATGCGTGTGATCTCTCCGGTGAGCTCTATCTGCTGGCCTCGCTTGACCTTGGATTTGCTGTCCACGATGGAATGCGGGAAGCCATAGGAGGGGAGGGAGACGCTGATACGGTCGTCGGTGACCCGCCTACGTACCGTGGCCGTGATCGCAACCACGTCGCCGATGCCAATGCCCCGCGCCATGCTTTGAGTCTGGGGCGGCCAGCGCCTCAGTCAAGTGGTAGCTAATATAGGTGACGCTTCATCCAATCGATGGACGAAGCCCATCAAAGGCCGGTGCTAAATTTGATGCATGTCGCGACCTTACTTACCCCCGAGCCACCTTGCTATCGCTATCCTCGCGATCAGCGTCAGCTATGCCGAAGCTGCGGACCGGAGGCTCGAAACCGCGACGCGCTGTACGTACGCCAGTTCGAAGAACCTGCCGGTTTGCACCGCGTCAAGCTCGCTCCTCGAAGTGCTAGGTGACAAATGTTTTCTCGTCAAAGGTTCGATGATCTATGGCGACATCGCCGCGCTGTCCCAGATAGTCACTTTGAGCTGGTAGCCATGAGGCTCGCGACCCTCCAACTTGAAACTGCGAGATACGGCGACGTTTATCGGGCCGAAAGGCTCACACGGCTGAGGCAGCAGGTGATCCGGCACATCAAGCGCACTGACGCCTCGGCTCAAAAAGTCGAGCAAGCGCTTTCTAGGTTGGCCGAAGCAAACGCCCCCATGGACCGGCTCGCACGGCACCAGTAGGGCGGCACGATGTGCGGCGGGTTGGTCGGTTGCTGCATATGGCGTTCCCTCCACATCCGTTTCGCGATGCCTGGGATGGCGCTGTCGGTCGGGCGTGCTTGACGGTGTAGACCACTGCTGCGACGCTCCCTAGATCTCGTTGTTTTCGATAATGGCGGCTTCGCCGTCGGGCGGGTGAGGGGCCTGCGCCGATTTCCGCAGCCTCACGCCAGCGCCGCCGCCGTTCTCAGGGATGAACTCGATGCCAGCCGCTTCGAGCGCAGCGCGAATTTTATCCACGCTGCTCACGCGAGCATCCTGACCAGCCTCAAAACGATTGACGGTATTCCCTCCAACGCCTGCCGCTTTGGCAAGATCGAGGGTGCTCCAATTGAGGGCTGCACGCCCCATACGGCACTGAACTGGCTTCATATGGTGTTTTTATCACCAATCTATGTTGACATCAACTTGGTGGTGGGATTACCGTTAATGGTGTAAATATCACCACTAGGAGGAAATCCAATGCCGAACACATCTGTTCGGGCAGCCGTTGAAGGTATGCCCAAAGTGAACCGTCTGAGCCCGCCGTCCGACAGCCTGGACGACCTCCAGGGCGAGATTGGCAACCTGCACCAACTGCTTTCTGTCATGTGCCAAATCGTCAACGAGAATCAGGAATTCGTCCGCCCTGACGGTACACGGAACGTTTTTGCCGACGAGATTTGTGCGCTGGCGACGATATCGCGCGACCTCGCCGAACGCCTGGGCGAAGCGGCAGAGGCCTGTGTCGACAAGGCACTGGCCGACGCCAAGGCCAGAAAGACCGCATCATGAACGCGCTTACTTCCGCCCCGACCGTCGAACCCTTCTGCGTCTCTGATACGTTCATCACCGGCGCCGGCCCGCTCCAGTTCATGGGCGACAATCTCAGGCTGACGCTGCATGTCTTGCAACGCTCGACCTATGACGGCGGCACCGAAAACGCCGTTGTTTCAAAAATCGTTGGAAGTCGCGCCGACATGCTGAAAATCGCAGCCGCCATTCTCAGTGCTTGCAACTCCCGATCAACACCAGCGGATAAAGTGGTGGAAAACTTCATGGAGTTTCTTGAAGGACCCCCCGGCCGTCACTGATCAAACCGGAAAGTTTTCCTCTTTGAAGCCCGCTGCCTCAACGGTGGCGGGCTTTTCACAACTGACAACTCGCACGGCGCAAATTAGCAATTGCTGATGCTTTATGCTTAGCTGGAAAATCATCGTTCAAAAGAGAGGGGTTGAACAAATGTCTACATCACGTCGTGCACTGCTTTCCATGATGAGTGCAACTGTCGCATACGCCGCCATTTCTGGCATCGCGTCCGCGAAAGGAGGCGGTGGAGGCGGTGGAGGCGGTAAGGGCGGCAAGGGCAGCAAGGATGGCGCGATGGACATCGGTCCCGGCCTATTGCCAGCGAGCGGAACCAGCCCACAACAGGTAAAAACTTTCAAATCCTTCGAAGGCAAGGCATGCAACCGTGACTACAAACGGCTTTGCCCAAGCACACCGATCGGCAAATGCGATCTTGTAGGCATGAGCGGGCAGTTGTCACCCAAGTGCAAGGCCTTCGTAGAGACGCACCGATAAGAAATCCCACTGCTGACCGCATTGACCCGCGCCGCCGACACGAACGCTGCTATCGATCTATCTCGCGACGGGTCCGCTGCACCACGGTGGCGGGCCTTCTTTAGCTTGTGGCCGAAAAGTCACGCAGCTTGAATATGCAGAGCTTCAACCGGCGCGAGCTTATTATCCAGCTAAGCGAGGCGTACCGTTGTTCACACGGGCGCAAAGGGGACGCCCGACTCCTCCCGAACTAGCGCCCGCTGCCTAACGGTGGCGGGCTTCTTTGTCATAAAGCGGAATGACAATTCAGTAGCATGCCTTCGCGCCGTCGATCGTGTCGACGCGATCGATGCAGTCCGACATTCGACGCGCCTTTGCCTGAGCGGCCTGCAATTCTGAATCCGCCGCGGCCTTTCCGGACTGGACCTCTTCATAGGCCGAGTTCAGCAGATTGAACTTGTCGACGAGCTCATTGTATTTTCTGAGCTGAGTATCATAGGCGTCGACGGCGACATCGAACTTCGACTTGCACACAAAGCCTTTGTAATCGCAGGTGTAGGAATCGAAGCAGATCGCATCCTTGGAAACGCATGTCGCGCTGCGCTTGCAGACGACGGCGCCGTAGTCTAGGCAAGCCGGCTCACTGCCAAATGAGCATGAGAATGATTGGCCGGCCAGGGTCGGCACCGCCCAAAGGAACGCAGCAAAGAGCGCGCCCGCGATGCTGATAAATGGGCGCATCCTCGCGTCTCCCGCCTAGAAAATAGAGCCCAGTCCACGGCCGATTGCGAATAGGATCGCCACGGTGAGCAGTTGCGTCGCATACATCATGGCGGTGTATTGGATGACGCCGATCCGCTGAAACATCCCGATGACCGCGCTCGATCTCATCCAGAAATAAACCAGCGTTCCGATGACGGCGAGGCCCAGGACCGCGTACCAACTCGTATGTGAATAGCCGACCACAACGGTCAGGACCACCAATAGTAACGCTGCAAGTTCTGCCATGCTCCTACCCCCAAGTCGCACGATCTTGGCGATAGTGGCAGGATGGCGCAGGAAAGCAAGGAGAGTGCCTACAGAGCCCGCTGCCTCACACGGTGGCGGGTCTTCTCACG
Source organism: Mesorhizobium sp. WSM4836 (assembly GCF_055811815.1). NCBI lineage: Bacteria > Pseudomonadati > Pseudomonadota > Alphaproteobacteria > Hyphomicrobiales > Phyllobacteriaceae > Mesorhizobium > Mesorhizobium sp. WSM4836. The sequence continues at coordinate 21,133 of NZ_JBVVQF010000040.1, forward strand.
GGGAGGTGGTCAGAATCGGCGGGTGTTCCGATATGAACGAATATTGGCCCGCCATGTAGGCCGCACCTCCCGCAAAGCAAAGGATAGAGGCAAAGACCAGGAGCACGCCAGCGTTCATCCAACGGTTTGATACCTGTAGGTAGGCTCGCTCCATGCCCCGATCTCTCTCGCTTTTGTCGACAAATCTCGAAGACAGAAAGGCGGTTGGCCAGGCGAGGGCAGCTAGGACCACACCGACGGTCCAAGCCATGACTGACCAGACAACAGAACTCAGTAGATCCAGCTTATAAAGTTCGGCTAATTGGCTTAGCACGGCGACCGACCCGCCGGCATTGATCAACATCGCTGCGCCAATAGCGCTCTTCGCGTACTCCTGCGAAATCTCCCTGTAGTCGGCCATCCAGCATCCCCCCATGTTGCGTCCGTGTCGCGTGGACCTGCCGATACTGGCAGGGAACCCTTGGAAATGAACGGGAACAGTTTGCAACACAGCGCGACATGGAAAGGCTGGAGTGGCAAACTTTGCCACACCGCAACGACTTGATCTCATTGAGGAAGTGATGGTGCCCAGAGGCGGAATCCAAGCGGTAGAAAACCTGCTCTGTTTCCAAATGGTTAGGACTCACGCTATAGGAGGACTGGCCAACAAAAATACCAACAAAATATTCCTGTGGATTAGTTCGGTTCCCGGATATCGTTCGCTCAATGCCATCGCGTCCCAACCTTATCTCGAAGGCCCATTGCTGTCGTTACTCGAGTTTGGCCAAGATGGTCCGGTCGCATTGCATGGCGCGTTTAGCTAGTCGCAGGTCCGCTGCCTCCGACGTCCCCGCTCTGATCCCTGTACCACTTGAAAAAGGCGGAGAGAGCGGAAACCGACCACAGAGTGCTGATGCGCGCGGTCGATATCTGCCTTCAGGCAGATGTGCATCAGCTTTTCTTCGGGTCTTGGCGAGAAAAGCTTATGGCGTTGGTGCCGGCTTATTGCTTGCTCGCTCTCCTGGCAAACTTCGGGGAACGAGCTTCGTCGGCGGTGTTCAGCCATCCATATGTTGCCGGGTTGAAGCGAGCCCCGTCAAAGAAAAATCCGGCCCTCTTGGCAGTGCGCCTGATCACCAGACCTGAATGGCCGGACGATCACAAGGTCGCTTCGGACTATGCGGCCATGCTCTTGCATGCACAGAACCTTGGCGTGGCCCCAGAACTGTTCGTCGAATGGGCGAGCGAGAGGACGCTGCGCGAGTGCCGTAAAGCGGTGGCAGCGGCGCGAAGGGCAGCGAAATCGGGACTTACCAACAATCGCGCCGAAGAAGTGCCATCCGATCGAAAAAAAACGGCGAAAGAGATTAGCGGCCAAAGAGACGATACAGCGTTCGCGTTGACGATCACGTCCCATTCGACTGCCAATCAAACTGAGCATTCGGTTCGGTTCGAAGGACTAACGGGACGTGTTCATCTGCGCGCTCCCACCAGCAATGAAATATCGCTGCCAGTCCTGCTTCGACGGCTTGCGGATGCGCTCGAACGCTCGAATTTTGGAGACTATGGAGCTGATCATGCGTAAGCGCCACGAGCGTTTCGACGCCAGGGCTGCACGAGATGCCGACGCCCTACGCCGGTTGAAGGTACAGAAGGTTCTCTCCAAAGAGGAGCTTTCGCGCCTCCACTTGGAGCGCCTGGCCCGGCTTGCCAGCAACGGAGTCGACGAGCAGACATGGAAGCAGCTCAAGCGTTGTCGTGGAACCGAGTGCCCTCATCCAATCTGCTCGGCGGCGTGTGTCTTCGGTGAGCGGAAGGAATTGAACCGTGTCGTGCGGCACACCCGACGACTGTTGAAGAACTCGCCGGAACCGCTCCACTTCGTCACGATCATCGACCCGACCTACTTCCTAAAGCCAGGACACCTGCGCGAGCTTTCGGTCAAAGGGCTGTTCCAGAGCCTTCGTCGCCGGTTGCGGCAGGCTCCCGACCACTGGAAGTCGGCCCGCATCGCAGGCGGTCTGGACATCGCTTACGATCGCGATGCGGATGGCCGGGAATGGTGGGCACCATCTAGCTATTGCCGTAGACGCTGATGCGAAGGAGGTACGACGGGTATTGAAGCCACGTCGTCCAGCGCCTCCAGATCTAGTCGGCCGAACATTCCGCCCGGTCAAGGTCAAGCGTGTCACGTCGCTTGCCAATGCGATTGGGTACAGCGTGAAGCCGACAGTGGATGGCCGCGAGGCAATTTGGGACAGGCGAGGAAATACCGATCGCCGGCCATTCAAAGTGCCCGAAGCTGCGCGACTCGAACACGATCTCTGGATGCTTGGCATGCGTCCGCGAGATCGGTCGTTTTTGAGCGGGATGATGATGGTTCGAGGCAGGGTCGTGGCCAGGAGAAAGGGGTAGCGAGCGGGTGAAGTGTTCACCGGGAATGGTAGAATGTGGAGAGGGAGAGATGAGAGCTGCTGCAGTATATGTACACGCTGCCCACCAACTACCCCTTTGAACCCACCAACTACCTCGCCTTCATCAATAACTCACCAATTCACCCTTTTTGATGTGTTCATCGATAGGTCACCTAACGACCCCTCATAACCGTCATCCACTAGGCCCTGATGGGCCATTTGATACCGATGAGACCCGCCCTCTTATGATGGGTCTCATCCCCAAATACCTGACGTCCAACACCCGAAACTGCTGCTGCCGGGAATCCAATTCCCGGTCGGTAAAGCGCTGCGCATCCCACATCCACAACGGAAAGGAAGTGACATGACAACGTCTCCGGACAAACCGAAGATCAAGACCGCAGAACTGGCGAAGATCACTACACAAAAGGCGCTCTTCGACTGGCTGGGTGATCAGTGCAAGCTGTCTAAACCCCGCGCACAAATGCCCACCCCCATGATCGACCGCTTTGACGAGATGATCGAAGCATTTGGAACCACAGGGTGGTGGTTTTTTGACGGATCGCACGACGAGTTTATCCAAGCCCTTTTGGACGGGGTTGAGGAGCCGGAAGCCGGCCTTGTGTCATGCGGCAACGAGGTTGGAGAATTCGTCGGCGTGATCGCAAATACCATGCGGGATGCTCGCCATCCACGGGAGCTTCGGGTCCACTACCTCTATGCCCTTCTCACCCTCCTTGGGAGCATCGCTAAGAGCACCAAATTGCTGCTCTGGGAGGACGGCGAACACACGCGACTTCAGTCGAAGAAGGGGTTCGAGCTCCGCCACGGCGTTAGGATCGACGTCTCGCTCTTTGCCAAGGAGGGCGAACCGCTGCTCGGTCCTCGCCATGTCACGTTTCGAATACCGCTGTCGTCGTACCGACCGCACGGGTCGCCACTTCCCGACGTCTAAGCGCGGCGCTTTGCCAGCAGAAAACTCGCATGGAGAATGTCAATGAACAGCAACGTGTTCACGGTGAAGGGGATCATCGACCCTGATACGCTGCTCGACTGGCTTGTCGATGTGGCGGTCAACGCTGATCCCGTCGTTGAGGCTTCCGGCAGCGTTCTGGATCTCCTCAACCACGAAATTGCTCATCTGCATAGGGTCGGGTTCTTGCCCGTTCCAGCAGTTTCAGGCGACTATTTCCGCGAAGCGCTCACCACCGTCGCCCAGCCAAGTGCACCGTTCCTCTGCAATGAGAATTTCCTGCCGTTGCTGGCCGAGTTTATGCATCGGCTTCTGGTCATCGAGCAGCCAATCGAGTTTCATGAGGTCGTGCTGCGTCTGGCGGACATCGCTGGCCTGACCCTCACGACATCGGACGAAGTTGCAGGCGATGAGGTCGTCATTTCCTCTACCGTAGCCTTGGCTGAAACGCACCGCGTCCTTGTCTGCGTGCGGCTGCCGCGACAACTGCGGAAGCTCAGCAGTGCATCCGACGCGAACAAATCCCGCCGCCGTCGCTTCGGGTGAACGACCAGCATTCCGAAGCCAATCCCAGCAGCGGCCTTTCATGAGATCCAACGCGTAAAGGGTTGTGCCGCGGCGCCACTTCCAACCTGTAATCTAGGAGAACCCATGGCAAAAGATGCAACGAAAGTTGTGCGCACCATAACGGATCAAGTCAAACTTATCGATTGGCTGGTCGAGCAGGTGAAAGCGCAGGAGCCAAGGATGATCGGCGCCGGCGAAGTTGCCTGCTTCGATTCAATCGCGCAGGAATTCAGATACGGTTGGTTCAGAAACCCCATGCTTTGGGGCGACTACCTTTCTGCTGTTTTTGACACCATCACCGGCCAGAAACGCAAAGTGCGCTGTTCGCCCCTCGTCCTTTGGCTCTCGGCCGAGGCTTTGTCCTGTGTGATCGATAAACAGGGCGCCGGTGCCGGGGACTTCATTGCGCTCTTGCTGCGGGCGTTGGAGCTACAAAAGCGCATTGTCGCCACCGAGCGCGACGGCGAGATCAGGTTCAGAAGTACGAAGAGATTTCGAGAACACTACGGCTTCCGCTGTGAAGTTACAGTCAAGCATGGCGAGTACACCGAGCTCTATCGCAAAGAGGTCGGCGAGCCGCCACGCTCACACTGGCGATAATCCGTCGCGAAGTCGAGGTGCTCGGCCAGACCGTCACCTCCCTCGCCTCAGCAATCAATTCCGACGACCGCTAAACACTGCGATCCCTAGTCTTCGACTGCCGCAGAGAAGGATGTCGGCAACGTCAACAAAGGAGACCAAAAGTGATAACGGATGAACCTCGACTGATTTACAACGTAGACCAGTTTCTTGGATGGCTTGAGGCATACATGCTGCATCGAGAGCCACAGATCCAAGTGACTGAACAAGCCGTGACTTATTTTCAGCGCTGATGAGAGGCGCGCGGGCGTATGGCTACGTACCCGGATCGGGTCGTTCTGAGCTGCTGCAGCATGTAGTAGATGGATTTATCAGTCGGGGTAAGCCTGCTTCCTGCCACGCCGGGTTGCACTGGCTGTTGGTGGACGTATTCGGCGAGTTGCTGCTGGAAGACGAACCTCACATCGAGTTGCACGAGTTCTGCCACTCGATGATCAACAGCCTCAATTTGAAGATTGAGGTGCAGCGGCAAAAAGCGTGTGCGGTTCTTGTCATCCCCTGAATTGGCTGTGTCGGAAGTGGTCGTGATCGACGTCACTATGGATTGCAAAATCAGAGAGGCTATCGAGCCAGTATACTGACAGAACGCAACCGCATCACCGAAGGACACAGCGGCTAAAGGCTAGCCAGTTGAAAGTTCGTCACATTGATATGTGCCGCATCTCGCAAAGCTACCTGGTTGCTAGCACTCGAGCGTAGGGGCAAGGCTGCAGTCGCTCTGACACACCGAGTACCAGAGCCGCGGACCGATGACTTCGGTCCGCCTTTTAAGAAAAGGCTCCGGTGTAGGCCGTCGCACCGGTGGCGCACCCGACACATGCCCGCTCGTGATGCCGCATCTTCGATATCGGCCATTCTTCAGCAGCAACGGCGACCGCAGTCTATCGCGGCGTCCGTTGTCCATCCTCTGACTTGGAGAGAAAAAGTGAAAAAAGCCAAACGTGCCACGCCGGCGTTGCGCAAGATTTCTGAGCGCAATGACCTGATTGATCTACTTGTTCGGGAGGTTAAGTCGTCCCCACCGCAGATCAATGTGCCGGACGGGTTTATCGAGGTTTTTGATGTGACAATCGAAGAATTCCGCATCAACGGTTATCATGCCCACCTGGGCAACCAATGGTCGGAGAACTTGGCAAACTCATTCGAGGCCCTCGCGAACAGCTCAAGGATGGTCAAGTGCAGCGCTTACGTGAAGTGGATCCCGGCATTGATCCTTGCACGGGGAATGCAAAGCGGCGCTGACGTTGGAGCTGACTACTTCTTTGGTGTGCTGATCAAGGCTATGTCGCTGCAGACCGAGTTGCATATTACCGAAACGAAGAAGCATCTCCGAATAAGGAGTCGAAAGAATTCCGAGGCGTTTCGTGGCGCTTTCGTAGACGTCAGGGTGCCAAACCACGGAGGCTTGGAAGCTGCCACGCGGGAACTGATTTGAGGGCATTCTCCATGCGTCGAATTCGGTCCCAATTGCCCCGAGATAGTAGCGATCTATTGACATAGGAATATTTTCCTGATATGGTAGCTGCGGCAAGCTGCGTCGATTTTGCGGCTGGGCCAGATCTTAACAGGAGATGGAAATGACCTTTGAGCAGCGACCGAAAACGCCTTGGTGGCGGCACAAAAATGACTTCGACGGGGGTCTTCTGGCCCCCTTCGCTTTTCTGGGGGCCGGAGAATGAATGTCGCCTCCGAAACTACCCGATCGCTAATCGTCTTTGGGAGGGATGACTCCCGTAAGCCCCACGCCTCAGTGTTCCTGCTACCCGACGTCGAAGCCGCGGAAGGTGCGGCCAAGCTGATGGGGATGCACTCGCATCGCGTCGAACCCGGCGAAGCGGCCGACATCGTCATGCGGCTGCCAGCGGGCAAGCTGTTCGACAGTGGCAAGGCCTTCGTGCCGTTCGTGAAAGGCGAACTGTACACCCGCATCGCCGCCTTGGCGGGGGTCGCTGACGAGCCTCGGCCCCATTCGGCCGGCACCGATGAGCCCGACAGCCCCGAAAAACGCCTCAGCGGGCTTGGCTGAGGCCGTGGCAGGCCACGGCGAGGGCGACGAAGGGGGCAGTTCAGGCGACGGCGGCGGTGAGGGTGCCTCACCCGACCCTTGGGCCCGGTTGGCTGTCGGCGATGTCGTGTTGGCATCGGAAGGGCCCGACGAGGGATATTTCGAAGCCCGGATAATGAAGGCGAAAGCCAAGGGTATCTTCACCTTAAAGTTCCGCGACTACCAGGATGCAGCCCAGGTCGACCGCAGCTACTACCAACTCGGCCTGATCCACCCGCGCCAGCTGGCGAAGAAATAATCGTCCCTACAACGGGCCGGGTTCGTCCTGGCCCGTTACCCCCCTCAATCACACACCCATTCGAAGGAACCACCCCATGACATGCTCAACAGAGCGCGTCGCTCGGCTGTCGGCGGCTGATCGAACGGCGCGTATCCCTCAACGATCAACTACGCCAGACGGGCGCTGGCGGGCGCATGGTGATGACTGTTGGCGTCGCAGCACTGCCTGCCAACGAGATTGCCGCCATCCTGCTGGCCATCGCCAACTTCGACGCATTCGACGAGAACAACGATCCGTGGGGCCAGCACGATTGCGCTCTGCTGCACGTCGGCGATCGGCAGCTCTTCTTCAAGATTGACTACTACGACCGGGCGCTTGTAAACCTGTCGCCCGACGCGACGGACCCTGCCGTTACGATCCGGATCATGACGGTCATGCTCGCGGAGGAATACTGATGTTCTTAGCGGCGCAGGGCACAGGGGCACACCCTAAAGCTCGAGCTCTAACCTGCCTTCGACTTTCGACCGGACGACAGCGGCGCGGGCTGCCGTGCCCCCTTGGGAGGTTCGATCAACAGTGCGGCGACAGGGACGGCAAGAACGTTCGCGAACGTCTCCAACGTATCAATGGTTACGTTCTCGGAGCCTCGCTCAACTCGACCGACATAAGAGCGATCAATCTCTGCCGCCAACGCCAGGCACTCACCTAAGCCTGATCAGTCGAGCACGGTGGTCCTGAAGTCTGGGCAGCGGCTCCGCTTAGGCTGGGCCACCGGCAACGGGGATTTTCTCGCATGCTGAGAGTTCTACCGAATGCCAGACCTACCCATTTGAAGATGACTGCGCCAAGATAGTATACGACGAAGCAGATGGGCGACGCTTGCGAAATGATTGTGGCCGCCGAGTTGACGCTTGCAGGCATCCCAGCCCTGAAAGTGCCGGACAACTGGCCCGGTTACGATGTTATCGCACAGCCACCGAACACGGAGCCGCAAGCGCATATCGGTCAAATCGCGTAGTCACAAAACTGGTGCGGTCTATGTAGGCTACAATGATTATGACGTTTTCGACTGGCTTGCTGTTGTCCTTCTGTTCGCAGGTGAGAGCACCAGCCGGGCGGTTTATTTGATACCGAGAGCGGTAACCGACGAGTTGGCGAGGCGGGACCAGCCGACCAGCAAAACCACAGCGGAGCGGTATTTCCGCGTCGATCAGGTTGATCGTCTGTTCGGCCATTATCGGGCGAACTTCATGCTAAACCCGGCGGGAAACACAACCACCAGCAAGTCCGTTGACGCGCTGACCTCGATTTCGCCTTAGGCTTGCTATAGTTGCCAATACGAACGTTAGGATTGTTACCGTCTGAGACCCGCTCACCTCGCCTTGTCGTCCTGATCGACGCCGACGACGCCTCGGCCAAAATCGCCGATGGGCTGTTCGAGGAGATCGCGAAGATCGGGGAGGCAAGCGTCCGCCGCATTCACGGGGACTTCTCCAGCGCCCGTTCAAAGGGCTGGGCCGACATTCTGTCGAAACATGCCATCATCCCGCAGCAGCAGTTCGCTTACACCACCGGGAAGAACGCTTCCGACATAACGTTGGTGATCGACGCGATGGATATGCTTCATAGCGGTCGTTTCGATGGCTTCTGTCTGGACTCCTGTCGCATATGATGCAACCCCGATCAGCACAAGCTCTCGAGCACAGGCTCAGGAGAACTGTGTTGGGACGCGCGTCTTCCATGGTATTCCCGCCGCAGTACCACTTCAAAAATATTATAAAGATCTTAAATATTGTTGACTCTCACACATCCTTCTGTAATGCTATCGAGATCATAAATGGGACGGGGCAATGTCAAAGAAATCGAAATCTATCTCCTGGCAGTCCCCCATACTTGCGGCCGCAACCGGCATCGCTGTGGCTGCGTCTAGTCTTCTTGGCCCATCCAATGCGTCTGCATCCACTAGGACCGACGCCTCACCGGCTTCGATCACTGAAAGGCTGTCAAACGCGGGTAAAATTTTGCGGAATTTGGAGGGGAAAGGATCAACTTCAGGATCTTCCAAGGTAGCGCAGTGGGCCAACCAGTGGGGCAACTACTTCTCGAATTGGGGCAACTGGCACAATTGGAACAATTGGGGCAATTTCTCCAACTGGGGTAATTGGGGTGGCTGATGCTGGGTCGGAATTGGCCGCGTCTCTTAGTTTTGCGTCCAATCCCACAAATCTGCTGGTTTTGCAGTCAACATCTTTTTGCAACATAAATTGTTCATATTGCTATTTACCCGATCGGGCCAAAAATAACGTCATGTCGCCCGACACCATTGAGCAGGTGTTCGCAAAGCTCTATGATTTCCCTTCCATGACGGGCGACATAACGGTGCTGTGGCATGCTGGAGAACCCTGTGTTCTGCCTCCAACTTATTATCTCAATGCCATCGAGCTCATCGAGGGGACCCGGCCTAAGTGGATAAACTATGAATACTCTCTTTTGACGAACGGCACTCTGTTGGACGAAAGTTGGCTCCCGGTCCTCAAGCATCCCAAGTTTCATATAGGCGTAAGCATAGATGGACCGAAGCGGTTTAGCGACAAGAGGAGGGTTTCACGGTCCGGGATCGGTACTTTTGACCGCGCGATCAAAGGGATAAAATTGTTAGCTGAAAACGCAATTGATTTTTATGTCATTAGCGTCTTGTCTGAGGAGATACTGGATTGCTCCAGCGAGTATGCCGACTTCTGCATAGAATATGGTATAAAGAACATCGCGTTTAATATCGACGAGGTCGAGGGCGTCAACGCAAAAACCTCGTTTGCAAACGCAGATATTGAAGATCGTTATAAAACGTTTTTGCGTGAGATGTTGACTCGCGCAGCGAATTCCGATGGCGAGATTGTCAATATTCGCGAGCTAAGAAGCGCATTCGCCCGGCTGAAGATTGCCTCTGGCAGTGACCAGAACTTCCTCGTAAATGAGCAAACAGAGCCATTCTCTATTATTAGTGTGGCTGCTGATGGATCGTTATCAACTTTTTCGCCTGAACTGCTAACATGCGAACATCCTGACTACGGGAACTTCGTATTTGGAAACCTCACTACAGACACGTTTGCCCAAATCGTTGCAAACGAAAAATTTTTGCGGGTCGCCAGCGAGATTCGGCAAGGGGTCAAAGAATGCAAGCGAAATTGCGAATACTTTTCCGTCTGTGGTGGCGGCGCGCCGTCGAACAAGTTGTTTGAGAACGGCTCATTTAATTCAACTGAGACAGTGTTTTGCCGTATTACCCAGAAGGCCGTTTTCGATGTGGCCTTAGAACTTGTTGAGGGTCTTGAGATGCACACGGAACCCCTAGGTGGCGAGATTCGGTCATGAAGATCAAAGAAGCTGTTGTTGTGTTGGCGGTGCTCGCGACATCAGGGGCTGCGCTCGGCCAGAACGCGCCGCCTCAGGCGAGCGCGGCGACGGTAGTCTCCGATGCCCCCATGGTATTGTTTGTTGAAGAGGTCGAGGTTCAGCAGATGCACATTGGCGCCTCCGAGGCTCCCGAGTTTTTTGGGATCGTACGGGTTGTTGCATATGTGAGAAATGGTGATGACACGCCGTTGGTTCTCGGTGCAATTTTCCCGCCAACGTCAATTAGCGATGCTGCCGGTTCCGTTCCGACGCTTGACCTATTCGCGAGGGCAGTTCCTGGATCGTCCGCAGTCTGTGCGTTCTCGAAGATTACGGCAACCTTCTCGTATCAGTCGAAGGTGCCACTTAGCAGAGTACGTGTACGTTCTGCGGCCAATTCAATAACTTTGGATAGCACGGGGGTTAAGAAGGACAAGTTTTTCGCTCCGGATTGCGCTGGTGCTATTGGTGCAACGGTTGCAGCAAACTCTAATACGGCGCCCACTCAGCTGGGGTCGGCCAAATATGTACGGACTATAGGTCCAAATGATGGCCTATCGGATATGAGCGTTAATCCGAATCGAGCCTCGCTTTTCTTGGATGAGACCAATAGAATTACTGCCGTTGTATGGCAATAAGTTCATCTAAAAGTGGTTAAGCAGTTGCCCGGCAAGATCTGGATATTAGGTACCGGAGCGTTCGCTAGCAGAAGCCTTGCACCCGAGCTATATGAGCAGCTGAAGTCGGTAAGAAAGATTTTCACACATATCACTGAGTCTCCGGCTCGGTGGCTGCCAATCGAGCTCTCAGACTGTGAACTCTGCTCACTTTCAGATTGCTACTCAGATGCCGACAACAGGTGGGAGAACTATCAGCGGGCTGCGCATCGGATAGTTGCATGCGCCACCGCGGGTGATGAAGTACTGTTCTTCACGTACGGCAGCCCGGTCGTGTACGACCGAGTTGTGAGTTTCACCCGCGAACTGGCGGGGAGAAGCGGCTTAGACTGCATTGTTATCCCAGCAGCCAGCAGCGTGGATTCGATACTTTCGTACCTAGGCGAGGATATGGCGCCCGGCCTTCAGATCTGCGAGGCCCGATGGCTGGTTCTAAATAAAATTGAATTGGACCATAGGCTCTCCACTATTCTATTTCAGGTGGGCGTGTTTTGGACCGACGGAATGCCGCGCGATAGCGATATAAGCACAGCAAAATTGGCGCCTCTGCAGAAATATCTGCTCTCTCAGTATCCGTCTTTCAGTCCTGCCATATTGGTCCGAGCCCCCATGTACTTTGGGGATCCCGGGTATGCCCGCGGGACGTTTGTTGGGCAGTTGTCCGATGGTGGCAGCGTCGAAGATCTAAACGGAACCTCGTTGTTCTTACCTGCAGTAGATTCAGGCCGAGGTAGGGAGTCGAAACTCTGGTGGCAGAATCTATTCCAATCTTGATCGGGACCGAGATGCAAGCTGGTGTTTCAGTGAAACATCGGAACGCCATCCCTGGCGTGCAATGAATTTCTATTGAAGGCAGCCGATGCGGGCCGTCTCTACTCGTAGCGCGCGCTCGGATTCAGGGTACGCATCCGGTGAAGACCGCAGACTGGCCTATCCGGTGGCCATGAGCACCTGAGCACCGTGGTGCTGGGGTCAAGATTTTGATGGGGAGACGCGATGATATTCTTCGAGGAGGAGTTTGACCTCCTCGATGCCTTCATCGGTGAAGGCCAAGATCCCGTCGTCATCGTTGGCGCCATACACCCAGATGGCGCCGTCCTCGGGCTCGAGACCGAGGGTCAGTTCCTGGATGAGCGCTTCGCTGACGCCGAGGTCCGTGGCGACACGTTCGACGGTGTAGACGTGATGCACCTTGTTGCGCTGCATGATCAGGCCGCCGCTGGTTGGGTCCGCAGTTTTGCGGATATCCAATTCCACGGCAGCAAATCATCGATCCGATGGGCCGGATAGGCGGGCAGTCGGGCGAAGACGTCGGCGAGCCAGGCCTGCGGGTCGATATCGTTCATCTTGGCGCTGACGATCAGGCTGTAGAGAAGGGCAGCGCGCTGTCCGCCGCGATCGGAACCGCAGAACAGCCAGGACTTTCTGCCGAGAGCGATGCCGCGCAGGGCTCGCTCGGCTGCATTGTTCGATAGGCAGATCCGGCCATCGTCGAGGAACCGGGTGAAGGATGACCAGCGGCGCAGCATGTAGTTGAAGGCCTTGCTCAGGTCGTGCCCGCGCGAGAGCTTGTCGCGCGTCTCAATCATCCAGCGCTCGAGCTCGCTGACCAGCGGCGCGCTCCGCTCCTGGCGCACGGCGAGGCGTTGTTCTGGCGACAGGCCGTTGATCGCGCGCTCGATATCGAACAGGGCATCGATGCGCTTCACGGCTTCAACCGCTAGCGGATAGACCAGGTTGGGCTTGTCGCCGCGCGCCTTCTTGCGCGCCGCCGCTTCGATATCGGCCAGCTCGAACACTTTGCGCCGGCTGTGGGCCCAGCAGCTGGCTTCCAGAACAGGCGCCGGCTGACGACCCGTCGCATAGAGATCGCCATAACCGCCAAAGGCATCGGCCTGCAGAATGCCGCTCCAGCCGGCGAGATGCGCCGCGGGATGTTCGCCTCGACGATCGCGGGAATAGTAGAACACCGCCGCCGGCGGATCGGCGCCACCGAACGGTCGGTCATCGCGCACATAGGTCCATAATCGGCCGGTATCGGTCTTGCCCTTGGCCAGGACCGGAACCGTCGTGTCGTCGCCGTGCAGACGTGAAGCGGCCAGCACATGGGCTTCGAGCCGTTTGAACAGCGGCATCAGCACCGCGGCGCCGGCGCCGACCTGGTCGGCGAGCGTCGACAGGCTGAGCGGCACGCCTTCGCGCGCATAGCGTTCAGCCTGGCGGTTGAGCGGCTGATGCTGGCCGAACTTCTCGAACAGGATCATCGCAAGCAGGCCGGGACCGGCCCAGCCGCGCGGGGTGGCGTGGAACGGCGCCGGAGCCTGGCTGATCGCCTCGCAGTCGCGGCAGGTGAACTTCTCCCGCACGTGCTGGATCACCTTCCATTGCCGCGGCACCACCTCCAGCGTCT
>NZ_JBVVQF010000041.1:0-33150 GCF_055811815.1 Mesorhizobium sp. WSM4836
GAAGACGTCTGCTCACGGCCTGACATCAGTCGATGTCGTGGCCGAGACGCGGCCGACTTTTTCAACGATATCCGCCATGAACTGCCGTCGCGATGCATATTAGTGAACGATCGAAATGGGCCGACAGCGGACCAGCAGCTTTCGGCCTCCGGAAAGCAAGAGCGGACGCGGCGCGACAGGTGCATTGTCTGGAGTTGACCGCCACAAGCCGACATTCTGGTGGGCATGGTTGACGCGACCCCAAAGAACCGGAAGATCGGCCTTGGGTCGGTTGACCTGGCCGAATATGATGGTGAAGCCTTGGAGGGACTCGGATGAAAGCCGGCCGCGTCGAGCGCAAACTCTCGGCGATCCTTGCGGCTGACGTCGCCGGGTACAGTCGGCTGATGGGCGCCGACGAGGAGGGTACCCTCAAGCACTTGAACAGCCATCGCCGTGAGCACCTCGATCCCTGTATTGCCAGGCATCGCGGCAGGATCGTCAAAACGACGGGCGACGGGCTGTTGGCGGATTTCGGCAGTGTCGTCGACGCGGTGCGCTGCGCCGTCGAGGTGCAGGCCGGCATGGCAGAACGCAATGCCGCCGTAGCAGCTGACGAACGGCTCGAATTCCGGATCGGCATCAATGTCGGCGACATCATCGAACAGGACGGTGACGTCTTCGGCGAGGGAGTCAACATCGCCGCGCGTCTGGAGAGGATCGCCGAGCCGGGCGGGATCTGCGTTTCCGCACGCGTGCAGGAAGATGCAGCGGGAAAGATCGGCCTGCGCTTCGAGGATATGGGCGAGCAGGCGCTGAAGAACATCGCCCGGCCGATCCGCGCCTATCGTTTGCGCCCGGATGGAGCAAAGCAGCTCGGCCCATCGCGTCCAACGGAGCGCCTGCCCGACAGGCCGGCGCTTGCGGTGTTGCCGTTCCAGAACATGAGCGGCGACCCGGAGCAAGATTACTTTGCCGACGGCATTGTCGAGGACATCATCACGGCGCTCAGCCGGTTCAAGTCGTTTGCGGTGATCGCCCGCAATTCGAGCTTCGTTTACAAAGGCAAGGCAATCGATGTGCGTCAGGTGGCCAGGGAGCTCGGAGTTCGCTACGTGCTCGAAGGCAGCGTGCGACGCTCCGGCGAGCGGCTGCGCATCACTGCACAGCTCATCGAGGCCGTATCCGGGGCGCATCTTTGGGCCGACAGATTCGATGGCGTCGTCGCAGACGTATTTGACGTGCAGGACCGCATTGCCGAAAGCGTGATCGGCGTCATAGAACCACAGATCCGACAGGCCGAAATCGAACGCTCCCGCAGGAAACGCCCGGAAAGCCTCGATGCCTACGATCTCTACCTGAGGGCACTGTCGAAGACTCACAGCGCGCGGCCCGAGGACAATGCCCAGGCTTTTGCGCTAATGATGGAAGCAGTCGCGCTCGAGCCGCACTACGCGCCGTTTCTGACCGGTGCCTGTTTTGCCCTTGAATTCCGCGTTGCCATGGGCTGGCCAGCGCTGACCGGCGACGACCGGGCAGCCTGTCTCGATCTGGTGCGCCGCGCACTCGCCGATCCGCAGGGCGATGCGACCGTGCTGGCGCAATGCGGCCTGACGCTGGCGACCCTGCGGGATTATGACCGGGGCATGCAGATCGTCGCCAATGCCGTCGAGGCGAACCCCAACAGCCAGTTTGTGCTGATGACCGCAGGTATCGCCGAATTCCATTGCGGAAATCTGGAGGACGCGCTCGCCCATAGTCGGCGCGCGATCCTGATGAGCCCGGGCGATCCGACGGTGCCGTGGGCCATGACCAATATTGCGCTGGTACATATGGCGCTCGGCAATTATGCCGAGGCGATGAAGGCCGCGGAGCGGTCAATGGCGATCAATGCGGGCCTCGATCCGAGCTACTGGACCTTGATCGCGGCAAATGCCCAGCTCGGCCGAATGGATGAGGCGCGACGATACCTGACAAAATTCCGGGCACTCGCGCCGGACGTCACGATCGCTAGGATCAGGGCAGGACTGCCGGAATACGATCCATCGCGCATGTCAGCGATCCTCGAGGGCTTGCGGATCGCAGGACTGGAAGAGGGCTAGCCACTGCGCCGATGAGACCCCGTGGCCGAGGTGCGATGCAGCTCCTCGGCGAGGGTGATTGCACAACTCCGAACGTCCATCGCCCATGACCGCTTTGCGTCCTCAAGGACTTAGGCGCGGTCTTTTTCAAGAGAATCGGTCAAAAGTTGACCTTCCCAAACGTCGGCTTGGCGGCAGCATGTTCGTCGTGAAAGACTTCTGGGCTGTGCCGTCCTATCCAAGGCTGCTTGAGCAACTGAACAATCGCCTCGGGCCCTACATGATTAGTGGGACGGGCACGGCAAAGGAGGCGCTCGACGCACTGGCACTCGATTGGGATGCGACGCTGCGGGACGACCGCTGCAACTAGCGGAACATAACGTGTCAAATATGCAGCGCGGGGCCGAGCGCCCTCGTCGCTGATTCCGGGAACGTCTTGCTACGGCTTGGATGCGCGACCATGCGCGCCGGACTGAGGGGTCGTCGGCGAGTCACGTACTGAACGTCTGCATATCGCGCGCAGAGCGCACCTTCGTGCCTGTTCGCTCGAATGTCTGCTTTTGGGATACGGCTATAGTCTCCTGAACCACCGACCTTGGGCGCAGATCTGCCGTTGGCACGCTGACCGCGGAGTCGCGTTCGGGTGGTAGATTGCCATAGCGCAAATCCGATGGCTCAGGCAGCTATCTAACCGGAACCACCAGGAGCGAGGAAGATCTCGCCCGCGCTTTCGACCAGCTCAGAAGATCGAGTTTGTGATTGATTTTATCGGACCGAGCAAGATCGATCCTTCAGGCACGCCGGCGTCGATCGGAATGGCTCTGCGGTTTGCTGTCGCCACCATCGGCTGGCCGATATCGGCCGTCACCACGACCGGGGTCTTGTTCGGCACACGGTCGTAGAGATCGATAATGTCCTGGTTCATCAGGCGAACACAGCCCGACGACACAGACTTGCCGATCGACCGCCATTCCGGCGAACCGTGCAAGCGGTAGAGCGTGTCCTGGTTGCCCTGGAAGAGATAGAGCGCCCGCGCGCCAAGCGGGTTCTTGAGCCCGCCCGACATGCCGCCATTATCGGCGCTGTACGGCTTCAACTCCGGCTGCCGCGCTATCATTTCGTCCGGCGGCGTCCATTTCGGCCATTTCTGCTTCCATTGGACCACGGCATCGCCCGACCATTCGAAGCCGGCGCGGCCGAGGCCGACACCGTAGCGGATAGCCTGGCCGCCCGGGCGCACCAGGTAGAGAAAGTGATTGGTGGTATCGACGACGATGGTGCCCGGCTGCTGCCCGGTCGGATCGTCAACGATCTGGCGCAGGAACTGTGGGTCGATCTTGTCGACCGGTATGGCCGGCAGCTCGAAGCCGCCATCCGACATCGGCCCATACATCGTCACGTAATCGCCGAGCGCCGGCTCGACATAGGTCGGCGGCGGCGGCTCGACCGGCTGTTGCGACAGCGTGGTGCAACTGGAGACCGCGACCGAGGCGGCGCCAAGGGCTGCCGCGTTGAGGAAACCGCGACGGCTAAGGCGCAGAGAGGACGATGGGGGTGTGAACATGATTGCCTTTTTTAAGTCTCAAATCGCAACAAAGCATGAATGCGTCCGGTTGCGCGCAGGTGCTCGAGCAATGCTCCGCGCGATAGGCGGTTCCAATTCTGGCCGCAGGGTGGACAAACAAAGGCAAAGCTGTGACTGGATCGTCACTGTTGCGCCGAGGCAACATGTCCGGCATCAACCCCCGGCCAGCAGACCTTCGAGTGAGGGCAAGATCAGGGCCGGTGGAAAGTCGCGATATTCCTCTGGCTGGTTCGTGCGGTTGATCCACACTGTCCTGAAGCCGAATTTGGTGGCGCCGGCGACGTCCCAGCGGTTCGATGACTGGAAGGAGACCGCGCCCGGATAGAGGCGCCAGCCGGTGGTGGCCATGTCGTAGACCGCCGGGTCGGTCTTGAAGCGCCTGACGCTGTCGACGGAAAAGATGGCGTCCAGAACCTGGTCGAGCGCGGCGGACTTGACGGCCGCCTCCAGCATTTCAGGCGAACCGTTGGACAGGATCGCCAGCCTTGCTCCCGATGCCTTCAGCGCCTTGAGCACCGCCGGGACCTCCGGATAGCAGTCCAGCCGCCAATAGGCCTCGAGCAGCTTCGCCCTCAGTCCGGCATCCGCGGATGGAACCTTGCGCAGGGCGAAGTCGAGGGCCTGCTCGGTGAGCTGCCAGAAATCGGCATAGGCTCCCATCAGCGTCCTGACCCAGGAATATTCCAGCTGCTTGGCGCGCCAGATCTCGGACAGCAACTGGCCGTCAGGCCCGATCTCGTCGGCGTGACGGCGCACGGCCGCATGCACGTCGAACAGCGTGCCATAGGCATCGAAAACGTAAGCCGCGAACTGCATTCGACAGTTTTGAGGCCGCGTAAGGCAAGGCGCAAGTGCTGATTGCAGTCCGCCAGCCCGCTGGCCTCAACAAATCTCAGCCAAGCCGGTTGACGGCGGCCGCCAAAGCATCTTCCAATGCAACGCAACAAGCATCGAACGGAACCTGGCAATGACACTGGCGACTGCGGCGCAATCCGCGACATGGACCTTCGTCGACGGCGACTGGTACGAGGGCAACGTTGCCATTCTAGGGCCGCGCAGCCACGCCATGTGGCTCGGCACCAGCGTGTTCGACGGCGCCCGCTGGTTCGAGGGCGTCGCTCCCGACCTCGATCGCCATGCAGCAAGGGTGAACGCCTCGGCGATCGCGCTCGGCCTGAAGCCGACGATGAGCACCGACAAGATCGTCAGCCTGACCTGGGACGGGCTGAAGAAGTTCGACGGCAACACGGCGGTCTACATCAGGCCGATGTATTGGGCCGAGCATGGCGGCTATATGGGCGTGCCGGCCGACCCGGCCTCGACGCGCTTTTGTCTTTGCCTCTACGAATCGCCGATGATCTCGCCGGCAGGTTTCTCGGTGACGGTGTCGCCGTTCCGGCGCCCGACCATCGAAACCATGCCGACCAACGCCAAGGCCGGCTGCCTTTATCCCAATAACGGCCGGGCCATCCTCGAAGCCAAGATGCGCGGCTTCGACAATGCGCTGGTGCTCGATATGCTGGGCAATGTCGCCGAGACCGGCACCTCGAATATTTTCCTGGTCAAGGACGGCCATGTCCTGACGCCGGCACCGAACGGCACCTTCCTCTCCGGCATCACCCGCGCGCGTACCATGGCCCTGCTGGGCGAATACGGGTTCACGACGACGGAAAAGACGCTGTCGATCCGCGACTTCCTCGAGGCGGACGAAATCTTCTCGACCGGAAACCACTCGAAAGTCGTACCGGTCACCCGCATCGAGGATCGCAATCTGCAGCCCGGACCGGTGGCCAAGAAGGCGCGCGAACTCTATTGGGAATGGGCGCATTCGACTTCGCCCGGCTGACCCGCTAAAAAGCGGCCGGCGCTTCGTTTCCGGAGTTGTTCCAGACCAATCCAGTCCTATGTTAGTCCGGTATCGACACCGGATTTTTCCTCGAGGGAGTACGACCGATGGCTTTTGAATTGCCCGCCTTGCCCTATGACTACGAGGCCTTGCAGCCTTACATGTCCAAGGAAACGCTGGAATATCACCACGACAAGCACCACAAGGCCTATGTCGACAACGGCAACAAGCTGGCCGCCGAAGCGGGCATGGGCGATTTGTCGGTCGAAGAGGCTGTCAAACAGTCCTTCGGCAAGAATGCGGGCCTCTTCAACAATGCCGCCCAGCACTACAATCACATCCATTTCTGGAAATGGATGAAGAAGGGCGGCGGCGGCAACAAGCTACCGGGTGCATTGCAAAAGGCGGTCGACAGCGATCTTGGCGGCTACGACAAGTTCAAGGCCGACTTCATCGCCGCCGGCACCACCCAGTTCGGTTCGGGCTGGGCCTGGGTCTCGGTCAAGGACGGCAAGCTGGCGATCTCGAAGACGCCGAACGGCGAGAACCCGCTCGTCCATGGCGCGACGCCGATCCTCGGCGTCGATGTCTGGGAGCATTCCTACTACATCGATTATCGCAACGCCCGGCCGAAATATCTCGAAGCCTTCGTCGACAGTCTCATCAACTGGGACTATGTGCTCGAACTCTACGAAAAGGCCTGATCCGTTCCAGAAAGCCCCGGCAGAACCGGGGCTTTTCTTTTTCAGCATCAGAACGACAGCTGCAAAAATTTCACGCAAGCGTGAGGCGAAGCGTCGGAATTTTTAAGCCATCCTTGCCGTTTGTCATTGGGGTGGGACCGCATCCTGAATTGCCTTCAACATGGAGCCAAGTGAATGAGAAAGCTTATCCTCGCCATTTCGATGCTCGCCTTCGCCGGTTCGGCGGCATTTGCCGACCCGGTCGCCGACCGGCAGGCCCTGATGAAGGAACGTGGCAAGATCGCCGCCGGCTTGTCGAAAGTGGTCAAGGGTGAAACGCCCTACGACGCCGCTTCGGTCTTGACGGCGTTGCAGGCGCTTGAGGCCAATGCCGAGAAATTCCATGCCGGCGTCCACACGCTTTTCCCGGCGGGCAGCGACACCGGCGACACCACGGCATCCCCAAAAATCTGGCAGGACATGGCGGGCTTCAAGACGGCTGAAGGCAAGTACCTCGCCGACGTCAAGGCAGCGGTCGCTGCGGCGCCGGCGGATGCCGAGGCGTTGAAGGCACAATTCAACACCATTGGCGGTGACTGCGGCACCTGCCACAAGAGCTACAGGGTGAAAAAAGGCTGACAGGGGCGATGCCCTTGCTGAAGAAGCTCGTCGGCGCCGCCCTCGTTCTGGGCGGCGCCGTCGCGATTGCCGGCTGGTTCCTGTCGGCTCCGGTCAGGCTCGATGCGGCAACTCTGGCTGAGCTTGGTCCTGGCGACGCCGCCAGGGGCAAGCGCATCTTCTACGCCGGCGGCTGCACATCCTGTCATGCCAAGCCCGGGTCGCAAGGCGACGCCCGTCTTCAGCTGGTCGGCGGCGTCGAGCTCAAGACGCCGTTCGGCATCTTCGTGCCGCCGAACATCTCGCAGGATACCAGGGACGGCATCGGCGCCTGGTCGGTTGAGGACTTTGCCAACGCCATGCTGAAGGGCGTGTCGCCGTCGGGCGAGCATCTTTATCCGGCATTTCCCTATACTTCCTACGCGCGCATGAAGCCGGCCGACATTGCCGATCTCTATGCATTCCTCAAGACGTTGCCCGCGGTCGGCGGCAAGGCGCCGGCCAATTCGCTGGGATTTCCATTCAACGTCCGACGCGGTCTTGGTCTGTGGAAGCTGCTCTATTTGAGTGACCAGCCGGTCGTTTCCTTTCCCGACGGCACATCGGATCCGGTGTTGACAGGCCGCTATCTGGTCGAAGGCCCCGGCCATTGCGGCGAATGCCACACGCCGCGGGACCTTGCCGGCGGCACCAGGAAGAGCCAATGGCTGGCAGGTGCGGCCGCCGCCGAAGGCAGCGGCATTGTACCGAACATCACGTCGGGCGAGGGCGGCATCGCCGACTGGTCCGAAGCCGACATGGTCAACTATCTCGAAACCGGCTTCACGCCGGACTTCGATACGGTCGGCGGCGCCATGGTCGACGTGCAACGCAACATGGCCGTGCTGACGCCGGAGGACCGCTCGGCGATCGCCGCCTATTTGAAAGCCGTGCCGCCGCATGCCAACGGCTATCCGGCGCGCAAGAAGCCGGCGAGCTGACAGCCGTTGCGTCAGCGGTCGCCGAGAAAGTCGAAGCCGGTTTCGAAGAAGTGATTGTAGTCGCAGGTCATTTCCTCGCCGGGCGCAATGTCGCGCAAGGCATAGGTCTCCTCAGGTTGCGAGACGTCGCAATTCGGGTCGTCGGCATGGTTCATGTAGCGCGCATCGTCGGCTTCGAAGACGATGTAGTTCGGGTCGCGCCGGTCCGGGTAGGCGTAGCGGTCGAGATAGGTTTTCACCGGCCCGGTTTCCCGTTCGTAGGCCACCACCTCGATGCGCCGGTCGTATTTCGGGTCGAGCTTCCAGACCAGCGTGCCGCGGGGAATGTGGTTTTTGGCAAAGACGCCGATGCCCTGGATGGGCGATTTGTCGAGATAGACATCGACGAGCAACATGGCAGATCCCTGGGTGATTGAGTGTTGGCGGCGGTTGTGAAAAGGCCGCGCACTGGGTAGCGCGCGACCTTTGCAATTGCGAGCGGAAAATCAGCTGTGCCTGCCCAGTATCCGAAGCCTCATACGGGGTCGCCTGTCGAGACCCTAGCGCTGTTGCAACGCAAGCCGGATGCCCAAGGCGCAATAGATGCCGCCGACAGCCTTGCCTTGCCATCTCAGCACCGTCGGGTTTCGGCGCAGGAAAGCGCCGAGGCCGCCCGCACCCACGGCGAAAACCACCGTGCTGACGAGGCCCAACAGAACAAAGATCACGCCCAATGTCGCCAGTTGAAGCATCACCGATCCGTTTTCAGGCCGCACGAACTGCGGAAGAAATGCAAGGAAGAAAAGCGCGGTCTTGGGGTTAAGAACCTCGGTCAAAACAGCCTGCCGAAATGCTTTGGCAGCGGGGATCGCAAGTGCGCCCGCGGCCGGATAGGCAGGCGTTTTCTCGATGATCGCGCGAATGCCGAGATAAATGAGGTAGGCTGCGCCGATGTACTTCACTATGCTGAAAAGCGCCGCCGACGTGGCAATGATTGCCGAAATGCCGACGATCGCCATGACGGTGTGAGCCACGTCGCCGGCCGCGATCCCCGCGCCGGTCGCGATGCCAACCCTGGTTCCGGAACTGGTAGCCCGCGCCACGGTCAAAAGGGTGGCAGGACCCGGGATGAAGACAAAGCCAAGCACAACCGCGACATACGCAATCAATGTGGTGAGATCGATCATTGGTGGGCGTCTCCGCAACTCTGACCGCGAATGAAAGCCACGTCTCGGAACGGAAGGCAATGACCGCTCACCCCCGGGTGTTCACGCCGCAAGCCCGGCCTTGCCTGTCACCTTGAGCGCGAAGGCGTAGGTGAAGGCGATTTCCTCCAGCCTCGAAAACCGGCCGGAGGCGCCGGCATGGCCCGAATCCATGTTGATCTTGAACAGCACCGGATTCTCACCTGTCTTACGGTCGCGCAGCCGTGCCACCCATTTGGCCGGCTCCCAGTAGGTGACGCGCGGGTCGGTCAGGCCGGCCAGCGCCAGGATCGGCGGATAGTCGAGTGCGGCGACATTGTCGTAGGGCGAGTACGCGGCGATGGTCCGGTAATCCTCCGCCGAGGCGATCGGATTGCCCCATTCCGGCCATTCCGGCGGCGTCAGCGGCAGGCTGGCGTCGAGCATGGTGGTGAGCACGTCGACGAAGGGAACCTCGGCGACGATGCCGCCGA
This sequence comes from Mesorhizobium sp. WSM4836, assembly GCF_055811815.1. Lineage (NCBI taxonomy): Bacteria > Pseudomonadati > Pseudomonadota > Alphaproteobacteria > Hyphomicrobiales > Phyllobacteriaceae > Mesorhizobium > Mesorhizobium sp. WSM4836. The sequence continues at coordinate 9,430 of NZ_JBVVQF010000041.1, forward strand.
AGCATTGCGGCGCCATGTTGGCGACCGCGCCTATCAGCAGGCCGCCGGCCGAACCGCCTTGCGCGACGATGCGATCATGGGCGGTGTAGCGTTCAACGACGAGGTGCTCGGCGACCGCGATGAAATCGGTGAACGTGTTCATCTTGTTCGCGCGCTTGCCGTCGTCGTACCAGCCATAGCCCTTGTCCTTGCCACCGCGAACATGGGCTATCGCGTAGACAAAGCCGCGGTCGACCAGCGAAAACAGATTGGTGTTGAACGCGGCCGGCACGGTGATGCCATAAGAGCCGTAGCCGTAAAGCAGGCAAGGGGCGGACCCGTCGAGCGGCGTGTCGCGGTGGTGGAGGAGCGAGATCGGCACCAGTTCGCCGTCGGCGGCAGGCGCCATCAGCCGGCGCGTGACATAGTGCTCCGGGTCATGGCCGGACGGCACTTCCTGGGTCTTGAGCAGCACCCGCTCGCGGGTGCGTATGTTGTAGTCGAAGACCTGCGCCGGGGTCGTCATCGACGAATAGGAAAAGCGCATGATCTCGCTGTCGTATTCGTAGGAGCCGGACAGGCCGAGCGAGAAGGCTTCCTCGTCGAAGGAGATCAGGTGCTCCTCGCCACTCTTGCGGTCGCGCACGACGATGCGCGGCAGGCCTTCTTTGCGCTCGAGCCGGACCATGTGGTCTTTGAAGCCGATCACCGAAAGGATCAGCCGGCCCGCTTCGTGCGGCACCAGTTCCTGCCAGTTGGCGCGCACCGGATCATGGGCCGGCGCCGTCATGATCTTGAAGTCCTTGGCGCCGTCGGCATTGGTGAGGATGAAGAAGATGTCGCCGCCTTCCTCGAGCTCGTACTGCAGGCCGGTCTGGCGCGCTGCAACCTGCTTCGGCTCCGCGAACGGATCGTTGGCGCTCATGATGCGGTATTCCGAGGTCTCGTGATCGTTGATGCCGATCATGATCCACTCGTTGGAGCGCGTGCCGCCGACATCCATGAAGAAGCCGGGATCGGTTTCCTCGTAGATCAGCCGGTCGTTTTCAGGATTGTCGCCAAGCGCATGGAACAGCACTTTGGAAGGGCGGTGGTTGGGGTCGAGGCGGGTGTAGAAAAAACCGTCATTGCCGGCATCCCACACACCGCCACCGCCGGTGTCCGGGACCCTGTCCGCCAGATCGTTGCCGCCGGCCAGATCGCGGACGCGCAGCGTGTAGAATTCGGAACCCTTGTCGTCGAAGGCCCAGAGCAGCTTGCGGTGGTCGTCCGAATGATCGACGCCGCCCAGACGGAAATAGGGCTTGCCCTCGGCCTCGGCATCGCCGTCGAGCAACATCTGCTTGTCGCCGCCGTCGCGCGCCGTGCGGAAATAACGCGGCTGCTGGCCGCCAAGCTTGAAGGAGGAGCCGTAGGCGTAAGGCCCGTCCTTCATCGGCACGGAAGAATCGTCTTCCTTGATGCGTCCCTTCATTTCCGCAAAAAGCTGCTTCTGTAGTTGGACCGTATCGGCCATCAGCATCGCCTGGTAAGCATTCTCGGCTTCGAGGTGGGCGCGGATTTGGCCGTCGAGCAGGGACGGATCCCTGAACATCTCTTGCCAATTAGTGGCCCTCAGCCAGGCATAGTCGTCCCTCCGCGTCATGCCGTGATGCGTGTCGAGGATCGGCCGCTTCTCCGGCTGCGGTGGGGTGGCGGTCGGAAACGTGGCGGTCGGAAACACTGGGGTTCTGGTCATTGCGTCTCGCTGCGGAAGTTACTTGAATGGCGAATGAACACGCCGATCAGCGCGGGTTCAACGGCTGCGATCTGTTGTCGTGGTGCTTGGAGAGGATGGGCTGGAGGAGAGGACAAGAACATTTTTTCCCGGACTGCCGCAGTCCTCGCCATCGCTGCGATGACCCTGGCCAATACCAGTCGATCTCATGCAACCGCCTTCGCGGCTTGGCAAGTGGCCAACTGGGTCTACGGAAGATACGTCACCCCCTCTCAGTGACGCAGCACGCCCGTTACGGCCGACGGCTCACGAGCAACAGTAACGCTTCGCAACCTATGATTTTACTGAATCCGCCGATCGGCCGGGCTGTAACGCTGCCGATAGGATCAAGCATTGAGCTCTATTTACCTGCTGCCGTCTGTGTAATGGCTGCTTGCCGCGGCGTCAGTCGATGCTGGTCTGACCAGAGAAAACGACAAAGTTACACTCTGCACGAAAGAGTGAAGCTGAATATGGAAGATTTGACTTGTACCGCTGAATAGACGGAAAGAAGCGAATTGACTTACTTGGCGCCCCGGCCCATTAAGATGCCGCGACGCGAATCGCGGAGGCTTTTTCCTGCACAAGTTCGCGCGATGCCCAACCTATCAAAACGGGCGCAAACAGAAACAATTCTCGTTGGGGCCTGAACGCCATGGATATTACCGAAACACCTTCCAGAAACAGCGACGCGCTGATCGAGCTCACCGCCGACGTGGTGGCCGCCTATGTCAGCAACAATCCCGTGCAGGTCGGCGAACTGCCGAACCTCATCGCCGACGTCCATGCCGCTCTCGGGCGCGTCGGCGGGGCCGCCGAGCAGCCGGCTGCCGACAAGCAGAAGCCGGCGGTAAATCCGAAACGGTCAGTGCATGACGACTACATCATCTGTCTCGAAGACGGCAAGAAGTTCAAGTCGCTCAAGCGTCACTTGATGACCCACTATGATCTCACGCCCGACCAGTATCGTGAAAAGTGGAATCTGGACCCGAGCTACCCGATGGTTGCGCCCAACTACGCGGCCGCCCGTTCGCAGCTCGCCAAAAAGATGGGTCTCGGCCGCAAGCCCAAGGGACGCTGACAAGCGGCTCTTCCGGTTTGACACTCAAGCGGCGCCTGCGGGCGCCGTTTTCGCATTGTGGGGTGATCAAGCTCGGGCCGCCAGTTCTTCATACCGCCGGCAACTGCCGTGCGATCAGGCGGTCTGCTTCAGCGCTGCTTCGGCGTCACGCTTGATGCGCTTGACCATCGAGCGAAGACCATTGGCGCGCTGCGGCGACAGGTGCTCGTCAAGTCCGAGCGCCTTTAGCGTTGCCTCCGCGTCGGTCCTCTGGATTTCGCTGGCGGGCCGTCCCGAAAACAGCACCAGCATGATGGCGACCAGGCCGCGCACGATATGGGCGTCGGAATCGCCCTTGAAGGTGATAACGGGATCGGCGCCTTCGCCCTGTTCGGTGGTCAGCCAGACCTGGCTGACGCAGCCGGGCACCTTGTTGGCTTGCGTGCGTTGCTCGTCGGGAAACGGCGGCAGCGCTTCACCCAGTTCAATCACATAACGATAGCGGTCTTCCCACTCGTCAAGCAGGGAAAAGTCGTCGCGGATGGTCTGGATCGTTGTCGTCATTTCCCCGGATATAGTCATCCGGCGCTGCCACGTCACGAAAAAAGAGGAGAAACGCCGCAGGCGCCGGGCGCGGGGAGCCTTGCGGTCTGGCGATGAATTCGGCCGAAAAAAAACGTCTCATTTCTTCGCCGGCAAGTGCAGTTTCGCCGGCAGATCGACTTTCGCCGGCAAGACGATTTCGGGCACGCTGCCGGTGGTCGTCACCGTATCGGGTTCAGCGGCCTTGTCGTCCAGCATGGCAGCCGCGATCTTGGCGGTCTCCTTTGCCCGGGCGGTGATGGTGTGCATTGCCGATTTGCCGGTTTCGCACACGTCCGGCTTGCGCTCGCAGATGCCGGCGATGTCGCCCACGGCTTCGCGCGCGGCAAACAGCGCCTGGAGCGGCCCGACGCTTTCGCGGCCCGCATCATCGGCGCCGACACCCATCGGCAGCGCCAGAAGCACCAGCGAAAACCAGAAAGCAGCTCTTATCAGGAAGCCCATCTGTCTGTCCTCTATGACGGTCATGCATCGGAACCGCACAACCCGTGTACCGCGATACTGGCACAGACGCACAAAGGACGGCTTGTCCCGAAAGCAACAGTTTTCCTCAAATTTTAGGCAGATTCGAAACGAAGCGTTTTGAAGTTCATTTGCCTCGAACGGCTCGGATTTTGTTCAGCAATTGATAACCATCCAACCTGTTGTTTTTTCGTGGACATTTTCTTAATCGGCGACAGTTTGATGCCGGCGGCCGCAGGTCCAGGCGCGGGCGGCCCGGATAACGCTCCGTTTACTATGGCGGCAGTTGCCCCGGTTTTTCCCCGCCGGTATCCCGATATTTGCAGCCGGCCGGGGGACGATCGGCCCAGCCTTATCCATTCCTTAAACGCTGGATGCGAGTTTCGAATCGACAAAAGCCGCCTGCAAAGCGGGGCCGTTCACGACCGGGTGCGTTGAGTTGAGTGCGATCAAGGCCAGATACGCCGAGTTGCCGGGCGCAATAGCCGCCGGTTGCGAACGGATGGTTCATCCGTCCGTCCTCGGCCAGGGCGACCGTCGTCGTCATAGCCGGTTCATTGGCGTCATGCTGGCGGCTCCTTTCTTCAGCGCAGGTGCAGCGGTGACGCTGGTCACGTCGGGCATGGGTGCGGCCGTGACCGTGGCTGCGATCTTTGCGGCGTTTGGCCTTTGCTGGTTCGCCGCCCTGCTGGTGGCTGCATCGGGCAAGATGACCCTGGCCGGCAAACTCGCCTTGGTCGTCGCCAGTGTTGCCCTAGGTGCCCTTATCGTTGCTGCCGGCGGTCTGGCATCGCCGGTTGCCGTGCTTGCGGTAGCGTTGACGTTTGAAGCCTGGTGGATCGGCCAGTCGCGCCATGCCGTGATCTGGGGCGCCATATCGGCCCTTGTCGCAGTCCTGCTGCAGCCTTTTGCCGGTTCCGTCTTGCCGCTCGGCCAGACCGAACTCGCCGCATGGCACTGGCTGGTACCACTGGCCTGGGCGCTCACTCTCATTCCGCGTGTCGCTCCACTTCGTGGCGCCGCCAGCGCTCAGCTCGATCCGGCCGGCAGTCAACGGCTCGAAGACCTGATCGACGCCGTCGTGCTTCGAATCGCTGCGCATGGTGAGGTTCTGGACGCCTCGGCTAAGGCACGCACTATGCTGAGGCTGCCGCCGGAGCTGCTTTTCGCCACCGGACTTTTCGATCGCATCCATCTGTCCGACCGCGTCCCGTATCTCAGTGCGCTGGCCGATATGCGCGATGGCGCCCTGTCGCGCCGGCTCGACCTTCGCGTCCGGCTGCCGCAGAACAGCGGGGTGACGGCCGACAACTACCGGCCGTTTTCGCTCGAGATGATGCGCGCACCGGGGCAGGAGACTGTCTTCACGCTTCTTCTGCGCGAGAACGATGAACTGGCCGGACTGCGCCAGGAGCTTGCCGCAGCCAATGAGGCGGCTGCCTCCGCCGAGGTGGCGAAAGGACGCTTCCTTGCCGTTGTCAGCCACGAGCTGCGCACCCCGCTCAATGCCATCATCGGCTTTTCCGATATGCTGCTGCACGAGATGTTCGGCAGCTTCAAGGATCCGCGCCAGAAGGAATATGTCGGGCTGGTCAGGGATTCAGGCCAGCACCTGCTTGCCGTCGTCACCTCGATACTCGACGTATCGCGGATCGAATCGGGCGCCTACGCGACCGAACCGGAACCGTTCCGCTTCCGCGAAGCGGTCGAGATGTGCCAGTCGATGATGCGCCTGCAAGCCGAGGCAAAGGCCATCGATCTGCAGGCCCAGATCGCGCCGGACGCAGGCGAAATAAATGCCGACCGTCGCGCCGTGCAGCAGATCCTGATCAATCTCGTCTCCAACGCGATCAAGTTCACGCCCGAAGGCGGCAATGTCGTCATCGGCGCCAAGCGGATCGGCTCGCGGCTGCATTTCTGGGTCCGGGACACCGGCATCGGCATCGCCGAGGAAGATTTCGCCAATCTCGGCAAGCCGTTCATGCAGATCCAGAACGACTATACCCGCCGTTTCGAAGGCACCGGGCTCGGGCTTTCGCTGGTGAAGGGGCTGGTGGCGCTGCACGACGGCACAATGTCGATCGAAAGCATGCCGGGCGAGGGCACCACGGTGACGATCAGCCTTCCCGTGAGCGGCCCGACGGGCCGCTCGGCGGAGAAGACCGGCGTGGTGCCGATGTCCGCGGCCAAACTCAGAGCGGACGGTGGCAAGGGGGAGAGCAATGGGTCGCTCCGCAAAACAGCCTAAGGCGGTCAAACGCCGCGGCAATGCCTTCGAGCACGGAGCGATGGCGCTGGGCAGCCTGATCTCGCGCAATCCTGTTGTGGTCGGCGGCTCCACCGCATTCCTGGTAACGCTGTTCTACGTCTCGGCGAACGCTCTCTGGTACCAGCCCTTTCCGCATGCCGGCGCGTTTTTCGCCACCAGGAGCATCGAGCGCTTTCCGCGGGCGGACAGCGACGAGCCAGAAACCACCATCAATATCGTGCGTCCGGCTGCTGCGCCGATCAAGAGCGACCCGGTCGTCGAGCAGGTCCAGGGCATCTTGAAGGATCTCGATTTCTATTCTGGCACCGTCGACGGTATTCCCGGACCGAATACGCGCAAGGCCATCCAGGCCTATCAGCAGAAGGTCGGACTGAATGCCTCCGGCGAGATCGACGGCGTCCTGCTGGATCAACTGGGCGCCACGCCGAAGACCGCGGCCGTGGTTCCGCATCCCGTGCCGCGGCCGGCCGAAACGGCCGCTGCTCCGGCCGCCATTCCGGTATCCGCACCGGCAAATGCGGCAGCGCAAACGCCTGATCCCCGCATCGTCAAGATCCAGGCCGGACTGAAGGCCTTCGGTAATGACGACATGCAATTGGACGGCGTCGTCGGCGCACGCACCAAGGCCGCGATCAAGGAATTCCAGGCGCTGTTCGGCCTGCCCGAGACCGGCGAACCAGACGAGATCGTCTACGTCAAGATGCGCGAGATCGGCCTGACCAACTGAGGGTCGTGACGGTCGCTCGGCGCTCGGCTCGGCAAAGACCGTTTACGGTCTTCCGGCCGATGCTGTAAGGACCGCCGCATGTCCAGGAATTCTCCATGCGGGTAACCACCGATCTGTGGGTGTCGGCGCTGTTGCGCCGGGTTTTCAGCGCCGGCGGCTTTGCCGCCGTGGTCAAGCGCGGCGCGACGGAGGCCGGTGCGGTTTTCGTGCTGGCGCGTGGCAGGCTGGGAGAGATGGCGCTGTTCGGGCCGGCGCCGCAGACGAGCTACGATTCGGCCAGGCCGGACGACCGCTTTTTCAGCCTGCTTGGCGAAGGTGACGATGCCGCCATCTTCGACGCGCGGCTGGAGCGCGAGAAGAAATTCGATCCGGATATCTGGGTGATCGAGATCGAGGCGGGGGGCATTCCCGTCGAGGAGCTTATCTCGGTCAAGGTCTCGTAACGGCAAACCTTCAGATGCGACGCGCCTTTGGGATGGCGGTTACATCGGCGCTGTTCGGCTTGCGCAGGTCGGCATTTGCAGCGACGCGCCCAGGCTTGCGAACAATTTTCGACACGGTGTCGGCCTTCCAGCCGCGGAGCCTGTCCAGCGCCGCGTCGCGGTGCAGCAGGCGGTAGCGGTCGAGGAAGATGCGGATCGCCTGCGGGTGCGGAAACGCGCTCGGATAGATGGCGGCCGTGATCAGGAACGCCTTGTCTTCGCTGAGGTCGAGCGCGCGCAAGGCGGCCAGCAGCGGTGTGTAGTTGTGGCTCGCGGTAAGCGTCCGCGCTGTTGAAAAATCGACTTCGAGCGCATCGGCGAGCGCTGTCTGGAAGAATGCCGCATTGCCGGTCAGCGCGGTCTCGCGCAGCTTGACGTAGATTTGCGGCTCGACGAACGGACCGATGGCGGTGCCGCTCTCGGCGCGCATCATGGATCGCAGCCGGCGGCGCACCGTTTCGGCGGCGGCATCGGAAGCCTCTTGCCTGTCGGCACCGGCCACAACCGCTTCGGCGTTTTCGGACGCGGCGTTGGCAGTCGCCTCGGGCTGTTGCGAGCGCACCAGCGTCGGCCTTTCGAGCACTTTGATGAGATCCGCGATCGTTTGATTGAGATCCTTGCGGCGGGCAATGGCACGGGCATGCGGCAGGCCGTGACGCCCGATCAGCGCGATCAGGTCGACGTCGCTGAGGGCGCGCGAGCGGATGAGCAGCGGAGCGGCGATGTCGACCCGCTCCTGGCAAAGCCGCCGCACCAGCGCGGCGGGTGCATATTCGCATTCGGAAAGGGCTGCCGCGACGTAGCGGCGCGATTCGACCGAGACATTGTCGAACAGCGGCAGCGTCAGGTCTTCGAGTTGCGCGATCTCCCGGCGCGAAGGGCGGGTGAGCGAACAGAACGCCGACACCGCGGCGCGGAACAGCCTTTCGGCCTTTCCTGATTCAGCTCCTGCTGCGATTTGCCTGAAATCCGAAGCTGACACGAAGGATACGCCCGACACTCGACACGATCTGGACAGCGCTCTGCCGGGCTGTACCGGTTTCGCGTTTGCCAAGAACAAAGATCAATTTAGCGGCGATCCGTTAGCGCTCCGTTAACCTACTGCCTTCTTAATCGGCTATGGAGGCGTTGCGTTGTGCTCCGGGGCAACCGAGAGGAATACGCGAACCATGGGCATGGTACTGTCTTTCGTGCCGCGAACGGCGGCAACCAATCGAGCACAACAAGCCGCACCGGCGGCAGTGATCATCTTTCCCGGGGTGCGCTACGAGCAGCGGCCGCTGACGGGCGAAACGCGGCCGGCCGGCCCCGACAAGCCGGGACCTTCGGGAACATTGCCGGTACCGCATCACTGAGTGTCGGAACCGGCTTAAAAATCCTGCAGTTCGCAGGAACTCTGTTCTAGAAACCGCGAGACGATCGGCTTCCAGCTGTCGTCGGGCACGAACGAACGAATGACGAATACGCCTTCCTCTATCGGCGCCTCGACGAAGATGGCCCCTTGCAGTTCCTCGGGAAGATCCTTGCGGACCTCGATCATCTGGGCAGGCGTCAGCACCACGGTATCCAGCACGCCTGCGGTCGCGCTATGGTCGTTGAACGAGTATATGTTGTGGCCGCTGCGGTCATAGACCGATATCGACCAGAACGGCACCTTTCCCGGCGCCTTGACCCGTACCATCCCCTCGGCAAGGTCGAAGCGGCAAGCCGCCGCATAAAACAGTGGATCGACCGATTTCACCACCGGCGCGCCGCCGGCTTCCGCGTCGAGCCTGGTCATCTTGTAGAGATCCGAAGCCATGGCCAATCGCGACCAGGCGTCGCGTTCGGAAAACTCGGGGACGAGCAGCAGCACGACGATGTGCACGATGCCGGCGCCGAGCAGGCCGAGCAGCACGGCATGCAGCAGGCTACGCATTGCAGCCGACCTTCTGGATCTGCGGCAGTGAGACGTCCGAGAGACCGGTGCTGCTGGCGATCGGCGTGTCGTAGAACGTAAGCACCAGGTACATCCTGCCGGCACCGCTGGTCAGCAGCCAGTTGCCGGGCGCAGGGCGGCTGCCGACGGAAATGACCACCGAATTGTCAGCCTGGCGCAGCACTTGATACGACTGCAGCGCAGCCGGCCTTGGCTTGCCGGTCTCGACCACGCCAAGCGACTGGTCGGCGGCATAAAGCGTCCAGAACCGGGCGGTGGGAAAGCCGCCCGCAATCTTGTAAGCGCATTGCCGCTTGAGCTGTTCGCCGCCGGAATCGCGCTCGGCTATGAAGGACAGTCCTTCCGCCTGTCCGAGCGCCAGCACGCCTTCGCGAGCCACGCGGGCCTTGGAATAGGGATCCGCCGTCGGCGTGCCGATATCGGGGAAGGCGGTCCATCGGCCGATCCTGATGGCGCCGACGCCGTCCTGCAGCTTCAGCGCGTACCAGACGCTGCCGGCACCGCCGACGACGGCGATGGCAAGCGAAAGCAGTATCAGGAAGGCGTTCTTGAGCATGAGGAGGCAGGAACCGAAGGCCGGGGACTGAAAGATTGCCGCTCGGGGATATCGCGGCGCAGGGGCTTGTGGCAAGCGGCCCGCGGAATTGGCCGTCACAGCGCCGACAGGGTCTCCGGCGCAGCGGGCGCATCGAGCACGGGTGCCGCCTGGAACAGCTTGGTCAGTTCCTTCAGGGTCTGGGTGGTGCGGCTGGACAGCACCGGCGGACGCTCGGCGGCGTCCTCGGCTGCTGCCTGTTCGGCGTTCTTCTTTTCCGCTTCCTCGGCCTTGGCGGCGATTTCGGCATCGACGAAGGGGTGATCGAGGCCGGGGATCGGTTTGACGTCGATATCCTGGTGCGCATAGAGCATCAGGCGCTGCCACACCATTGCCGGCAGTGAGCCGCCGGTCATCTTGTTGGTCGCGGTGAAGTCGTCATTGCCGAGCCAGACGGCGGCCGTGTAGTTGCCGGTAAAGCCGACAAACCAGGCATCGCGGTAGGACTGGGTCGTCCCGGTCTTGCCCGCGACAACGATGTTTGGAAGGGCTGCGCGCCGGGCAGTACCGATCACCGGCACCGCCGCCAGCATGGTGTTCATGTATTTGAGCGCCTGCTCCGACAGGACCCGGTGCGGCGGCGGCGCATCCTTGGCGAAATCGTAGACCACCTCGCCGGTGCGGGTGAACAGTTGGCTGATACCGTGCCGGGTTCCGGCAAAGCCGTTCTGGGCGAACACGCTGTAGCCCGTCGCCTGGTCCATCACTGTCATGCCCGACGTGCCGAGCACCATGGTCTTGTGCGATTCCAGCGGCGACTCGACGCCCATCGCCTCGGCCAGCGCCTTGATCGGCTTGATGCCGAGATAATCCTTCGCTAGCCGCACCGGCACCGTGTTGATCGATTTGGCCATCGCCGTGATCAGCGTCACCTTGCCGGCCGACCCGCCATTGTAATTGTGGGGCGACCAGCTGCCCCACGAGATCGGTCCGCCGGAAACCACCGAATCCGGCGTGAAGCCATGCTCCATCGCCGTCGCGTAAACATAGGGCTTGAACGAGGAGCCGGTCTGGCGAAGCGCCTTTGTGGCGCGGTTGAACTGGCTGGCGCCGTAGTCGCGGCCGCCGACGATTGCCCTGACCGCGCCATTGGTCTCGATGACGACGATAGCGCCCTCGGTGACGTTGTATTCCTTGCCGAACTGGCGGAGGTGGAACTCCATCGATTCTTCGGCCGCCTTCTGGATGTTGGCGTCGAAGGTGGTGTGGGCGACGAGCGAGTGCGGGCCGCCTTTGGCGGCGATCTTCTTGACCTCGTCGAAGGCCCAGTCGAGGTAATAGTCGGGGCTTTTCTGCTCGCCGCGGTCGACAATTCCGGCCGGATGCAGCCTTGCCTGCAGCACCTGGCCTTCGGTCATGAAGCCGGAATCGACCAGGTTGGACAGCACCACATTGGCCCGCGCCCGAGCGGCGGGCAAGTTTATGTGCGGCGCATATTTGGTCGGCGCCTTGAACAGGCCGGCCAGCATCGCTGCCTCGGCGAGGTTCAGGTCCTTGACGCTCTTGCCGAAATAGAAATCGGCTGCCGCCTCGATGCCGAAAGTGCCGCCGCCCATATAGGCGCGGTCGAGGTAAAGCTGCAGGATTTCCTTCTTCGACAGATTGGCTTCGAGCCACAGCGACAGGAAGGCCTCCTTGATCTTGCGCTCGAACGTCCGTTCATTGGTCAGGAACAGGTTCTTGGCCAGCTGCTGGGTGATGCTCGAGCCACCCTGGACCACGGAATTTGCCCGCACATTCTCGAATATCGCCCGCGACAGGCCGAGCACATCGATGCCGTAATGGTCGAAGAAGCGCCGGTCCTCGGTGGCCAGAACCGCCTTGATGACATGGTCGGGCATCTCGTCGACCGGCACCGAATCGCGCTGGATGATGCCGCGCTGGCCGATCTCGTTGCCGTAGCGGTCGAGGAAGGTGACGGCGAAGTCGCCTTGCGTGCGCCAGTCGCCGGCGGTTATCTGGAAGGCCGGCAAGGCCAGCGCCAAAAGCACGACGATGCCGCCGGCACCGAGCGTAAAGCCTTCACTCAACAGTTCGATCAGGCCGCGGCGCCAGCCGCCGACGCGGAAACGCCGCGAGAAGATGGTCGCCGCTTCCCAGAACTGGCGCGCCCTGAAGCCGATTTCGTAGACAGAGGAATCGATCCACGCATCCACCGCTAGCAGCCTTGCGGCGATCGGACCTCTTCTTTTGCGTGGTTCCAAAGGACTGGCCATTCCAGGATCCGGCTGCGGCGATGCCGCCAACTGAGAAACCGCATGCCGGCAATTTCACGGCGGCGCGTCTTTCAAGACTATTCGTCCATTTTGGTGCTGCCTACAAGTGCGATGAAGACGAGGGCGATGAAGATATAGTGGGGTTCGTCGAGGGAAGACGGCTCCGGCAAGCCGCAAACACCGCGCGGCGATGAAGCGCATGAAATACCCAATGTCCTCGCCTCCCTCGGCTCCTGTGCCGTGCCGGCGCAGGCTCTCGCGGACGGCGCGTTGGCGCTCGATTTCCGGGGCCAGAGAATATTTGCGATCCGTGATAATATTAATATTAACAGGTATTATTTCCGCCAGACCTCTCACCACAGTGGGTCATGCCAACTGCCTGAGAAATTGAATTTCCGCTGTGAAACACCTATCTTACAGCGAAATTCGCGTTTTCAGACTTTAGCTGCAAGGAGATTTTACCAATGGCCGAAGGCAATCAGAACATCATGGGAAAAGCTGAGGCTCGCTTCATGGAAAATCAAAAGAAGACGTCGGAGCGGAACAAAGCAACTGCCGAATATCTCTCGGAGGCGAAGGCCAGGACCATCAAGACGGCAAGGCTTAAGGAATTGCGACTGGCCAAGGAAGAGGCGGACCGCGCCGCGGCGGCTCTGAATCCGGTCGCGCCGAAGAAGAAGCGGGCGTCGCGGACAGTCAAGCAGGCCGTATCCGCTTCGACACAGGCCAAATCATGAGCCCGACATTTCGTAATCCCGGCCGCAGCTAGGAAGCAAACGCATCCGCTTCGTCGGCCGTATCGTCGCGGGTTGCAGGAGCAGGACTTATTGCCGAGATCATGAAGGTTCATGATCCGCACGAGACGCGCTGATTCGCGCTTTTGCCGGGATGCCTTCATGCAACGCAGCTACGCAGCCGGGAAGTCGACGCGACGGGCGAGGGGCAAGACAATTGCCGCGCCGGCCGTCGAATTGCAAAGGGCCATATTCGAGGCGGTGAACGGCGATCCCGACCTGTCGACGGCACTGGGAGGCGCAAGATTGTTCGACCATATGCCGGAAAATGTTGCGTTCCCTCATATGACCTTCGGCCGAACCAGCGTCTATGACTGGGCAACGGGGACGGAGAACGACGCCGAGCAGTTGTTGACGCTGCATGTCTGGTCGAAGTCCGAGGCCAGCAAGGAAACCACCGACATTATGGACCTGGTCAGCGGCCGCCTGCGCGATGCCGCGCTCTCGCTTGGCGGACATCGCCGCGCCCACCTCAAGCTCGAATTCGCCGAAGCCCGCTACGACGAGGACCTTTCGGCCCATCACGGGCTGCTGCGCTTCCGCGCCGTGATCAAGGACGAGGGTTGACCACCGGGCACTTTTCGCCAAATCGGGCAATTTTGTTCTTGCTTTGTGCCGGCAGCTATGCTACTAATCTCGGTATGGTGCTAATTGGCTCCAACGACCCGCCCGCCGAGGCGGGTTTTTTTGTTCAGGTTCGGTTCGCTCAGATCTGCCATCGATTGTAGGATCGATTATCGAAGTCGGCACAAACCTGAAGCGATTGCCTTCCCCGCCAAATGATGCCTGATTGTCGGCGAGGGATTGGAAGGCTAGGTTGACATCGGCAATTCGCTTCAGGGGTGTGGCGGGCATGCATTCGAGCGTTCACCGTTCATATCACGTTCAGCACCGGCGCGTTAGAACGCTGACCATGAAAACCCTTCGCTCCCACTTCCGGACCGCGGCACTGGCGCTCTCAGCCGCCGGCCTGCTGGCGTCGCAAGCGATGGCGATCCCCGCTGTCGCGCCCGAGCAGCCCCAGCCGGTCGTCCTCGCCGCGTCCGACTGCTACGCGATCGGCCAGCAGGTGGCGGAGCAGAATGGCGGCACCTTGGCCAAGGCCTCGCAGTCGACGCGCGGCGGCCAGCCGGTCTGCGTCATCGTCGTGCTCGTTCCGGGCAAGGACGGGCAGCGTCCCCGTCGCTCGGAGATCGTCGTTCCGCTGAACTGAACCGTGCCGTTTCCCAGTGCGCCGGAATCGGCCTATATCTGAACAGCTTCAACAGGCCTTCCGCATGCGCGTACTCGTCGTCGAAGATGACAAGGATCTCAACCGGCAGATCGGCGACGCGCTGGTCGATGCCGGTTATGTCGTCGACCGCGCTTTCGACGGCGAGGAAGGGCACTTTCTCGGCGACACCGAGCCCTACGATGCCGTCGTGCTCGACATCGGCCTGCCGCAGATGGACGGCATCAGCGTGGTCGAGCGCTGGCGGCGCGGCGGCCGCAAGATGCCGGTGCTGATCCTGACGGCACGCGACCGCTGGAGCGACAAGGTTGCCGGCATCGACGCCGGCGCCGACGACTACGTCACAAAACCTTTCCACATCGAGGAAATCCTGGCCAGGGTGCGCGCCCTGATCCGGCGTGCCGCCGGGCATGCCTCGTCCGAGCTGACCTGCGGGCCGCTGCGCCTCGACACCAAGGCGTCCAAGGCCGATGTCGACGGCGCGCCGCTGAAGCTGACCTCGCACGAATTCCGCCTGCTTGCCTATTTGATGCACCATATGGGCGAGGTGGTGTCCCGGACCGAACTGGTCGAGCACCTCTACGACCAGGATTTCGACCGCGATTCCAACACGATCGAGGTCTTTGTCGGACGGCTTCGCAAGAAGATGGGCATCGACATGATCGAAACCGTTCGCGGCATGGGCTACCGCATGCGTAAGCCGGAGGCGTAACGCGGAACCGCTTCCTACAAAACCCGCCGTCTCGAACACGCCGTCGCGGCGGTCATGGCCGCGTTCGCTGGCGTTTCGCGTCATCGCCTTTTCCACGGTCTGGGCGATCCTCACTTTGGTCGTCATCTTCACCTTGATCACCACGCTCTACCGCCAGGCCAGCGAGCGCGGTTTCGACAGCCTGCTTTCGGCGCATCTGTTCAACCTGATCGGCTCGGTCGGCGTTTCCGAAAGCGGCCAATTGACCGGCGCTCCCGACCTTGGTGATTTGAGGTTCTCGGAGCCGAATTCCGGCTGGTACTGGTCGGTCGAGCCCGCCTCGGAAGGCGTGCACGGCGATCTACATTCGTCGTCGATGACCAAGGCGATCCCGTCGCCAAGCGTTGCCGAGGTGCCCTTCAATGCCAGCTTCCAGCGCAGCTATTCGGCGGACGGCATCGAAGGCGAGCAGTTGGAGGTGTTCGAGAGCGAGTTCGTCCTCGATGCGAAAAACCGCGCCGCGCGCTTCCGCGTTATGGGCAACCAGACCGAACTCGAGCAGGAAATCGCCACTTTCCAGCGGCGCCTTTTGACCTATCTGTCGCTGTTCGGCATCGGCATGATCGCCATCAACGCGATTGCCATCCTGCTCGGCCTGCAGCCGCTGCGCCGGGTCAGGAATGCGCTTGCCATGGTGCGCGAAGGAACCGCGCAACGCCTCGACGGCCGTTTCCCGGCCGAGATCGAGCCGCTCGCCAACGAGACCAATGCGCTGATCGAGAACAACAGGCGTATCGTGGAGCGGTCGCGCACGCAGGTCGGCAACCTCGCGCACTCGCTCAAGACGCCGCTTGCCGTGCTGCTCAACGAAGGGCGGGCGCTGGGCGGCGCCAAGGGCCAGCTGATTGCCGAGCAGGCCGCTTCCATGCAGAAGCAAGTGGATCACTATCTGCAACGTGCCCGCGTCGCCGCGCAGCGAGACAGCGTCGTCTACCGTACGCCGGTGGCACCGCTGGTCCAGCGCATGGTGCGGGTGCTGCAGAAGCTCAACCCACAAACGGCGCTGTCGCTCTCGCTGCCGGCCACCGACATCGTCTTTGCCGGTGAACGCGAGGACCTGGAGGAGCTGCTCGGCAATCTGCTCGACAATGCGACGAAATGGGCAAGGAGCGCCGTCGCCGTTTCCGTCAAGCCCGTTGCCGGCAAGGAGGGTGGGGCCAATCTGTTCGAGATTAGCATCGAGGATGACGGTCCCGGCATTCCCGACGACAAGGCGCGCGAGGTATTGCAGCGCGGTCGGCGTCTCGACGAAACAAAACCGGGCAGCGGGCTCGGACTTGCCATTGTCGCCGACCTTGTCAACGAGTATGGAGGCGTTCTGGCGCTGGAACGGTCTGTCATGGGTGGATTGAAGGCGGTGGTTCGATTGCGGAGCCTTCAGTAATGCTTTTCCAGATTGCTTTTCCAGGTGGCCGGCTGCGGCCAAATTTCCGACAAACATCGACATTATGGCCGCGCCAACCTGCTGGCAGCGCGGCGGTCCAGCTCAAGAAAGCCGGTATTGCATGAATATTCGCGTCGCGCTCGTTTCCGCCTTGCTCGCCGTCTCCGGCTGCACGACGCTCAGCAGGGGCCCGGCCGTTACGGTGACGCCGGCTGCGACGCCTCCGAGCGGCGCCAAAGTGGCGACGACGATCATCTCCGCCATGGGCGGCGGACTCGTTGGCAGCTCTATCGGCGCCGGCCTGAGCGAGACCGAGAAGCGCACCGCGCTCGAGGCGGAATACAAGGCGCTTGAATATACGGCGAGCGGCCAGAAAGTGGCTTGGAAGAGCGACACTTCGGCCCATCGCGGCGAAGTGGTTGCCGCCCAACCCTATCGCGTCGGCTCGCAAGACTGCCGGCAATACACCCATACGGTGTTTACCGGCACCGCCGGCGCTACCGCGCGCGGGACCGCCTGCCGCAATGCCGACGGCAGCTGGACGCCGCTGACCTAGCTGGCCCGGCCGTCGATCCGCCAGTCCCGGGTCCGGTACTAAAGCGCGTCGCGTTCGACCGGGCTTATGCGACGCGCTTTAGTTCTTGTTTGATGCATGTCGTTATCGCGAAACCGCTGCACACTTTTGCGCGACATGCATATCGATCGGAGCGGTCCCGCCAAAGCGTCGCAGCACGCTTGTGTTGGCAGGGCAAGGGTCTCGTTCTATTGGAAGAGCCATGCTGTTCTGGGTCATAGCCGCAATCCTGACGCTGGGCGCAAGCCTGGCGGTGCTGCTGCCGCTGGCCGGCGGCTCGAAGAACGCGTCCGCTGCCGGCGATCACGACCTTGAAGTCTATCGCGACCAGCTGGCCGAGCTTGACCGCGACATGGCGCGCGGCCTGATCCAGCCAATGGAGGCCGAAGAGGCGCGCGCCGAAATCGCCCGCCGCATCCTTCGCCTGAGCAATGCCGGCCAGGCCGGCGAGACGGCGACGCAGCCGTCGCGGTCGGCAAGACTGGTGGCGACGGCTGCCGTGCTGGTCGTTCCGCTGGTCAGCTGGGGCCTCTATGGCCAGCTCGGCTCACCCGACCTGCCGTCGCAACCGCTCAGCGAACGCCTGGCCAAGAACCCCGCCGACAGCTCGGTCGACGAGCTGATAGCGCGCGCCGAGGCGCACCTGGCGGCCAACCCATCCGACGGCCGTGGCTGGGACGTGCTGGCGCCGATCTACCTGCGCATGCAGCGATACGCCGATGCGGTGACCGCCTATCGCAACGCCATCCGCCTCGACGGCGACAGCGCCGCCCGTCAGGCCGGTCTTGGCGAGGCGATCGCCAATGCGGCCGGCGGCATTGTCTCAGCCGAAGCGCAGGCGGCGTTCGAGGCGGCGTTGAAGCTCGATCCGGCCAACCTGAAGGCCTCGTTCTATCTCGCCATGGGCATGGCACAGGAAGGCCGTATAGTGGAAGCCACGGCGGCCTGGCAAAAGATGATGGCCGCCCTGCCGCAGGGCTCGCCGTGGCGCGGCGCGGTCGAGCAGGCGCTGGCCGATTCCGCCGCCCGCAACGTCGCTTCCGGAGCGCCAGCGAAAGGGCCGAGCGCCGAGGATATCGATGCTGCTTCCTCGATGTCGCCGCAGGACCGGCAAGCCATGATCAGCACCATGGTTGCCGGCCTCGACGAAAAGCTTCGGCAAAATCCGCGCGACGAGGAAGGATGGATGCAACTCATTCGTTCCTATGCCGTACTGGGCAAGAAAGATCAGGCGCGTGACGCGCTCAACCGCGGTATCGCCGTCTTTGGCGCGGACAGTGACCAGGCCAGGAAATTCACCGCCTTTGCCGCCTCGCTCGGCGTGACGGCGACGGAGTAGATGATGACGCGCAAGCAGAAACGACTGTCGGTGATCGCCGCGGGGCTGGCGTTTCTCGGTGCTGCAACCGCACTGACCTTCTATGCGCTTGGCCAGAAGGCCTCCTATTTCTACATGCCGGCCGATCTGGCCACCGCCAGCCTTCAGCCGGGCCAGCGTATCAGGCTCGGCGGTCTCGTCGAAAAAGGCACAGTAGAGCGCGGCCAGGGCGCCACCGTCGCCTTTTCGGTGACCGACAACCAGAAGGACGTCAAGGTCACCTATACCGGCATTCTTCCAGATCTTTTCCGGGAAGGGCAGGGCGTGATCACCGAAGGCTCGTTTGGCCCGGACGGGGTCTTTGTCGCCGACAGCGTGCTGGCCAAGCATGACGAGACCTATATGCCCAAGGAAGTGGCTGACGGCCTCAAGGCCAAGGGCATATGGCAGGAGAGCAAGAGTGACTAGCGGGTGCGGCGACAATGGTTGAAAGCGGACATTTCGCCCTGGTCCTGGCGTTTGCGCTGGCCCTGGTGCAAACGATGGTGCCGCTGTTCGGTGCGCGCACCGGCAACCACAAGATGATGGCCGTCGGCGCACCGGCCGCGCTGACCGGCTTTGCCTTGACGGCGCTGTCCTTCGTGGCGCTGGCAACCGCCTATGCGGGCTCCGATTTTTCGGTGGAGAGCGTATGGGAGAACTCGCATTCGCTGCAGCCGCTGATCTACAAAATCACCGGAACCTGGGGCAATCACGAAGGTTCGATGCTGCTCTGGGTGCTGATCCTGACCTTCTTCGGCGCTCTCGTCGCCGTCTTCGGCGGCAATCTTCCGGCCACACTCCGGGCCAATGTGCTTGCCGTGCAAGGAGCGATCGGCGCCACTTTCTTCCTGTTCATCCTGACGACGTCGAACCCGTTCGTCAGGCTCGATCCGGCGCCCATCGAGGGACGCGATCTCAACCCGATCCTGCAGGACCTCGGCCTCGCCATCCATCCGCCGCTGCTCTATCTCGGCTATGTCGGTTTCTCGATCTGCTTTTCCTTCTCGGTCGCTGCCCTCATCGAGGGCCGCATCGATGCGTCTTGGGCACGCTGGGTGCGGCCATGGACGCTGGTCGCCTGGATGTTCCTGACCGGCGGCATCGCCATGGGCTCCTACTGGGCCTATTACGAGCTCGGCTGGGGCGGCTTCTGGTTCTGGGACCCGGTCGAGAACGCATCGTTCATGCCGTGGCTGGCGGGCACGGCGCTGCTGCATTCGGCGATCGTCATGGAAAAGCGCTCGGCGCTGAAGATCTGGACGCTGCTTCTTGCGATCCTGACCTTCTCGCTGTCGCTGCTCGGCACCTTCCTCGTGCGCTCCGGCGTGCTGACCTCGGTGCACGCCTTCGCCACCGATCCGACGCGCGGCGTGTTCATCCTCTGCATCCTGACGCTGTTCATCGGCGGCTCACTGGCGCTGTTTGCCTTGCGCGCCTCCCGACTGACGGCCGGCGGCCTGTTTCACCCGATCTCGCGCGAAGGCGCGCTGGTCCTCAACAATCTGTTCCTGACCACCGCCACCGCCACCGTGCTGGTCGGCACGCTCTACCCGCTCGTCGTCGAAGCCCTGTCTGCCGACAAGATTTCGGTCGGCGCGCCGTTCTTCAACCTGACATTCGGCCCGCTGATGGTGCCGCTCTTGGTCGTCGTGCCATTCGGGCCGCTACTCGCCTGGAAGCGCGGCGACATTTTCGCGGTCGCCCAGCGCCTGATGGCGGCTTTCGCGGCGGCGCTGCTCGCCGTGCTGGTGACGGCCTTGTTCATCGATGGCGCGTCGGTGTTGGCGGCACTCGGCGTCGGCCTTGCCTTCTGGCTGATCTGCGGCGCGCTCACCGATCTCGCCTTCAAATCCGGCTTCGGCACCGTCGCGCCCGCCACCATGCTTAGGCGCTTCGCCGGCCTGCCGCGCTCGCTCTTCGGCACAGCGCTTGCGCATCTCGGCCTCGGCCTGACGACGCTCGGCATTGTCGGCACGCTTTGCTTCGGCACCGAAAAAATCTTGTCGATGCATGCCGGCGAGACCGTCGAACTGTCCGGCCACAAGCTGCGCTTCGAGGGGCTCTACCCGGCGCAGGGGCCTAACTACAGCGAGGATCGCGGCCGCTTCGCCCTGCTTGGCGCCAACGGCGGCGTCACCGGCGAGATCACCTCGGCCAAGCGCTCATATCCGGTGCGCCAGATGAGCACGACCGAATCCGGCATCAGGACGATAGGCTTCAGCCAGCTCTATCTCTCGCTTGGCGACGAGGGCAGCGATGGCTCCGTCGTTGTTCGTCTATGGTGGAAGCCGCTGGTAACGCTGATCTGGGGCGGCGGACTGGTGATGATGGCGGGTGCGGCGATGTCGCTGCTCGACCGCCGCCTGCGCGTTGGCGCGCCGTCGCGCCGCAAGGCTGCGGCCGCCGTGCCATCGACGAGCCCGCAATGAGAAGGGTCACACTGGCCTCGCTGGTCCTGCTGCTGGCGCTGTTGTTCGCCGGCGCCGCGCAGGCGGTCAAGCCCGACGAGGTGCTCGCCGACCCGGCGCTCGAAGCGCGGGCGCGCGCTTTGTCGGAAGGCTTGCGCTGCATGGTCTGCCAGAACCAGTCGATCGACGAGTCCGATGCCGACCTCGCCCGCGACCTGCGCATCCTTGTGCGCCAGCGCCTCGTCGCCGGCGATACCGACCGGCAGGTGATGGACTATGTCGTTTCGCGCTACGGCGAATTCGTGCTGCTGAAGCCACGCTTCAATCTGCGCAATGTCTTGCTCTGGGGGACGCCAGTTCTTCTGCTGCTCGTTGGCGGGACCTTCATCCTGCTGGCCGCCCGCTCGCGCCGCTCGACAGCAACCGCTGCGTTAACTGCCGAGGAACAGGCGGCGCTGGACAAGATGCTGGGCAACTAGTCGGCTAATCCGGCCATTCCTCCGGTGGCCAGTCCCGCGACGTGTGAATGACATGCAAGATAACAACGCTCTCACGGCTGGCGATCGGCCGCAGCTCATAGGCGATAATGTAGGGCAGTTGGCTGACGGGCTTCTCATAGGTACCTGTTACCCGGCCCGGCCGGCCGGTCGCCATATCACCAAGACCCCGGCCCGTGTCGCGAATGCGGTCCGCGAGGCGTCTGGCGGCGGCCGGGTTCTCTCGTGCGATGAAGGCAACTTGCTGTTTGATGTCGTCCAGCGCTTCCCGCGACCAGGCGACGAACCGCTTCACGCCTTGTCCGCGCGCTTGGCTTCCGCCGCTTCGATGATGGCGTCGATTTCCGCCATGGCTTCGTCGTGGGGCACGACACGGCCGGCTTCAGCGTCGGCTATGCCGCGTTTGATGCCTTCGATGATCTCCAGCTCGCGATCGACATAGGCCGAAACCGCCTCGGCCGCGAGGAAGGATTTGCTGCGCCGAGTGTCGGCGGCGATCCGCTCAAGCTTCAGCTTGGTTTCGGACGAAACCCGAATCGTCATGGTGGCGCTTGCTGTCATGGTGAAAGCCTTGTGCTGAACTGTGTACACATAGGGCACCGAACGGGCAAGACCAAGAGATTTGTGCGCCTTGTTGGCGATACATTACGAAAGTTTCATGTACCGGAAATGGCGCCGTAATGTGCGGCTCGCTATTTCCTTGTCGAGGATGCCAATCAAGGGGCGTCCCTTGAAAAAGAGGATACGAGAACCATGAATGTTGCCCCCAATTCATATCTTCGCACCCGCAAACGCCTGCTGGCCGCAGCCGCATCCCTGGCCATTGCCGGCGCGATCGGCTTCGGCGCTGTTGCCACCGGGACAGCCCCGGTTCTGGCCGACGCCGTGCGTGTCGAGGCACCGCAGGTCCCGAGCTTCGCCGATGTGGTCGAGCGCGTTTCGCCGGCGGTCGTCAGCGTGCGGGTCAAGGCCAAGATCCAGCCGACGGCCGATGAAGGTTCCGGCCAGATGGACGACGAGGACGGCTTAGGCAATCTTCCCGACAATCCGCAGCTGCGCCGGTTCTTCCGCGAATTCCGCGGCTTTGGCGATCAAGGCGGCGATCAGGGCCCGAACGGAATGCGCCGTTTTGGACATCGTGACCGCAACAACGACCAGCCGCGGCCCGTGGCGCAAGGGTCGGGCTTCTTCATCTCCGATGACGGCTATCTCGTCACCAACAACCATGTCGTCGAGGAGGGCACCGCCTTCACCGTGGTGACCAATGACGGCAAGGAACTCGACGCCAAGCTTATCGGCACCGATCCGCGCACCGATCTTGCCGTGCTCAAGGTGGATGACGGCAACAACTTCACCTATGTCGACTTCGCCGATGATTCCAAGGTTCGCGTCGGCGACTGGGTGGTGGCTGTCGGCAATCCGTTCGGCCTCGGCGGCACGGTTACCGCAGGCATCGTTTCGGCCCGCGGCCGCGATATTGGCGCCGGTCCTTATGACGACTTCATCCAGATCGATGCTTCGGTGAACCGCGGCAATTCGGGCGGCCCGACCTTCAACCTCAACGGCCAGGTCGTCGGCATCAACACCGCGATCTTCTCGCCGTCGGGCGGCAGCGTCGGCATTGCCTTCGACATTCCCGCTTCGACCGCCAAGCAGGTCGTGCAGGATCTGATGAAGAACGGCACGGTGCAGCGCGGCTGGCTCGGCGTTGAAATCCAGCCGGTCACCCCCGAAATTGCCGAGTCGCTTGGCCTTGGATCCGGCAAGGGCGCGCTCGTTGCCAGCGCGCAGGACAACGGTCCCGGCAAGAAGGCCGGGATCACCGCCGGTGACGTGATCACTCAGGTGGACGGCAAGGACGTTGCTTCGCCTAAGGAACTCGCCCGTCTGATCGGCGCATACCCGCCCGGCAAATCGGTCGATGTCACGGTGTGGCGCAACGGCAAGAGCGAGGCCGTCAAGGTCGATCTCGGCAAGCTGCCGTCGAGCGACAAGCAGGCCTCGGCCGACCAGCAGCCTGCCCCCGCGCCGAAGACCGACACGCTGGCCGATCTCGGCCTGACCGTCACCAAGTCCGACAATGGCAAGGGCCTCGTGGTGACCGACGTCGACCCGAACAGCGATGCCGCCGATCGCGGCATCCAGCCCGGCGACGTCATCACGTCCGTCAATTCGACGGAAGTGAACGGCACCGGTGACGTCGACAAGGCGATGGCCGACGCGGTGAAGTCCGGCCGCAAGGCGGTGCTGATGCAAATCACCCGCGACGACAGCAACCGCTTTGTCGCACTGCCTGTCGCCAAGGGCTGACGACCGGTTCGACTTTTCCGGTGCGGCGGTTTTCAACACCCCCGAGCCGCCGCACGGGAAAGCACGGGGCCTGAATACGTTAGTCAGTCATCGTGTTCCGCCCCAGCGGCAGCGGGCTTCCAATCGTCCGCTGCCGCTCGAACATGCCGCTCAAAGCGTGAAGCGGTTTTAAATGCATGTCGCCCAAAAGTGTGCAGCGGTTTTGTGATGACGACATGCATAAAACAACAACCTAAAGCGCATCGCATGAGGCCGGTCGAACGCGACGCGCTTGTCTTATGACATTCATTGCCAAGAGGCGAGAATGAACCGCTGGGAGAGAGT
>NZ_JBVVQF010000042.1:0-32658 GCF_055811815.1 Mesorhizobium sp. WSM4836
CCTATGACCGCTACGTCAGGCAATTCGGCAACGAATGCGACTGGCCCGAAATGCCGATGTCGGCCTATGTCCCGACCGGTGACGGCCGCTGCCCGGTCTACAAGTGCGACGAGCCGGTTGGCCGTCTCCCGTGACGGCGACGGCTTGCCGAAGTCGCCCGGCTCCTGAAGCGTGCAAGGCTTGACCGGCCCGAAACTGGGATTTTGGACATCAGCCAAAAACTGTGCTTTTTGGGGTGTCTCCGCCCGCTCGGCGGCTCAGCTTGGCTTCGTCAGCGTGCTTTCGGTGCTGCTCTATGCCGGTTTTCTGTTCGCGCAGACTGTCCGCCACCGCGACGATTTCATCGACGCCCAAGCCCACCGCCCCGCGGAGCCCGCCGACGCTCACGAAAGCATTGCCGTCGCCGCGGTGCTCCTGCTGATCGGGCTGATCGGCATCGTCATGCTGGCCGAGCAGGTCGCCGCAAGCGTCGAAGACCCGCTCGTCGCCTACCAGGTGCCGCAGGCCGATGCCATTGTCGGCGCAATGATCGCCGGGCTGGTTTTGATGCCGGAGGCGATTTCAGCGGTTCGCGCCGCACTCAACAACGAGCTGCAGCGCGGCCTGAACGTCGCCATGGGTTCGGCCTGCGCCACAATCGGCCTGACAATACCAGGCATCGCCGCCGCCAGCCTGCTGACCGGCAGAGGCCTCACCCTGGGCCTGCCGGCGACCGACACGGTGCTTTTGGTGCTGGCGCTTTTCATCTGTAATGTGAGCTTTAGCACGGAGAGAACGACGTTCCTGACCGGCCTGGTGCATCTTGTGGTGTTTTGCACGTATGTGTTTTTGATATTTGTGCCGTGAGGGGGCGGGGTGGGGTGCGGATAGGTTGGAAAACTGCTTGAACGTCTCGAATGGGCCGTCAACGGACTGTCCGGTTCCGGGCGAGGAGTTGGGTAAGCTGACATTTCGCAGCCGACGCAATCTCAGAAGTGCAATGGCCTGTGGTGATGTTCCTACGAGGGAAACGCGCCCAACTGCATCAAGAGGCCGAGGATATCGGGCTGACCGTATTCCTTGACGATCTTGCCATTCTCAAGGTGATAAATGTTCAGTGCCTGGACGTGGATCGTCTTTTGGGTTGGCGGCACGCCCATGAATGGTCCGGTATGGGTGCCGTTCATCGTGAAGCGGGCCGCGATCTTGTTCTCCTCGGCGATCGCTTCTTCCAAGGTCCATTGGATGTCGGAAAAGCCTGCTCGCATCATTGCGACGATCGCCATATAACCAGCAGGTCCGGTCATCGGCTCTGGCCTACCGGGGACATGGAAGATGGCATTCGGCGAGACGAGCTCGTTCGCCAGCTTTTCATCCGCCGAGTTGATGAATTCGACGAACCGGGCCATGAAAGAGGTGGCGGTGCTGCTCATAACAAATATCCCAATTTGGCTGCGTCGTAGTGACGATACTGACGGATGTACCGTTGAAGCAGGCCGGGATAAATCTTGCCAATGATTGCTGACCTACAACAAATTCGCTCCAATTAGACCCCGCGCGGCCTGAGGCAGGGTTTGGCAATCGCGGCGCTACCGTCCAAATTTGGCTACGGCGAAATCCAAAAAGCTCCGAAGCTTGGCGGTTACGCGCCGATCGGGAGCGTAGATCACATTAAGCGGCCGCGTCGGCGGGCGATAGTCCGGCAAAATCCCGACTAGGTCGCCGCTTGCCAGGGCCTCACTCACGATTTCGCTCGGCTGCAGCAAGACGCCTATCCCCGCCACAGCCGCGCATAGCAGGGGCTCGCCGTGATCGGCCATCACACGGCCAGATACCGGAACAACAACCCTTCCGTCCGGGCCATCGAACGTCCAGTGCGTCCGCAACTCGGTGAAGGAGAAGCCAAGACACTCATGCTGTTGAAGATCGAGAGGGTGCCTTAGGGCTGGATGTGTCTTAAGGTATGAAGGAGAAGCACACAGAACCAGTCGGTAGGGAGCCAAAGGTTTGGCGATGAGGCCGCTATCGCCGAGTTCGCCGGTTCGAAAGACCGCGTCATATCCCTCGTCAATTACATCGACCGCTCGATTGGAAAGCGTCAATTCCACCGAAATCTGCGGATGGGCCTTCAGGTATTCCGGCAGACTAGGACTAAGGCTGCGTATGCCGAAGCTGACCGGTGCGTTGATCCTCAGCCTGCCGGTTGGAACCGACTTTGTCTCCTCGGCTAATCCCTCAGCCATCTCAACTTCGGCGAGGATGTGCTTGGCTCGCTCATAATAGCCACGGCCGAAGTCCGTTACGCTTTGCCGGCGTGTGGTTCGGTTTAGAAGCCGGACACCAAGATGGTCCTCCAACGCGCGAACGTATTTTCCGACGAGCTGCGGCGAGGTCGACATAGCTTCCGCTGCGGCTGAAAAGGAGCCGAGCTCCACAGCCTTCACGAAGACGGTCATCCCGGCGAAGCGGTCCATTTCAACACAATTCGTTTCAAGTGTTGCTCTCTCACGCCCACTTATCTCGAATACGTTTCATATGGAAGTGTCGCGGCGGTCAGGTCTGAAATCCCGCATGACCGTTCGCGCGGGGAACTGTGGCCTTAAGGAAGCAAGATGCCATTGTTTACGAGCAATTCCGACAACGTTCCTGAACATGTCTACGCCTCGGCGGCATCTTGTCTGAATGGCCAACTGGATCGCCGCGAATTCCTGGCCCTGGCAAGCGCGTTCGGCGCATCGGCGCCGATGGGTTACGGGCTTATCGGTGCGTCGTTGACGCCAGCACTGGCGGCGGAGCCCAAACGCGGTGGCACCTTAAAGGTCGCGATGTTCGTCAAGGATCCGAAGGACCCGCGGACCGCGGACTGGTCCGAGATTGCCAATGCACAGCGCCAGACGCTCGAGCCGCTCGTCAAATACACTGCCGACTACACGTTTGAAGGCCGCCTGCTCGAATCCTGGCAGGTCAACGCCGATGCGACGCAGTTTGTGTTGCTTTGCAGGCGCGGCGCGACCTGGAACAATGGCGACGCGTTCACGGTCGATGACGTTATCTTCAATTTGCGGCGTTGGTGCGAGCGGGATGTTGCGGGCAACTCCATGGCCGGGCGGATGGGCATGCTCATCGACCAGTCGACCGGCAAGTTGCGCGAAACAGCGATCGAACGCCTCGATGACATGACCCTGCTCATTACGCTTCAGCGGCCGGATATTACGTTCATCCCCAATCTGGCCGATTATCCGGCACTGCTGGTTCACAAAAGCTTCGACGAAAAAGGGGCAACCTTCAGCGGATGCCCGATCGGAACCGGACCGTTTGAGTTGATTTCCTACGACGTTGGCGTTCGCGGTGTCTTGAAACGTCGTACACATGGAAACTGGTGGGGTGGCGAGCCTCACCTCGATGGCATCGAGTTTATTGATTATGGGACGGATCCGAACGCAACCTTTGGGGCGTTCGAAGCGCACGAGATCCACACGAATTACGAGTCTCCGGTAGACCAGCTGGCAGGCTTGGATGGACTTGGGCTGGTTAAAGGTGAGGCGGCGACCGCGGGGACTCTGCTGGCTCGAACGAATGTCACCAATAAACCTTTTGATGATCAGCGGGTGCGCAATGCCTTGCAGTTGGCCGTTGACAACAAGGTTGTGCTCGATCTTGGCTACAGCGGCGCCGGCGACGTGGCCCACAACCATCATGTCTCGCCGATTCATCCCGAGTATGTCGAACTGCCCGCAGTCAGCCCGTGATATCGACAAGGCCACCCGCTTGCTTGAGGAGGCCGGTCGCAAGGACTTTGAGTTCGAGCTGATCACGGCTGACGAGGACTTTCACCGCAACACGGGCGACGCTATCGCGGCCCAGCTGCGTGAAGCGAAGATCAAGGTCAAGCGGACTGTCTTACCGGGCTCAACCTTCTGGAACGATTGGACGAAGTACCCGTTTTCGATGACGACTTGGAACATGCGGCCACTCGGCGTCCAGGTCCTTGCCGTCGCATACCGGACGGGCGAGGCGTGGAACGAAAGTGCATGGTCAAATCCTGAATTCGACGCCAAGCTCAATGCCGCATTGGCCATTCCGGATGCTGAGAAGCGCAAAGTTTCGATGAAAGAAATCGAGGCCATGCTGCAGGATGCTGGAATTCTGATCCAGCCCTACTGGCGAAAACTCTACAAGCACTGGGTTCCCGCCCTCAAGGGTGTGCGGGTCCATCCAACGCAGGAACACGAATACTTCGACGCCTGGCTGGACGAAACCTGAACCTGAGAACCCTCGTCATGCAAAGCGAAATACGATCGATCCTCGTCAGCCGCTACGGCGGTCCGGACGTCCTTGAGTGGAAGGCCGTTCCGGTCCTTGCGCTAGGCGCGTCGGAGATCAGGATCAGGACCATCGCCGCCGCGGTCAATCACACCGACCTCGAGATAAGGGCGGGCAATTGGCCTATCCGCAAGCCAGCCCCCTTTCCATATGTGCCGGGCGTTGAAGTCGTCGGCGAGGTCGTTGAGACCGGGGGCCTGGTGGCGGGCGCACTCATCGGCCAAAAGGTGATCACGATGATGCAGGGCCTCGGCGGGGTCCGGGCCGATCGGCCCGGGGGCTATGCCGAGTTCGTGACCGTTGAAGCCAGCGCGGCAGCTCAACTGCCCGTTGGCACGGATGTCATGGCTATGGCCGCGATTGGGCTGGCCGGCGTCACCGCGCACGAGGGTTTGCATCCTCTTGGACCTCTCAGGGGGCGGCAAGTCATGGTCACCGGCGCGGCGGGCGGCGTGGGCTCGGCGGCGGTTTCACTTGCCAGCGCGTTGGGCGCACACGTTCTGGGCATCGTGTCGCAGCCCGAGCAGGCTGATTACGTTCGTTCGCTGGGAGCGAGACGCGTGCTGGCTTCAAAAGCCGGTGAACTGTCTCTGGTCGAGCCGGAAAGCGTCGATGGCGTTTTCGATACGGTGGGAGCTGCCATCTTCGACACATCGCTCTCCGCGCTGAAACCCGGCGGGACGTTGTCCCTTGTTGGCGCGGTGGGGGGTAGTGATGTCCGGTTCGATCTCTGGAACCTGATCCGGCCGGTATCGCTGACTGGTTATTCATCAGAGAGCCTTGACGGCACGGCACTTGAAGCTGCCGTCGCAATGCTGGCACGCCTCGCTGCCCAACGCGCAATGCAGACTCATGGACAACGATGCCACTCTCTGATGCTTCCCGTGCCCATGCCGCGCTCGAACAGAGGGGGATCAAGGGGCGTATCCTGCTGGTTCCTTAAAGGCTGCCGATACCGAGGCGGCTATCTCGCAGGTTAGCTTTAGCGCGCGAGAGCGTTCATCTTGACGCCTGAGCGTCACGCTGAGCGGTGGTGGCGCTTGGGTTGCCCAAAGGCCGCGTGGTCCTAAGCAAATCTGAAGCTGTTATTCTGTCGGCCACACCGTCGCGGCCATTGCATCCGGCAGTTCGTGCTTCGAGAACGGCCGGTTTTGGGAACATCAAGACGGAAGTCGAATGGCCCGCATGAGGCGCGAAGCAGTCATTCAGGAGTTGCCGGACCTTGTTGCGGAGCCGAAACGACGGCCGCGTAGCCCCAGATCTCCGACCTCAGCGGGAACCCACAGCCATGCAGCCGGTTAACCCGGCATAAAGCTCCCAACCAAACCAAGGCCAGCCCCATGAGCATTCTGCAGACCACGAAGAAAGCCGTCGAGCAGGTCACCGGTATCGCCCGGCCGGACAAGCGCGAGATCGCCGATCTCCTGAGGCCACGCAAAGCGAACGCGTTTCGCTTCAAGGATGACGGCCTGGTGCCCAATCATCCATCCTGGCCGCTAGTCGTCTATCGCGGCGCCGTGAAGCTGCCCGATGAATTCGATCCGGCGGCCGTCATGGAGGCGCTTTTCGAGGCCAATGGCTGGGGCGATAGCTGGCGCAACGGCATCTACGACTACGTTCATTACCATTCGCGGATACACGAGGTGCTGGGCGTTGCGCGCGGCACGGCCAAAGTCCGGTTCGGCGGCAGCAAGGGACGAACGCTGTCGCTGAAGGCCGGCGACGTCGCGGTGCTTCCGGCCGGCGCCGGGCACCAGCGTCTTTCCGCATCCGACGATTTTCTGGTCGTCGGCGCCTATCCTCCATCCGGCACCTATGACGAATGCACGACCGCTGCCGACCATGCCAAGGCGGTCGTAACGATTCCAAGGGTCGGCCGCCCGCGCAAGGACCCTGTCTATGGAAGCAAGGGCCCGTTGCTCGCGGCCTGGGAAAGGGACTAAGCCGTTCCTTTCGAAGGGAGTTGCAGGTTCACTTCGGGATTACAAACCGGACCTTCGACCAACACCTCCGGCGCCACCGACGAAGAAGGCCGCCTTGTAGATGGCGAAGCGGATCGTGCCGCTGTCGGCGTGCAGCAGCGCTGGCAATCAGGCTTGGTGCTATTTTATCGCAGTGACCCTGCCCGACGCATCGAGGCGACAACTGACTTGCGCCTCTCGGACTTCGATGCCACCCTTTCTTGCGTAGTCTATTCGCACCTCGATCGGCGCCGTGCGTGCACCCCGAAGTTGACGCAATGCGCCTGCGCTTACCGCGTGGACACGGACCGCGCCAAGCGGCGTCGCAGCGGCCGCGATCGCCGCGCGGCAGGCTCGCACCACCGCAACCGGCGTACCGGGTCTCGCTGTCAGTGGTCCCAGAGATCCAAAGGGATACCCCTTGGTGGAGTCACTCCCACCGGCTTTGGAAGGCCTGAGGACGGGTGGCAGGACGATGGATTGCCTGGCGGTCCTGGCAGGGGCCGTCACTGCAGTCGAAGGGTCGGGCGCGGTAGCCGGTTCGTTTTCGGCGGACGGATCGTCGCCCACAGTGGCACTTGTGCTTGTGTCACCAACGTTGCCGCTGGCACCAACGCCTGCGTCGACTGATCCGTCATCCGCACCGACCGAAGCTCCAACATTTGCTCCGCCGACGCCGTCGACGCTCGTGCCCGCCCCCACAGATGCGCCTTGCGAACCGGCGCTCACTCCAGCACCGACTCCGACACCGCCCGCCCTACCGCCCACGCCTGCTTCAAGAGCCGAGGCGGGCCCAATTGTGATCCCGATCGTCAACGCGGCTACGACATACTTCTTCATTGTCATCTCCCCGCGGCATACAGTTCGTTCCCTAAAGCGCGTCACCTTCGACCAGCCCCATGCGACGCGCCTTAGGTTCTTGTTTTGATGCATGTCGTTACCGCAAAACCGCTGCACACCCTCGGGTCAAGCCCGAGGGCATGCTTTTGCGCGACATGCACTAGTCTTCACTGGCGCGGCTCGAGCTTCTTGATGGCCGTGTTGGAAGCAATGCTGCAGGAAGAGGTATGGTTGCCAGCAGAGCAGTTTGCGGCGGCTTTTTGACCTTCATTTTCTGTTTTTCCGGCAAGCCCGGTTTACGGGCTGGTTGGGCGCCCGAATGCGATAACCTGCTTGCAAGTGCGGGGGTACGCGCTTTCGGCGCGCGCTCCACAGCCGCAGTGCGGCGCTTACCTTTGACAATATCAATTGCCTCACCTGCGGCACTAAGGCTGCGGGCTAGACCGATAGCCCGTTCACGCTCTTGGTCGAGCGCCGCACTCAACGCTACCGAGTTCTGCTTTAAAGCATCGCGTTCCTGGCGAACAATATCGAGGTCACGTACAGCTGAATCTGCTCGTCCCCGTCCCCGTTCGAGTGTTTCTCGAGCCTGCTTTAGAGCGGCCTCGGCCACCTTTCGGTCCCTTATGGCGTTGGCCTGCTCGACGGCTGCCAGATTTGCGCGTTTCTTAAGACTATCGATAGTTTGGCGAGCCGTGGTAAGTTCTTGTTCCAGGAGCTCAACCTTGTGCCGCTCGTCATCAAGCGCTCGCTTCGCGGCAAGCTGGGAGGCGTCCATAGAGGTGTGCGCTCCAGGCGCGGCAGCCGTATCGCTGTTCCAGAGACTGGCTTCGGCCCTGTAGCTTTCGATAACGCGCTGCGTCGTCTCAAGATCGAGCGCGAGCGCTTCGTCTGTTCGCTGCTGCTCTTTTAGGGCTTGTGCTTGCTGAGCCACCGTGTCTGCCAGCAGGTGTGCCTGGGCGCTTAGGTCACGTGCGCCGCGCTGCATAACGTTTAGCTCCGCTCGTGCTACAGCCAATTCGCGGCGTAAAGCCTCCTCATGCTCGCCGAGCGGCGTTTGCGCGCCCTCCTTGAGTGCCTGCGCTTCACTGAGCACCAGCTCTCTAGATATATGGGATCCGAGCGTGTTCGGTTGTGGCTTGCCCGGTTCCTTGCCGACCTCGGTGTGTTCGGAAACCACGACCGACGAGCTGTCGTTAGCCGTGGCAACCGCTGACGCTTCGGGCGCCAATTGACCATTTGCCGGAGATGCCAACAGCAGAACGAAGCATAACGGAATGAGGGATGGCATGGCGTTGCACCCCATGCCGCGTATCTCGTGAAGTAAAATCAATGGCCGTCGTTTAATAAAGGTGAAGTCACAGCGGAGACATTTTGACCTGGTGCTCTGCGCATGATTCATCACTGAACCTCACCGATCGCGGCCCTCACCGCTATTGTATTCTCCACTTACTGCACGCCGCGGACGCCGCACCAAAAAGATCAATGCTAGTGAAGCATCCGCGGCAACGCCAAAGCACGGAATTGCGCGCAAAGGCTGTTTCCTATTTCCTCAGTTGTCATCATTCGAACAAACGGAACTTTCGGCTTTCGGGATGAGCATCTTCCCTACCCAACGGCTGTGATGCGGCGCAAAGCAGCCACTCGGGTCTGCAAAAGTCGACTTCGGGTCAACACCAAACTTCCGCTGGATGGTACGGCGGATCGAAACGCCCCAAGTGACGACGCCACCGATCAGCGTGCCGAAACGTCATTGCTCTGCCTTCCACCCACCTCCAGAC
Source organism: Mesorhizobium sp. WSM4836 (assembly GCF_055811815.1). Lineage (NCBI taxonomy): Bacteria > Pseudomonadati > Pseudomonadota > Alphaproteobacteria > Hyphomicrobiales > Phyllobacteriaceae > Mesorhizobium > Mesorhizobium sp. WSM4836. The sequence continues at coordinate 8,885 of NZ_JBVVQF010000042.1, forward strand.
CGCGAGACGCCAAATGCTCGCCACAAGCGCGGCAATGCACCTGTGCCACGACTTCGTGGTTGCACTGTCGGTGAATCAGGCGAACCGAGTCCGGCTGTCCGTCCCGAACATGATCCTGGCCCCACTGCTTTAATGTGAGCAATACAGGCAGAAGGGCGCGCCCTGCGGCGGTAAGCCGATATGTGTAGCGCAATGGATGATCGCTGTACGGCTCTCGATCCAGGACGCCGTGCTCTTCCAACTTGCGGAGCCGGACGGCGAGGATATCTCGAGGGGCTCCGGTATTGTTCACAATCTCGGTGAATTTCTGCTGGCCGTAAAGCAGCTCCCGAACAATCAAAAGACTCCAGCGATCGCCCACGACCTCAAGGGCGGCTGCGATATTGCACAGGCGGGGGGTTACATCGGTGGCCTTCGATTGCATTCCAGACCTCATACCAAAAGAAAGTTGGAAAATCAAACCAGAGTGAGTTGCGATATCCAACTGAGTGTGTAATTTGAGAGTTGGAATATCCAACTGACAGGTTGCGCGATGGAAAACGCTCTAACGCTTGTCGTTGATGTCGCTTTCACAAACGCGGCGCCCCGGGCGGAAAATATCAACCGGGTGCGATCAATTGCGGGCTAGCGCCCGCGTTGAACTGCCTAAAAGGTGGATGACAGCAATGGACACCCAAACGCGCGTTGCATCCTCTAGTGACATCTCAGATCAAAAATCGCTTCTGACAACTTTCGTCCTATGTGGGGCGGCATTCATAGCGATGATTGACGTATTCATCGTCAATGTCGCCTTCCGTCGGATAGGCACCGAATTTCCCCAAGCCAGCTTTGCCGATCTCAGTTGGATTCTGAACGGCTACACCATTGTCTATGCGGCCTTGTTGATTCCGTTCGGCGGGCTCGCCGACAAGTGGGGGCGCAAGCGTGCGTTCCTTGCGGGCCTGACGATATTCACGCTGGCCAGTGTTGGCTGTGCGCTTTCGGGCGCGATGTGGTCGCTCATACTCTCTCGCGTGTTGCAGGCAGCGGGAGCCGCGATGCTGACTCCGAGTAGCCTTGGCCTTATATTGACGGTTCTTCCTGCGCAAAAGCGGGCGGGGGCGGTCAAGATCTGGGCGACGACATCGGCACTTGCAGCGGCCGTTGGTCCGGCCCTTGGCGGGGTGCTTGCAGAATATTCATGGCGATGGATTTTCATCATAAATCTGCCGGTCGGCGTTATTGCCGGCATCGCAGCCGCATCGCTGATACCAACAATACAGCCAGCCAGTGTCTCGACCAGAAATCTTGATCTGTTTGGCGCCGTGCTTGCCGCAATCGCTGTGGGATCACTGTCCCTCGCGGTCGTTGGGCATGAACAATCGACGACATCGCAGATCATTGCATACTATGTCTTGGCAATTCTGACCGCAGCCTGGCTCGTAAGGCGAATCCTGTTTCACCAGTCGCCGGTCGTGGATCCGAACCTCTTCAGGGTTTCGACATTTACCTGGGCGAACGTCACTATCATTCTGTTCTGCACGGCCTTTGCCGCTATCTTTCTTAGCGTCGCAATCTGGTTGCAAACAGTTGCCGGCCTTTCCTTGATCGAAACCGGATTTGCGATCATCCCCGGCCCTGTTTGCGTGCCCATAGCCGCTTACTTGGTTCAGAAGTTTGCGTCTACTGCGTCACCGCGAGCGCTTGTGATCGTCGGAAATGCCATTTTTGCAGTTGGATCCCTAGGCCTCGCCTTCATGGCGTCAATCGCTCCCCGCTATAGCATAGATATCATGCCGCCTTGGATGTTGGTCGGCACCGGCATCGGCATCGCCATGCCGACTATGATTGGGAGCGCAACGCGCGATCTTCCGGCAAACACGACAGCGACGGGTAGCGCGGTGGTCAATACAAGCCGCCAGTTGGGCTATGTTCTGGGCGTGGCGCTCCTGGTGGCGGTTACGGGCTCTCTCAGTCTCGCCCCGAACCAAGCATTGCATGCTTTTCAAATAAGTTGGCAACTCATCGCCCTCGGTGCGGCGCTCAGCGCGTTAACGGCGCTGGGCATGCGGAGGACGGCTTGACCTCCAGGTTCCCGAGAACGGCGCTTCCACCTTGTTTGACCAGGCGAAGAACGACCGCGCAAGGACCCCGTCTATGGAAGCAAAGGCCCGTTGCTCGCAGCCTGGAACAAAGACTGAAACCGTTTCATTCGAAGGGATTTTGGGTCGCGCAGGGCCCGACGTTGACCAACATCCTCGCTTCAAGCCGCCGCCAGCACCGCGGCATCCAGCCCGCGAATGATCTTGGCCAGCTCGACGCATTCGTCGTGGCGCACCTTGTTGCGCCGCCAGGCCAGGCAAATCGTGCGTTGCGGCATCGGTTCCTGGAACGGCACGATCTTCAGGTCGGGGATAGTGCTGGCCGGCCCTGCCGCCATTTCCGGGATGAGAGTGACGCCGAGCCCGTGCGCCACCATCTGCAAGAGCGTCGTCAGGCTGGTCGCGCCGTAGCTTGCCATCGCCACCGGCCGCACGCTGCCGCAGACGGCGAGCGCCTGTTCGCGCAGGCAGTGGCCCTCTTCCAGCAGCATCAGCCGCTCCAGTGCCGGGCTTTCCGGCGGCACCGGCGGTGAAGCGAAGGCGGGGTCGCCGGCCGGCACGGCCAGGAAGAACCGGTCCGGGAAAAGTTCTTCGGTAACCAGGCCTGGGTAATCGAGCGGCAGCGCCGCGACGAAGGCGTCGAGCTTCCCCGAGCCGGTGTCCTCGACCAGCGACGCGGTCACCGCCTCGCGCAGTTCGAGCTGCAATGCCGGAAAGTGCCGTTTCAGCTCCGGCAGCACATGCGGCAGGAGATAGGGCGCCACCGTCGGGATGATGCCGAGCCGGAAGCGGCCTTCCATTGCCGGGCGGCCGCGCCGGGCGGTCGCCTCGACGTCGCTGATATCGGCAAGAATGCGCTCGATGCGCGGCAGCAGGGCTTGCGCCTCGTCGGTCATGCGCACCACCTTGCCGCCGCGCTCGAACAACCGGCAATTGAGCCGCAGCTCCATCTCGGCGATCTGCGAAGACAGCGCCGGCTGGCTGACGCCGGCGAGCTTTGCCGCGCGGCCGAAATGCAGCGTCTGCGCCAGCGCCTCGAAATAATGCATCTGCCGGACGGTGAGGCCTATCATAAGAAAAACCTATCAGAATAAACAGCAAAGGCAATTTGTCTTTATCGGCCGGGCAGGCTAATCTGGAACCATTCCAGAATGGCGCGGCCGCTGGCCCTGGCCTGAAAATCAACAAATCCCAAAAATCAACAAATCGGAGGCAAGGATGGACGCGAAAACCGACGACAACAGCGCCGGCAAATGCCCGGTCCCACATGGATCGGCCAGGAGGAGCAACCGTGACTGGTGGCCGGACCAACTCGACCTTGGCGTCCTCCACCAGCAGTCCAGCCTCTCGGACCCGATGGACGAGGACTTCGATTATGCCAAGGAATTCAGGAGTCTCGATCTCGATGCGGTGATCAGGGACCTGCACCAGGTGATGACCGATTCGCAGGATTGGTGGCCGGCCGATTTCGGCCATTACGGCCCGCTCTTCATTCGCATGGCCTGGCACAGCGCCGGCACCTATCGCATCGGCGACGGCCGTGGCGGCGCCGGCGCCGGCCAGCAGCGTTTCGCGCCGCTCAACAGCTGGCCGGACAATGCCAATCTCGACAAGGCGCGCCGGCTGCTGTGGCCGGTCAAGCAGAAATACGGCCGCAAGATCTCCTGGGCCGACCTGTTGATCCTCACCGGCAATGTCGCGCTGGAATCGATGGGCTTCAAGACCTTCGGCTTCGCCGGCGGCCGCGCCGATGTCTGGGAGCCCGAGCAGGACGTGGACTGGGGCTCGGAAACCAAGTGGCTCGCCGACGAGCGCTATTCCGGCGACCGCGAACTTCAGGGCCATCTCGGCGCCGTGCAGATGGGGCTGATCTATGTCAACCCGGAAGGACCGAACGGCACGCCCGATCCGCTGGCCTCGGCCCGCGACATTCGCGAAACCTTCGCTCGCATGGCCATGAACGACGAGGAAACCGTGGCGCTCATCGCCGGCGGCCACACTTTCGGCAAGACCCACGGCGCCGGCGATGCATCGCTGGTCGGCCCGGAGCCGGAAGGCGCCGGCATCGAGGCGCAGGGCCTCGGCTGGTCGAGCAAATATGCCACCGGCATTGCCGGCGACGCCATCACCTCGGGCCTCGAGGTGACCTGGACCACGACGCCGACCAAGTGGAGCAACAACTTGTTCGACAATCTGTTCAACTACGAATGGGAACTGACCAAGAGCCCGGCCGGCGCCCATCAGTGGACGCCGAAGGGCGGCGCCGGCGCAGGCACCGTGCCGGACGCGCACGATGCCTCGAAGCGCCGCGCGCCGGCGATGCTGACGACCGACCTCGCGCTGCGCGCCGACCCGGTCTATGAGAAGATCTCGCGGCGCTTCCATCAGAATCCGGATCAGTTCGCCGATGCCTTCGCGCGCGCCTGGTTCAAGCTGACCCATCGCGACATGGGTCCGGCCGTCCGCTATCTCGGCCCGCTCGTGCCGAAGGAGGAGCTGATCTGGCAGGATCCGATACCGGCAGTCGACCACGAGCTGGTCAACGAGCAGGATGTCGCCTCGTTGAAGGCGAAGATCCTGGCCTCCGGCTTGTCCGTCTCCGAACTGGTCGCGACCGCCTGGGCCTCGGGCTCGACCTTCCGCGGCTCCGACAAGCGCGGCGGCGCCAACGGCGCCCGCATCCGCCTGGCGCCGCAGAAGGACTGGGAGGTCAACCAGCCGGCGCAGCTGGCCAAGGTGCTCGAGACGCTCGAAGCGATCCAGAAGGGCTTCAACGCTTCGCAGTCCGGCGGCAAGAAGGTCTCGCTTGCCGACCTCATCGTTCTCGGCGGCGTCGCCGCGATCGAGAAGGCGGCCAAAGACGGCGGCCATGACGTCAAGGTGCCGTTCACGCCGGGCCGCATGGATGCTTCGCAGGAACAGACGGATGTCCAGTCCTTCGCCGCGCTCGAGCCGAAAGTCGATGGCTTCCGCAATTACGTCAGGGGCAGGCAGCCGATGTCGGTCGAAGCGATGCTGGTCGACCGGGCGCAGCTGCTGACCTTGACGGCGCCGGAGATGACGGTGCTTGTCGGCGGGCTGCGGGTGCTCGGCGCCAACACCGGCCAATCGAAGCACGGCGTGTTCACCGACAGGCCGGGCACGTTGACCAATGATTTCTTCGTCAACCTGCTCTCCATGAACACGGTCTGGGATCCGGCCGCCGGCTCCGATGAAGTCTACGAAGCGCGCGACCGCAAGACCAGGGCGGTCAAGTGGACCGGCACCCGCGCCGACCTGATCTTCGGCTCGCACGCACAATTGCGTGCGCTTGCCGAGGTCTACGGGTCGGCCGACGCCGGGCAGAAGTTCGTCAGGGATTTCGCCGCAGCCTGGACCAAGGTGATGAACGCCGACCGTTTTGAGCTTGCGGCCTGATCCAGGCACACGAATTTCTCGACTCAACAAGAAAAGGCGCGGGCCTCGACCCGCGCCTTTTTCGTTGGGCTTCCGAAAGCTCAGTATTTCTCGAAGATTTCGGCCTTGGCAACCACACCGGCAATAGCGCCGCCGATCAGCGGCGCGACGATGAACAGCCAGAGCTGGCCGATCGCCGCGCTTCCCGAAAACAGCGCCGGGCCGATCGAACGGGCCGGGTTGAGCGATGTGCCGGTCACCGGAATAATGGCGAAGTGCAGCCCGGCCAGCGTCAAGCCGATGACGAGGCCGGCGAAGGTCGTCGCGTGCTTGGCGTTGCTAACGCCGAGGATCACCGTGACGAAGGTGAAGGTTCCGATCAGCTCCCACAGGAAGGCCGAGCTGACGCCCCATTTCGCCACATCCCACCCATTGGCGCCGAAGCCGCCGGTGTGACCGCCGACCTGTCCGGAGACGATGATCCACAATGCCAGCGACGCGATGATGGCGCCGATGACCTGCGCGATCCAGTAGGGAATGACGTCCCTGGCCGACATCCGCCCGGCAAGGAACACACCGAGCGTCACCGCAGGGTTGAGATGCGCGCCGGAAATCGGGCCGATCGCATAGGCCGCTGCGATGAGGCCGATGCCGAACGCCAGACCGATACCTTCCTGGCCAAGCGGCAGCGCGCCGCCGAAGCCGCCCGTCACCACCGAAGCCGTGCCGATGAACACCAATAGAAACGTGCCTAGAACTTCGGCCAGATAAGTCTTCATTGCCCTCTCCTCGTATCGACCCGCGGCTCCGCCTTTTTCTGCGACGCGAATCACCGCGCAAAGAGTATTCGTAACCGCATAAGTTGCAAAGCGGAGCAGTTGCACCAGCCGGCGTGCTTGTGCGTGTCAGTTGCCTACATTAGAAATCTATTATGTACTGATTGAATTGTTTGGTTTCCGCATCCCGAGGCCCACTTGGTCGCGGCGGCTCGCGATCCACCAACCCACATCGCCACCCTCCGCATGGATCGTCTCGCCGTCGGGAAAACAGAACTGTTTCAATCAGGACACGAAAAGCTCTAAGAGCAGGGCCGGATTTTATTTTGCTGAGTAATGGAAGACGACAATGAGACTGGGCGGGCGGCTGGCGGCAGCCATCGAAGTGCTTGACGACATTGGCCGGCGCCACCGGCCGGTGGCCGATGCGCTGAAGGACTGGGGCCTGTCGCACCGCTTCGCCGGCGGCGGCGACCGCGCCGCGATCGGCAACATCGTCTATGACGCGCTGCGCCGCAAACGCTCCGCCGGCTGGCTGCTCGGCGAGGGTACGCCGCGCGCCATCGGCTTCGGCGCGCTGCTGCTCGAATGGGGCCAGACGGCGCAGTCGCTGAACGAGGCGCTCGAGGGCGACAAGTTCGCGCCACCGCTGCTTACCGCCGACGAACTGAAAACGCTGGCTGCTCGCCGGCTTGCCGACGCGCCGCCGGCTGTCAGGGCAGACATCCCCGATTGGTCCATGCCGCTGTTCGAGCGGGCGTTCGGCACGGCCTGGGTGGAAGAGGGTGCAGCGCTTGGCACTCGCCCGCCGCTCGACCTCAGGGTCAATACGCTCAAGGCCGATCGCGGCAAGGTGCTGGCGGAATTGGCGGAAACCGGCGCCAAGCCTGCCCGGATCGCGCCGCACGGCATCCGCATACCGCCGATCGAAGCCGATGGCAGGCACCCGAACGTACAGGCCGAGCCGGCCTTCCAGAAAGGCTGGTTCGAGGTTCAGGACGAGGGTTCGCAGATTGCGGCCGAACTGGCCGGCGCCGAGCCTGGCATGCAGGTGCTCGACTTTTGCGCCGGCGCCGGCGGCAAGACGCTGGCGCTGTCCGCGGCGATGGACAATCGCGGCCAGATCTTCGCCCACGATGCCGAGAAAGCCAGGCTGGCGCCGATCTTCGACCGCATCCGCCGCTCGGAAAACCGCAATGTGCAGATCGTCACCAAGCCAGCCGAGCTCGCGCCGCTCGGCAAGCACATGGATATCGTGCTGATCGATGCGCCTTGCACCGGCAGCGGCACCTGGCGGCGTCGGCCCGATGCCAAATGGCGGCTGACACAAAGGCAGCTCGACGCCCGCAAGGGCGAGCAGGAGACGATCCTCGATGCCGCCAAGGGCTTCGTCAAACCCGGCGGCCTACTGGTCTACATCACCTGTTCGGTATTCGACGACGAGAATGGCGACCAGGTTTCGGCCTTCCGGGACCGCCACCCCGGTTTTGTCCCGGTCGATCACCGCCAGCTTTGGGACAGCCGTTTTGCGGGCCACGAAGCGGCAGTGCGGATTGGCGCCGCGGGCGGCATTTCGCTTTCGCCGTTGCTGAGCGGCACCGACGGCTTTTACTTCTGTGCGCTGCGCCGCGCCGGCTGAATCGTTACCGGATGTCGCCGATCTCGCTTTTTATCAGCAGGTTTAGCCGAATGCTGCAGTGCAGCATTTGCGATTGCCTGCCGTCCACCCCTCTGCGATAAATGCCTTGCAATAAGATTTGTCGAGAAACGAAAGTCGACGGCCATGGCAGCAAAGATCGTTCCTGCTCCCGATTATGAGGACCGCGTCAGGACGTCCTTTGCGCGCCAGAACGCGATGATGACCATTGGCGCCGAGCTGACGCTGGTGACGCCCGGCATCATCGAGATCGAAATGCCCTATTCGACGGCACTGACGCAGCAGCACGGCTTTCTTCATGCCGGCGTCATTTCGACGGCTCTCGACTCGGCCTGCGGCTATGCGGCATTCTCGCTGATGCCGGAAAATTCCGGCGTGCTGACCATCGAGTTCAAGGTCAATCTGCTGGCGCCGGGCCGGGGCGAGCGCTTTCTGTTCCGCGGCTCGGTGACCAAGCCCGGCCGCACCATCATCGTTGCCGACGGCCAGGCCTATGCATTCGCCACCGACGGCGAGGCCAAGCTGATCGCCACGATGACCGGAACGATGATGGCGGTGCTTGGGCGTGACGGTATCGAGGGGTGAGGAGCGGTCCGCGCAGCGGACGAAAAGCCCATAAATTGGCTTTTCGAGCGACGAACGCCCGGAGCCATAGCCGAAGGGCCGGGGGCCGGTGAGGGTACGTCGTCCTTCTTACTTTCCGGCTCCGGTGGTAGGCCAGAAAGGAGTGATCGTCGTGACCGGTAAAGTGTCTCGCCTGTCCGGCAAGTCCGTCCTCTTCGTCATGGCGGCCGAAGCCGAATACGGCCCACATCTGCAGCTTCTGTTCACACCGCTGATGACCGGCGTCGGACCGGTCGAGGCCGGTGTCGTGCTCGGCGCCGAACTGTCCCGGCTGAGCGTCGAAAACGCGCTGCCGGATCTCGTCGTGTCGCTCGGGTCGGCGGGCAGCCGAACGCTGGAGCAGACGGAAATCTACCAGGCCGTTTCGGTCGCCTACCGCGACATGGACGCTTCGCCCCTGGGGTTCGAGAAGGGCGCCACCCCGTTCCTCGATCTGCCCATCAGCGTGCCGCTGCCGTTCAGGATACCAGGCATCAGGCCGGCGACGCTGTCGACCGGGGCGGCAATAGTCACCGGCGCCGCCTACGACGCGATCGCGGCTGATATGGTCGACATGGAGACCTTCGCCTGCCTGCGCGCCTGCCAGGTGTTCGACGTGCCGTTGATCGGCCTGCGCGGCATTTCCGACGGCGCGGCCGATCTGAGACACGTTGGCGACTGGACCGAATATCTGCATGTCATCGACGAGAAGCTGGCCGCGGCGGTGCAGCTGCTGGAACAGGCGATCGCCTCCGGCGCGATCGAGTTTGATCTGTCGCGTGAAGATGGGGAATCGGAGTGAGAGAGGGGCCTCGCGACCCATTGCGCCGACTCGTTTCTTTCTCTAAACGCTCGCCATGAAAACAGCCAATCATCCCGACACCGTCCTGATTGTCGATTTCGGCAGCCAGTTCACCCAGCTGATCGCCCGCCGCATCCGCGAGGCCGGCGTCTTTTCCGAGATCGTGCCCTTCCAGTCGGCCGAGGCGGCGTTCAAGCGCATTAATCCGAAGGCGGTGATCCTGTCCGGCGGCCCGGCCTCGACCGGCGACATCGGCAGCCCGCGCGCGCCGCAGATCGTCTTCGACGCCGGCATGCCCGTGCTCGGCATCTGCTATGGCCAGATGGCGATGTGCGTGCAGATGGGCGGCGTCGCCGAAAGCTCCGATCACCGCGAATTCGGCCGCGCCTTCGTCGAGATCGCCAGGGACAGCCCGTTGTTCGAGGGCCTGTGGGCGCCCGGCCAGCGCCACCAGGTGTGGATGAGCCACGGCGACCGCGTCATCTCGCTGCCCAAGGGGTTTGAGGTGCTTGGAAAATCGGAGGGCTCGCCCTTCGCCATCTTCGGCAATGTCGAGCGCAAGATGTACGGCCTCATGTTCCACCCCGAAGTGGTGCATACGCCGGACGGCGCCAGGCTGCTCCAAAACTTTGTCCACAACATCGCCGGCATCGAAGGCGACTGGACGATGCGCGCCTACCGCGAGCACGCGGTCGAGACGATCCGTAAACAGGTCGGCAAGGGCAAGGTGATCTGCGCACTTTCGGGCGGCGTCGATTCCTCGGTCGCGGCGCTGCTGATCCATGAGGCGGTCGGCGACCAGCTCACCTGCATCCTGGTCGACCACGGGCTGATGCGCAAGGATGAGGCGGCGGGCGTGGTGGAGATGTTCCGCCAGCACTACAATCTGCCCCTCATACTGGTCGACGCTTCGGACCGTTTTATCGGCGCGCTCGAGGGCGAGTCGGACCCGGAAAACAAGCGCAAGACCATCGGCCGGCTGTTCATCGAAGTGTTCGAGGAGGAGGCCGAGAAGCTCGGCGGCGCCGATTTCCTGGCGCAGGGCACCCTCTATCCCGATGTTATCGAAAGCGTCTCTTTCAGCGGCGGCCCGTCGGTAACGATCAAGTCGCACCACAATGTCGGCGGCTTGCCCGAACGCATGAACATGCAGCTGGTCGAGCCGCTGCGCGAACTGTTCAAAGACGAGGTGAGGGCGCTCGGCAAGGAACTCGGCCTGCCCGAAAGCTTCATCGGCCGGCATCCGTTTCCCGGTCCCGGTCTTGCCATCCGCTGCCCGGGCGGCATCAGCCGCGAAAAGCTGGAGATCCTGCGCGAGGCCGACGCCATCTATCTCGACGAGATCCGCAAGGCCGGCCTCTACGATGCCATCTGGCAGGCCTTCGCCGTGCTGCTGCCGGTGCAGACAGTCGGCGTGATGGGCGATGGCCGCACCTACGAGTTCGTCTGCGCGTTGCGCGCCGTCACCTCGGTCGACGGCATGACCGCCGACTTCTACCATTACGACATGGCATTCCTGGGAGCCGCCGCCACCCGCATCATCAACGAGGTACGCGGCATCAACCGCGTCGTCTACGACGTGACAAGCAAACCGCCAGGCACAATCGAGTGGGAATAAAGATCGGTCGTTCGCCAGCATTCGGCGACTATCGAGGGAGCTTTATTAAGCGTCTGAATTTTATCCCCTTTCGTCTCTACGTCTATCGCTGATTATCGCCCCTAAGCGGAATCATTTGGCGGTAGATCTGACGGCATTCCTTTTCGCGTCATCTTCGCTGCAGACTGATGCCGTCACTGCGCCGGACTCAAGCCTGTTGGCATCTTTCGAGGTAAGGCATTGAATCCAATGGGCTCTCAAAGAGCCTTGACGGTAAAACGAATGACGGTAAAATTGGGCATTTCACAATCCTAGATGCGCCCATCTGTCTCCTCCTATGCTCACAGACATCGCACTTAAGAAGCTGAAGTCAAAAGATAAAATGTACAAAGTCACTGATCGTGACGGTATGTACGCGACCGTGGCTCCCACAGGGCAGATATCGTTCCGATACGACTACCGAGTGAATGGTCGGCGAGAGACAGTGACGCTGGGCCGCTATGGTGAGGGAGGCATCTCGCTAGCAGAGGCGCGTGACCGCTGTCTTGCCGCACGAAAAATGGTGGCAGCCGGAAAATCACCAGCCCAGGAAAAGCAGCGTGACAAGAGGCGCCTGTCTGAGACTGGCTCGTTCGGCGATGCCGGCAGAAGATGGTTCAAAGACGCGAAGATGGCGGACAGCACGCGCTCCATGCGCAAAGCCGTCTTCGATCGAGACATCTTGCCGATTTGGGACAAAAGGCTCCTGACAGAAATAAGGTCGGACGACTTGCGGGCGCTCTGCGCAAAAGTCAGGGACCGTGGCGCACCAGCAACGGCCATTCATGTCCGGGATATCGTTAAGCAGGTCTATGGTTATGCCATTCTGCACGGCGAGAAGATCGCTAATCCGGCGGACGAGGTAGGACCAGCGTCAATAGCCACCTTCGAGGCGAAAGACCGCGCGTTGTCACCCGCAGAAATTCGAATCATGCTGAAAGAGTTGGAAAATGTGCCGACTTTGCCAACCATTCGGCTGGGCCTAAAGCTGATCCTGCTCACGATGGTTCGGAAAAGTGAGCTTCTGGACGCGACGTGGGATGAGGTCGACTTCGAGAACGCGGTATGGAGCATTCCCAAAGAGCGAATGAAGCGGAAGAAGCCACATAATGTCTACCTGTCCCGGCAGTCCCTCGACATCATGATTGCGCTCAAGACCTGCGCTGCTAACTCTCGATACGTGCTTCCATCTCGCTACGACGCCGACGAACCCATGTCGCGCGCGACTTTCAATCGGATTACCATCGCGATTGTGGACCGCGCAAAAAAACAAGATCTGCCGCTTGGTCCCTTCACGGTGCACGATCTACGGCGGACCGGCTCAACGCTCCTAAATGAGATCGGATTCAATCGCGACTGGATCGAAAAATGCCTCGCCCACGAAGACAGTCGCTCCTCCCGCGGCGTCTATAACAAGGCTGAATATGAACCGCAGCGTCGCCACATGCTCCAGGAATGGGCCGACATGATTGAAGCGTGGGCGGCTGGCAAGAAACACGCCCCCACGCTGCAGCCGATTTCTGGGGCAGCCGTTATCCTCGATCCGATTTGACCGGCCTCGTCTTCCGCGACCGCACGTCTGGTCCCGGGGCCAGTTCGATAGAACCTGCAGATGACGCGTTCCGCCGTTCCTGAATCCAGGCTTCGACTTCTCCCAGGTCCCAAACAACGCAGCGGGGGGTCAGATTGAACCGTCGGGGGAACTCGCCTCGTTGTTCCATGTCATAAATGGTCGTGTCCGATAACGGGACGATTTCTCGCAATTGCGATCGGCGAACAGTTCGAACGACCCGTCGCGCCTCAATGTGCGATAGAATCGTAAGGGAGCGACCCGCTGGCGCGGCCTCTATGCCTTGGCAGCTTTCGCGTTGAGTTTGCTTCTGCCGTTTGAGCATGTGCATACCGAAGGGCTCCTTCGGGCCAATGATCGTGCATCTGCTCCAATCTGGGTATAGCTCTCAACTACGATCACATCGTCTCTTTTGACCAGCCGGCGAGCTTTGCGAAGGTCGGCAAGCCTAGGTCTTGCTCACGAGCACACCGAAACCCACCGGCTCGAAGATAGCGAAGTTCGCGAGATCCAGGCTTTTGGGCTGATGGCCCACCTCGATGCTTTCGAACATATCTCCACGTGTTCGGCTCGCGTGCGGTGGTGAACGTGTTTGTCAGCGGGCCCGAAGTTTCAGGCCATTGCTGCTGCCGTGCTCGCCTGCTCCGACAGCCGCGTCCAACTCAAGGCACAAATCCCACCTCCTATGCCCATCGCGAAGTCTCGGAGAATGGGCGGTACCATATCTTACAGACGATCGACCTGACATCGCCAGCCTGCTTTCTGACATATCTTGCATTCGAGTAGCATCGTGATCCCAGTGGCCATTCCGGCCGAGCCTTCAGCGCACATTCGTGACGGGCAGCAGTTCGCAAGGTAAAGATCGTCAAAGTAGAGGTCATCCCGGTAGACCATCGTGTGTAGAAGCTCGTCGTCGACGGACCCCGCCAATCCCATTCGGACTACCGTGCACTGACAGACAGCCGTGAGCCTCCCACTCACGCCTTAAATGTAGTGCCGGAAAGGCAGTCTAGCCGATCCTGCATCAGGTCCGGCCGTCAGGATTTCGCCAACAAGGTCGGCAAACCGCAACGTTACCGGTAACCCGTCCGAGAATCCGGCGCTGTTGTAGTTGAGCTTAGTCAATGCCATCAGATCCTGCAGGACGCTTTCGATCGTGGTGTCGCCGCGGCGAATCCTGACCGTGAGTGGGTTCGGAACCTCGCGGCCGGGATAGGTCTCGAGCCTCGGGATGTAGCCGGCCGTCCACAAGTAAGCCAAGCGTTCGTCCACGATAATTGCCGTGCCCCGGAGAACGGCGTTCTGCCCGAAGCGGAACAGCTTGACCTCGTTCTGGCGACGGATCTGCACGCCCACCAGATTAGTCTCGGCGGGCACGGTGCTATTGAAGCCGGCCCACTCTTCGTCCCCGAACTCGATCTTGCCGTGGATGAAAAGCTCCTTTGGAGGCTTGCCGTGGATATCCTTGTAGCCTTCCACTATCATGGTCATCAGTCGCGCAGCCTGATCGCGGTCGAGCTTGAAGCTGTGATCGTTCTCCGAATACCAGGGGCCGACAGCACCCTTGAAGACGACCCCTTCGCCCGTGTTGAGGAACATCTGCGCGCCGCAGCAGGCGTTGTCGCGCCCGCGGGCCGCCTCCAACTTCTTGAACACCAGGCCCACGTAGCAGACGCCCTCTCGGACGTTGGCCAAGCGCCAAGGCGTGCCGCTGGACTTGTAGAAGGCAGTGGCCCCCAAGTTCCAGGCGACCGAGGCGGGATCCTGGAGCGATCGCCGCCGCAGTTTGGGATCCCGCTCCGTCTCCAAAGTGGTTTCCCGCACGACCTGAATGACCTTGCCGGTGTCGAGAAGTCTGGCCTTGAGCTGGTTGTGGAAGTTAGCCTCGAACTCGAACGGTCGCGCCTCCTCGTTGATCTCGCCAAACATGGTTGGTTGCTTGATCAGTCGGATGGCAGCGGTCTTCTTGATGCCTACAGGAGATTCAATTCGCTCGGCTCGGGGTACCACCGACTGCGGCCGGCCGTATGTGTAGACTTCTTCGGGAATGATCGCGAACCACATCTTGGGCGAGGCCTCTTCCTCTCGAAGGTGCTTCCGGAGCGCCCGTTCGTAGATCTCGACGGTGCTGTAGATTCCCTCATGACGTGTGCCGGTGCGAATCGCCTTGGAGATCTCGTCGGCATCCACCTTGCAGTAGCCGAAGGGAACGTCCGACCACTCGGCGCCGAAAGCCGCCTGGAAGCCAGGCCACATGTACTTGTTGGCTTCCTTGCCGGCGTCCGGTGTAGCTATCGCACCCTTGACGCTTCGGACCCATGCCGAATAGAGTCTGGCGCCTTCTTCGGTCGCGATAATGCCCACCTCCATGCAGCGAGGATTGTAGTTCGACGACGGTGGGCCATAGAGAAACAGACCATCTTTCGGGTGCGCTGCGGTCTGGCCGTGGGCGAACTCGAGCTCGGGCTCTTGAATATGCACAACGCGCCACTGTTTCACGCCGCGTCCTCCTCGTCGGGTTCGAACAGGGCTGGATCCATTTCATCCGCATCATCGTCATCCGGCTCTTCGGGTTCGTCCGGGACGTCGTCGAACTCCGTATCACCAACCAATCGGCGCATGCCTTGCAACTGCAGAAGCTTGCCACTGAGCTTGAGCAGCTCCGTACCGTCCAGTTGCACGGCTATCTCCTCCCCGCCACTCAGAAAAGCGATGAACGCCTGCTGCAACTGACGCCAGTGGCGGTTCCACCAGCTCTTGCAGAAGCGGCGTCTGATAGCGGCAACGCGTTTGGGATCGTCGATCAGCTTCTCCGCACCTTCCGAAAAGCAGATGTAAGGCTTGAATCTGGTGAAGCCCGGCGGCCGCAGGTCAATGTTCACCAGCATCGAGAGATGCCAATTCAACTGGCGCTTCTCGCTCCTGCCATTGACCTGCTTCCAGGTCTGCTTGCCATCGGGGGTGCGGTACCGAACCTTGCCATCCGGAATGAGGCCCAGCGGGAAGTAGAAGGCCAAACCCTGAGAGGTATCTTGGGCCTTCAAGCCCTTTGATGCCAGGAAGCGCTCCACGTGCCGCCGAAGGAGGAACGTCAGCATGTTCCGGGCGTCGAGCCACTCCGGCGCCGTCTCGTTGCCTTGGCGGCCATTGAGGAAGCGCTGTACCTCCACGCGTCTCGCGAGGGCGAGCGTGAACTTCGGCGGCAACCCAGCCTGGATCTCTTCCATGGCGGCGAACGAGATGATGAGGCGGGCGTGGCGGGTGTACGGGATGCCCGTGCTGTTGAGAGCCTTGTTGATCTCGGTATTTGGGCCGTTGAATTCATAGAAGCTGACGTGGGTAGGCAGCGCCTCGATCGGCAACAGGTTGGTGAGCAATAGTTCGGGCGCGATCTCGACCCGGGGTACATCCCTGCTGGTGCGTTCCCTCCAGTAGCTCATCCGCTCATCGATTCTGGCCGAGTCGGTGGGCACGTTCGCTTTCTCGAGCGTCTCGACCAGCGTGACTAGCGTGCCGCCCCAGCCAGAAGAAAAGTCGAGAGCGTTGAGTTGAAGCAGCTGGATCGGGAAGCTGCCGAAGTCGACCTTGTCCAAGCGCACTGGAATGACGAAGGCGGTATCCTTTAGCTTGCGACCTGTGATGTCAGATGCCGCCAGTTCGTCTCGCACCCCCTTGCGATCCGGCTTGACGCTTTCGGTGGAGGCCACGAAGATCACCTTGATGGCTCGGGACGTGATGGCTTCCTCGATCGTGTTCCAGAAAGGCGTTCCTCCCTTCAACTCGAACACATCGGCCCAAACGTTGTAGCCAAGCCCGATAAGACGGGCGCCCAACCACTTGACGAACTCGTTGTCCTGCGGCGTGGCATGGGAGATGAACACGACGTTTCGATCGGGATCAGTCATTAGCGACACCTTTGAGGAGCAAGTAAGCTTCGCCTCCGGGTTGCGACTGACGGTTTGGTATGCTGCAGCCATGGCGAAACGGTCCTCACTAACGCGAATATTCACCTCGACACAATACTCTAACCAACATCATCCCGGTGCTTCGCGCGCCATCAATTATCGATTCCCGCACACATTTTTCGGAGTCGTATGATCAGTCGGCCAGCAATACTTGTGGCGCCAAAAAAGAGAATCAGCCGGTAATGTGGCTACATGCCTAAACTGGTGTCTCTAGCGATTGTGAGCGCCGCATCATGCGAGCAGTTTCGAATCAGTTAAATCACCAGTTCCCGCGTTGCGCCACCTATAAGCCGTCAGACGGCTCTTGGCCCCTTTGGCGTCGTTGACTGGGCATCTTGTTTACAGCGAAAGAGTGAGTGATGCGAACGTCCGCTTTCTTCGACTAGAAGGTCTAAAATTGACAGTCAGCTAGCGGCCCACTGCGAGTCATTCTGGAACATGGCTCCGAACGTTCGCGAATGGGGTATTCGGGTCAACTATATGGCGTCGCGGGACCATACGGAACGATACGGACGATTTCTGATGTTGTCCCACGAAAAACTAAATAAAATCAAGACCTTAATACGCCATCCGGGCCGACCAATACATTACTAGTGGATTTTCTTGAATTTTGTGGCGAAATTCACATCGGCGTTTGGACTCGAACCCCTTTTCCCAACGTCAAAAAGCGACCCGGACCCGCTCGACGTTGAGTTCCTCTGGTGCGTGGGTAGGGCGGTGAGCATTGACTGCAAGGCGTCCAGGAGACCTTGACGAAAACAGTCGCCTTTCTCCAGCTGGTGGGAATCGGCAGCACCTCGAAATTGTTGGCGAGCAGTGCGACCGCAAGCGCGTCGAGCCTTCTGGTGCCACCCAAGGGAAGACATAGACATCGCGGCCAACAGGCACCATCGCGATGCCTATAAAACTGTCACACACTTCATCAATACTTGCGCTTGGATGAAGACTGGGCCTTAATGTGGCGCAGCTGTAAGCGAGGAACAATGTCCATGGCGGAAAGGCCGGTGAGACGCGAAGCCCAGTCATTTGCCTGCCACCTTCTCAATATGGGCCGCACCAAATACGGCGACTGCATCGTCGTCGAGTGCGGCGGAATGTTGATCCTGATCGATGGCGGACACCCGGGCGACTGGAAGGACAACGAATACCGGCCGTCGATTCCGACCCAGCTCGCACAGATTGTAGGCAGTCAGGCGCCCTACCATTTCGATCTGCTGGTGGTGACACACTGTCATCAGGATCATATCGGCTGTCTGCCGAAGCTAATCGCCGAGGACATCGTCACGTGCGATCGTGCACTGGTCGCGGACGAAAAGCTCGGCTTTGGGATCGACGACCAGGGCGGCAGCGACGCCCGCGTGACCGCTGCGCCGGAACGGATCAGACGGCTCGTCGCCGCGCTGAGCGAAGAAGACCATTCGAATCTTCGCGGGCCTGCACTCGAGGAGTTCCTGTCAGATTCGGCGTTACTGCAGGACGGCTACGACGCCATGCTGGTCAAGCTTGCTGGGAATGCCGACATTACCCGCTATCGCGGCCTCAATGGCTTGGATCCACTCGTCAATGCGATGAGCCCTTCCGGCATGCAGATCCTAGGGCCAACAACAGACCAGCTGGTGCATTGCGCCGAGACGATTCAGCGCGTATCCGGCGATGCGGTCGATCTGCTGGCCGATTTTGCCGACGCCAACGAGAGCACGGCCGAGACCTATCTCCGTTTGATGGCGAGCGAGAGCGATGCTGCCGACGAGGTCTCGCACGAGATCGGGTGGGCCAAGAACTGCCAGAGCATCATCTTGACGTTCGGATCGGAGGATACGCGCATCCTGCTGCCTGGCGACATGCAGTTCGCCGAACCTGGAATTGCCGAGATCGACAGCTTCGTGCACGAGCTCCGCGGCAGCGTGAAGCGCGCCGGACCTTTCGTTTTCGCGAAGCTACCGCATCACACCAGCCACAACGGCATCAACCAGGACATTCTCACGGAATGGCAGTGGCCGGCCCTGCTTGGGCATTCGGGCGGTTTCAACGATCCGAAGCATCCGGATGCGAGCACGCTTGAGCTGTTGAAACGCCTCGCGCGGCAGCGTGACTTCCAGTATGGGCGCACGGACCGCAATGGCCTGGTCACCATATATCCTGCACAGAACAAGATGGAGGGCCAGGGCCGATTAAACGACTTCACGCCCAACGTCGCAAGTGATGAGGCCGGCGAGCTGGCCGTCGCCGAGCAGGCCTTGGCGGCCGGCCCAAGTGTTGCGACTACATCGTCGTCAGAGCAGTTCATCGACATCACATTCGCCCGCATCCCCTATGCGGACGGCCGCGTATCCATCGACGGCCGTGCGATCGAGATCTCACGACCGCGGCATGATCAGCCGGCAAGACAAAAGGCACTCGGGCAAGCGGGGGGCGACACGCCGAAGCTCGAGCCCGCGCAACCGCCAAGTCACGACAACGCGCTCGCAGCGGGCCGAGCGTTGCCGCGGTTGCTGTTCGTGACCGATGCGGAGAAGTTGAGGCAGAACGTTGGTGAGGACGCGGATCGCGCAATCCGGATTGTGGAACGCGCCGGCCATCGTGTCGTCAACTACTCCGGCGCAGCGCTAATCACGAAAACGCGATTGGCAATGCTTGAAAGCAAGCCGAAAGGCGTGATTATTCTCGGCGGCTACGATGTGGTGCCCTCGCAGCGGATCGACGCTCTCGGACCGGATTTGCGCGCGCGCATTCCCGCCAATTTAATTGCACGCGACAAGGATGGCTTTATCGTCTGGTCCGACGATGTCTATGGCGATATCGAGCCGGACGGCGTGCCTGAGCTGCCGGTAAGCCGCATTCCTGACGCGCGCTTGGGCTCATTCTTCCTGTCACAGCTAACGCAAAGCGGCATCGGACAGGCTGGACGGTACGGGCTTCGTAACAGTGCGCGACCGTTTGCCGATGCCGTCTATACAAACATCCCCGGCAACGAAGCCGTCCAAATCTCCTCCCCCCAACAACCGTCGGCCCAGCAGCGCCAGCTCGCGGCTCGCGAATACGCCTATTTCATGCTGCACGGCGACTATCGCAACAGCACGGTCTTCTGGGGCGAAGACGATGGCGGCAACCTCGCGGCGATCGATATATCCTCACTTCCGGTGTCGGGCATCGGCGTCACCTTCGCCGGCTGTTGCTGGGGTGCGCTGACTGTGTCGGACCCCGCCCTCTTGTCCAACGGGCAACCAACCCCGCGAATGGTCGAACGGTCCATGGCGCTGTCGATCCTGAAAGCGGGCGCGCGTGCGTTCGTCGGCGCGACAGGAGTGCATTATTCACCGGGCGCGGGTGGTGGCTTTTTTGGCGGTCCATTGCACGCCGCGTTCTGGGACGAGATTCGCAGGGGGATTTCACCCGCTGAGGCATTGTTTAATGCGCGGCATACCTATCTATTGGATATCCCGCACGGACGAACCGCGCTGTGGGATCTTGCGGTTGAACGCAAGCTTTACAAGCAGTTCACATGTCTTGGCTTGGGGTGGTAATCTCAGGCCTGGCAAGGAGGCTCCGATGACAAACAAACTGAAATTGACCGCCGCCGAGATCGCCGAGAAGAAAATGCCGGGCTGGAAAGCCGTCGCGCCGGCCGGTCTGGCCAAACCATTCGGCGCCAAGCATGGCCGTGCGATGGCGGACGAGGGAGCCGCGGGCATGGCCACTGCCAAGGTTGACGCCGTGATGCCGACGACCCGGCAGCTCCGTAGCAAGTTCCTCGGCGAAGACAACGCCGCAGACGAGACCGCGACGGCCGAGCCGCTGGAGCCGGACGTGGAGCTCGTTGACCTAAAGTCGGGCGATCTTGAGCGCACCGTAGCAGTCAATCGCAAGACCCAGGAGATTGACTGGTCGCAAGGCTAGGGCGCTGCTTTCAGCGCACAACAGTGCCGGCAATTGAGCTTCAGGACGGCCGAAGGCCCGCGACTATGGGCGCGTTGGATCGGACCTGCAATCCCCCGTGCTGCAGCGGCGTGAACGGGTTACAAGCGAGCTCCGCGATATCGGCTTTTGACCCAATAATCCGTTTGCCTGCTCTGCCGAATAGAAGATCGCCCCCGACTCGGCCATAGCCTCAAATACTCGGAGGCGCTCGGCAGTACCATTGATCTCATCGAATGATCGGCAGGTTTCAAGCGTATGCCGAAGCGTCATTGAAGCTCCTGGGGCGGCATCGCCGCTCGTCGGTCCTCAATGAATTGATGGATTTGCGCGCGAGGAACTTTTCTGGCTACCGCATCGGATAACCACACCCAATTCATTGTCCTGATCCGCGTATCGCAAAGATCGGAGAAAACGCAATCCGAGGTTCCAACCTTGGGGTTCGAGAAGCCCTGAGACGGAGTTTCGCCCTTGGCCTGCGCCAAGAACAGCATGGCAAACAGGTTTGCGAAGTTTGCCTGCGCAAATTCAAAAGGAGCATCCAAGAGGTCGACCCGGCCGCAGGTCGACGCGATATCACATTTTCCTACTATAGATCGAACGTAGTCACTCTGCTTCTGGCTCTCGATCTTACGCACAAGGGTGTCCAACGAGCGCTGAACAAGTTCCACCCGGACTGCCTTCCGCGCCTTACCGAACTCGGACAAAAAGCAGTCGGATGACTTCCCGCAATGCGCGGCAATCTGCTTCAAGCTTAGCCTTAGCCGACTCTCAGACTGAGATCGTCCTTGGCCGTTTAATTTGGCCAAAGCGCGCAAACTCTTCGCATAGGACGCTTCATAGCGAGACAACCTCAAATCTGAACACGTAACCCGCTGCAAGTCCGACTGAGGATGATCGCAATCGAAAGAGGGTATGGCGAGTGTAGGATCGTACGTGGGTGGCCCAAGCAGACCCCATAGAACCGCTGCTCGCCAATCGACGTAGATCATTTCCTCGGCATTGTCGGCGCCGGCTTTCAGAAAGCTTTCGGTTGCGCCAAAATCTGTGCCCCGATTCAATGTGCCGGCGCTAAGGAGGTTGTTGCATTCCGGACTTACCAATCCGGACCCTATGCGGCAGGTGTGGAACCCGAGATTGGCGTTGCCGATCATCAGATGAATTCTTGCCGACAGGAAAATCACGGATGCGCAAGCCGACAAGCATTGCCCTCGATCGCCGACTACGGCTGTCACTTCGTATTTGTCCATGAGCGCGACGATCTTCAGCGCTTCGTTGACGCTCCCGCCCGGACTGTCCAGATAAACCCGCACATTTCCAAACTGATCCCGCTCCGCCAATGGCAGAACTTCCGCCAGCTTTGCCGAGTCCCCGTCTTCGATCACTCCGCTGGCAGCAATTGCGACAATGTCGGGAAACACATGGCCATCAGCCTCGACCCCCAGTTCTCTCCTCAGGGTAAAGTCCATTGCGATTGCGGACGAGACAGGGACATTCACGCATACGGTCAATAAGAACGCCAGGAAACGCAAGCCTGTCACGTTCATTCGACAAACGCTCCGGGTATTTGGAGGACTACGCAAATTCTCGCTAATTCTGTTTGCATAAGGTATCGAAATCCGCAATCTCGCTTTGTCGAGTCCATGTTGATGAATATCTGTCGTGAGTCATTGGGAATGAATTTGCCCCTTCGCTTTATCTTGATCGCCGCTCTTGCGAGCCCCTTGACGGCAGGCGCTGCCAACGCGACTCAGAAGGATATTCTCGTGCTCCCGGACAGGCTGAACTGCCTTGTCGCGAACTATGAAAAATATTTGCGGGCGAGCGAAGATCCGCTCGTCATCTTCCTTGATGCATGCCCCCGTGTTATCCCCACCGCGGAGGAGCTCCTCGGATCGGCCACGAACTCGGTGCCAAGCATAAAGAAGAAGGTGACGGGCCCATCATCGCCGGATAGCATCATCGCGCTCAGCAAGCTTGAATTGTCTTGCCTTGTGAAAAGCATCGGCAACGGGACGATTCTGCCCACGATGGAGAAGGGCGCAGGGGGAGAAGCCATTGTCCGGCTTCCAATCCCAGAATGTTGAATCCACGCGTGATAAGACCTATTTGAAACGGTAGGAGCGGAACCATCAGACCGAACCTGGCCGCTATCAAAGACATTCTTGAGACTGTCTCGTATCTTGTGGTCGCAGGCGGAGTGCCATTTTTCTTTTTACAGCAAGCGGATCAAGCCGCCGCAAAACGAGTGGAGAATACCCTGGAGTATATACGGCTGTACCAGGCCGACAGGGTGGCCGCTTCCCGTGAGCAACTGGTGTCGTCGTGGTTCCCTTACGCAGAGCAAGTTAGGCTCATAAACTTTGGTGGAATATCTTCGAAAGAGTTAGACCATCTCGTGACATTGATGGTCGATAGTTCCGTAAAAGAGAATAAGGAAAATAATCTCCGCAAGGCATTGCTTGTGATGAACGACTTCTTTAATCAGCTTAATATTTGCATCGAAAGCCAAGCCTGCGACAAGAAGTCTGCGGAGACATATTTTTCTGCAGAGGCCGACCAATTTCAGAAGCTATACGGTGGATGGTTTAGTAAAAACAGGGAAGATTTGAACCTCGCCGATTTTGGCAGTGGCCTGGAGGCAATCGCTCAGAGCAAAGTGACGGCGGCTACCTCTCCTTGACGAGTTTCTTAAGACGCGCCCTCATTTCTTCCACAGTTCCGCTGTCTTTTTTCTTCAATCCCGCGAGATACAGCTGCACGGCAATCGGGGCCATATTATCGACATTTGTTCTCTCGGGTGCATCGGGGAAAACCAGACATCTTGGAGCAAATTTGGAGGCGAGGTCGCCGAAGGCGTACTGGACTGCGAAACCTCGGATTAGGGCCTTTTTGTCCTCCAGAGTGTAATAGATCGCCCACGCATCGTAGACCCCCGCCATCAGGAACTCGATCGATTTGTCAGTGCTTAGAGCGGGGAAGTTTTGCTCCCAGGAAGTACGCTCATCAACAAGTCGCAATTGATTGTTGTCTCCCAATTTGGGAAACACCCTAGCAGCCACGCCTTTTGTCCCATGCTTCCCTTTTTCGGCGCATGGCGACTTCGCAAAGTCCATGTTGGGTTGTTGCGCTTCCTCGGCCGAGCTTGTGGTGACCCCGGCGAACACTACAAGCAATATGAACAAACCGGCTAACGACAATTTTCTCATTCTTTTTTCCTAAAAACCGCAACTTGCGCGTAGTGATCGGGTTTGACAACTGGTGGTCCAGGGTGACCTTGCCCCTCTGATCTAATACGGTTTGAAGTTCGTTCTGGCCCATCGAGAGGACCAGGACATGAAACGCAGCCGCTTCTCTGAAGAGCAGATCATCG
>NZ_JBVVQF010000043.1:0-32607 GCF_055811815.1 Mesorhizobium sp. WSM4836
GTCAGCGAGTCCGGCAAGCGATACCGTGTGGTTTGCGAATAGGGCACTTGGTTTGGCCAGCGGTCTACCGCTCAGAGTCTCGCGGCGCCTTTCCGGATGAGGTTGTGCCCGGCCCGCTCGCGGTCGTCCGCAGGGCGATGTTGGGGATCGTGCGAAACAGCATCAGCCGTACAAAGCGCCGGAACCACCAGTAGACCGTCTGCCACCCGGCATCAAATTGCCCCCCGGTGAATGAGGATGACCGACGCAATCACCGCGAAGAGCGTGATCGCCAGGTACATGGCCCGGTTCGGCGATGGCACGCGAACCGAGGCGACGTGGGCAACGCTCAAAAGAGCGAAGACGATGTTCACGGCCGGCAGGAAAAACGACGCGGACATGGGCTGGACGAGAACCAGGGCGGCCATCAAGGGAATGTCGTAGGACAGCGACACGCCGAAACATTTCCGAAGTTCGCGAATAGCTCAGGCGAACGGCGCCGGCAATCAATAGCGCCGTCGCAACGAAGAAGGAGACGAGAGATGCGCTATTAGCTGCACGAGGACGATCGCGGAAAGGATGGCTCCGTAGATGATGTCGCCGAACCCGTCGAGGCTCTTGCCAAATTTCGCCATGTCCGGCACGGTTTCGGGTTCTCCTGGCGACTACCCCGTCCAGGTGATCCGCGAGGACGGCCCACAAAGCAGCGCCGACCGCCAGCTCGATCTGCGCGACCGTTCGGATCGCCGCCGTCCTGGGACAGGAAAGTAGGCGAATGGATGGCAAAACGGTTCCGCCGCAGCCCGGCATCGATCACCAGAACTTGGCGCGGGCGCGGCGGAACTGCCGGAGGGCGGCCATTCCGAAATAGCTGCCGCCGATGTAAATCATGGAAGCTACATCCAGGACAGCTCAAGCGTAAGCGCTCATTTCCCCGCACGTTGACACCGCCCTTTCAACGACGGTCGCTTTCAGACGGGCGCGTCCGGCGGATCAGGCTGCAGCGGTTTTGGCGAAGTTGAAGGGCAGGAGATCGTCGATGGCTACGTTCTCGGGGCGCTGAGGTAGTTCAGTGAGGACGTGGCGCAGCCACGCTAACGGCTCGACACCACAGGCGCGGCAGGTCAACATCAGGCTGTAGATGACGGCGCTGGCCCTGGCTCCGTCGACGGTATCGCTGAAGAGCCAACTTTTCCGGCCAGTGGCAAAGAGTCTGATGTCACGCTCGAGAAGATTATTGTCGATCGGCATGCTGCCGTCCTCGGTGTAACGAGTCAGATATTCCCATTGGTTCAGGGTGTAGGAGACGGCGTCGCCGAGCTTGCTGTCCGGCAAGACCTTTGGGGCGATGTCGTCGAGCCATCCCTTGAGAGCATGGAGGATGGGGACACTATGTTGCAGGCGGAAGCGGCGAATGCAGTTATCTTGCGTTTCGCCTTCATCGGGGATTTCGTTCCGGGCCTGCCTTTCAACCCGATAGAGCTGTTCGAAGAACCGGAGCGCCTGTTCCGGCGGCCCGCCGCCTTTCTTCCTCGCCTTTAGGGCATCGACGAAGCGCCGCCTCGAATGGGCCATGCATCCAAGATGCGTTGCCCCTTCCAGCGTGCGCCAGGCGGAATAGCCGTCGCTGATCACCATGCCGCGGTAATCGCCCAAGAAGGTCTGCGGGTGTATCTGGCCGCGACCCGGCTGATAATCGAGCAGCACGATCGGCTCGTCACTGTCCTCGCCGCTCCGGTATGCCCACATGTACGAGGTGCTGGCGGCCTCTCTGTCCATTTCCTTCAGCACCTGGACCGTGGTCTCGTCCCCATGGATGAGGGGCTGCGATCTGAGCCGCAGCTTCAGGACGTCATAGATGCGGGAGAGATGCTTTTCGCTCGAACCGATCACCCAGTGCCCCAGAGCGCCACGGCTGACAGGAACGCCGGCGCGCTCGAATGCCTGCGCCAGGCGGTAGAGCGGTGTGCCGTCGACATATTTATGAACGAGCGCGAAGGCCAGCGTCGATGCCGTGGCGATGCTGCCCGGCAAGGGTTGTGCGGGCATCGGCGCGGTCACGACCGGCGTGTTGATTCCGGTGCGGTCGCAATGACGACAAGCATATTTGAACCGCACATTCTGCAGGACCTTCGCCTTCACCTCGATATGAAGTTGCTCGGTAACGGTCTCACCCATGCGATGCATCTGGTGACGGCAGCAAGGACAAGCCTTCTGGGCGTCCGGAAGGTCATACTCGACCCGCTCGCGCGGCAGGTTTTCCGGCAAGGCCTTGCGGCCACGCTTCTTTGCGGTCTTGCTTTCGACCCTTGGCAATCCAGTATCCGGAAGGTCGGCGACATCGTCATCTTCGCCATCGGCGTCATCCTCATCGGCAACCTGTTCGGCTTCATTGAAGAGGCGGTCAATGTGCTTTTCGCTCTTCGGCGCAAAACGATGCAGCCGTGCAAGCGCCAGCTCTTCCTCGAGTTTGACGACGCGCTCTGTGAGTTGATGGTTCTGCGCCTGCAGCGCAGCAATACGCGCCATCAGCTCTTCAACAGTCGGTTCGCCGGTTCGATTCATCGGATTCTTGAATCGAAAGCATGCCGCCGCGTCAACCGTACAATTCTGGAGCCGTCAGCCTGCAACCTGATATTGTCGCACCGGATGGCGGACCATCGCATCGATATCGATGCCGTCGAGAATCCAGTGCAATTGCTCGGTCGTAAGCGTGACCACCGCTGCCTCGCGCCGCGGCCACCGGAACTTGTCCTCGGTCAGCCGCTTCAGGACCAGCACAAAGCCAGATCGGTCGAAGAACAGGAGCTTCATCCGGTCACGACGGCGATTACAGAATGCAAAGACCGCCGGCGCAAACGGATCGAGCGCCATCGTCTCCTGAACAAGGACCGCAAGGCTGTTGATACCGGCCCTGAAGTCGATCGGCTCGCGGTGCAGGTAGACTTTCAGGTCAGCGCCCAGTCTGAACATGACCCAGTGCCCCGATGATCGCCGCCAATGCCTCCACATCACCGCATTCCAGCGTCAACTTCACGCCGTTCGGCAGCGACGCACTCACCTTGGCTGGGGAGGGAAAAGATGCAGTCCTTTTCGAGGCCGACCCACGCACTTCATCACAGGTCCCCGGCAAATCCATCACAGCCATGCTACTCTGTCGCGGCAGGCCCCGATCGGCAGCACTTTCAATCTGAACCGGGATAAACGCCGGCGATGAGGACGGCGGGAGGGATTGGGGTTGCGTGCGCTTCTTTATCCACTTCCGAAGAAGGTTCGCATTGACCCCATGTTCGAGCGCAAGCCTCGATACCGACACACCAGGCTCAAGGCAGGCCGCGACAAGACGGTCCTTCGATGCGGGGTCGTATCGGCGTCGCCCGTTCCGACCGACAAGCCTCACCCGCAGTTTCTGCTCATCTTCTTCCATAACTTGGTGTCCACCTATTTTGGTGGACACCTCATGCATCAACCCACTCAATGGCAAAAGGTGCGGGGAAATTCGCGCTTACGCTCAAGCGGCAGCCCATCCAGCCGCAGGAAGGCCGACGGCACCATGTAGTCCGGCAGCCGCCCGCTCAGAGCACGAGCAGTCCACCCTCCTTCCAGCAAATGAACAATTCCTGGGAGGACACATCGAATGAATAAGTTGCTGCCCTGCGAGGTCGTTTCAGAGCATCTCGACTGGTGGGTCGGCAAGACAATGGGGAACGGGAATGATCGCAGGCGTAAAGGGGCGGACACCTTGCCGGGCCGTTCGCGACCTTTGAAAACATCCAAGCGGCCGTGCGCCGACCTTGCGGTTGTTGAGGCCCGTATGGGGTATGAATGCGTCGCCAGTGCTTGAGGTGAGCGAAGGTGTTATCGATCTTGTGACGTTGGCGGTAGAGAACCGGATCGTAGTTATAGTTTGCTTCGCATGAGCCGGAATCAAGGGGTGATGCCGTGCTGGACGAGGGCATCGCGGAAGCCCCGATCGAGCTATAGGCACGATCCGCGAGCAGATGGCGGACTGGCGTCACGTATGTGCTCAGCGTCAGACGCGATTGCGCTCAAAACGTCAGCTTGAAGCCGGCCGACATGGTGAAGGCATAGAAGTCCATGCCAGCGCCATCTTTGAAGGTCGTGCTGCTTCGGGCGCCCGTCGGGATGTCGTACTCTGTCGCATCGCCTTTCGCGCGGAAGTACTCATCGAAATTGCCGGCTAGGAAGAGGCTAGCGCGGTCGGTGATTTGACAATCAGCCTTGGCGCCGAGCGAGATGAAGGGAATGGTACGGAAGTCGTCTTCGTACACCGTACTCGGCCAGTGATGGTCAATATCGCTTGGGTTGATCGAAACGCCGCCGCGGAGACCCGAGAGCGTCCAATTGCCGAATTTTGTGATCGATTCCGCACCAAGGAAAACGCCCGGACAGCGCTGTTCGTAATCGACGACCGGTCGGCCGTCCTGGAACTTACCGCGAGTGTCGCGGAAGCGTTTCTTACTATGTATGTACGAACCGCCATAGGCACTCCACTGCATGTTGGTGTATTTGAAGCCGCCATGCAGGTTGATGGTCGTGACATGGTTGATCACCAAGTCTCGGCCTGTTGCGAGGTCAAGGTTGATGTAGCGGTCAAGGTCAGTGTCGGGGTGGATCGACTGATCCGACCAATCTACTCTCGGCGCCAATGCCAACCAATCATAATCTACCATGTGGCTGTTGCCAGAGAAACCTACCACGGCGTTGGCTGAAAAGGTCCAGCCGTTTATGACGTCAGCCTTGAGGCCGGCCGTTAGAACCGGCGCGTTGGTTTCCCAAATCAATTTGCTGATACGATTGCCCCCCTCGTAGACAAGCTCGTTGGCCTTGAGCCACGTGTAGCCGACGCCGCCAAGAAACACGAAGCTCTTGTCGGGCGCTGAATAGATGGTCCGATCCGCTGCCGTGGCGACGGCCGACCATGTGCAGAAGGTGCCC
Source organism: Mesorhizobium sp. WSM4836 (assembly GCF_055811815.1). Taxonomy (NCBI): domain Bacteria; kingdom Pseudomonadati; phylum Pseudomonadota; class Alphaproteobacteria; order Hyphomicrobiales; family Phyllobacteriaceae; genus Mesorhizobium; species Mesorhizobium sp. WSM4836. The sequence goes on from NZ_JBVVQF010000043.1 coordinate 4,939, forward strand.
AAAGCAAGAATTGCAACTGATGATGTGCAGCGATTCATGGAGCGGCCTCCTTGGCCTCCCAAGGATCGGGATAGCCCGTTGTGATTTTTCCGTTAAACGTCGGCGGCTCTCAGCGCCCGTTCGCGGGGAGTTGTTTGTCGCGTCGACCATTCCTGGGCATTGGTGCAAAGACGTTGAACTCCGATGCGATGTCGGGGACGGCTTTGGTCATTGCCCTTTGTCGGTGCGCACCGCGCTCGTTGCCCGTTCTACATGGGTAGCGGTGGGCTGCCATGAGCTGGATCAATTTTAGGGCGAACGGCCTGGTTGAATTTCGGCTCGCGACCCCGTTGTGGAGCGAATTGCAGTGGCGTCGTCAAACCGGTCGGCGAGACATCGGTAGTCCCGCGGCGCACACGCCCCGGCCCTGCCGGTCATGCTTTCCCTGACCCCAATTCCCGAAGTCTGTCGAGCATGGCGACGTCGAGCCGAGGGGCAGTCTGCCATGCACCCCTGCTCCTCGGCACGTTGCCTGCGCCGTTGCGGACCAGAGGCCGCGATAGCACCGGCGCAATTAACCAGCGGTATTGCGCCACCCAACTCTTTGTACCACTCCTTGTGACCCGGTCCGGGTTGCACCAGACGGAGTTTCCAATGCGTTTTTCGACTCGGCTCACCCCTCGTATCGTAAGCTTCTGTGTCCCTGCACGTTCGGGCACCGCCTCAGCAGCGCGCTTTGTGTCCCGCGTCCAATCGTCGACGACAGTGAGGATGTGGAACGGTCGGAGACGAAGTCGAGCGATCACCACTGCTTAAGACTCGGCGGCACCAGCATCGGCACGGCGGCGGACGGTCAGCTTCTCGCGATAGAACCGAAGAGCTCTTGTGGCATCTCGTCGCCCATTCCCACCCATTCGCGACGGAGGCGGCGAAAGCCGAGATTTGTCTACACGCGAACATGCCCGCTCTCTACGACAACAGCCAAGCAATGCGAGCAGCGCGGAGCCGTGACGAACGACCTTCCAGTCGGCTTATCTCTCCTCGGAAGTGTCGGCAATGTGGCCGCCGGCCTGCCGCCGCCACAGGCGGGCATAAAGGCCGTCGCTTTTGAGTAGCTCCGAGGGGGAGCCCTCCTCGACGATGCGCCCTTTGTCGAGCACGACAATCCTGTCCATGCTGGCAATCGTCGACAGGCGGTGGGCAATCGCGATCACCGTCTTGCCCTCCATGAGAAGCTCGAGTTTTCCTTGGACCGCCGCCTCGGCTTCACTGTCCAGGGCGGAAGTCGCCTCGTCCAGAAGGAGGATTGGCGCGTCCTTAAGCAGGACCCGAGCGATGGCGACCCGCTGACGCTGGCCGCCGGAAAGCTTCACCCCGCGGTCGCCGACGAAAGCATCGTAGCCGGTGCGGTTTTCGCTGTCCTTGAGATCTGCCACGAAACCGTCCGCATCGGCCAGCATTGCGGCGCGTTCGACCTCCTCCGGCGAGGCATCCGGCCGGCCGTAACGGATATTGTCCCCGACAGAGCGATGGAGCAACGAGACATCCTGGGCAACGACCCCGATATTCTCACGCAGGCTTGCCTGCGTTACGGAACGGATATCCTGGCCGTCGACGACGATTGCGCCATCGTTTACATCGAAGAACCGCAAAAGCAGGCTGATTAGAGTCGACTTGCCAGCCCCCGACATGCCGACGAGCCCGACCTTCTCGCCGGCGCGGACCCTGAGCGATAGATTCTCGATTACCCCTTTTCCTTGACGGTATTCGAACCTGACATCCCTGAACTCGACCGTGCCGCCGACCACGGCCAGCGGCCTGGCTCCGGGGGCGTCGATTACCGTTGGAGGCGTGGTGATGACCGGCATCGCGTCGCGTATCGTGCCCACAGCCTGGAATATCTGCTGCCCTAGCTGGAGAAAGGCCAGGGAGTTGGCGCTGAGCCGCTGAATGATTGCTATTGAAGCAACAAACTGGCCGGTGGTGACAAAACCGCCCACGAGTCCCCACAGACCCACGGCGATGTTGGTGAGCGAAAGAACAACGTTCAGCAAGAAGACGCTGGTGTCGGTTGTTAGGTGAATGCGCCGTTCAAGGTGCTGCGTCTCAATGGCATCTCCCATGATGGTGCGCATTGCGCCCGCCTCGCTGTCTTCGGCCGCAAACAGCTTGACCAGATGGATGTTGCTATAGAGGTCGGTCCGGGCGCCGATGACGAGGCTGTGCGCGCGGGCAGAGTGGCGGGACCGGAGGGAAAAATGAGGCACTGCCGCAACCGCGACAGCGACGTTCGCCACGATCCAAAACAGGACCGGAAGCGCCAGCGGCCAGGACAGCATGGCAAGCAGCGAAAGCGAACCGAGAAACTGCACGAGAAAATACGGTATGCTGTAAGACGCTACGACGATCTGCTGCTGCACCGCGGAGGCGAGTTGCGAAATGCGCGACGCCACCTGGCCGGCGAAGAGATCGTGGAAGAAAGCAAGGTCCTGACGTTCGACCGCCTTGTAGCCCTGCCATTGCATAGCCGCGGGCATGCATACGGACACTACCTGGGAATCCAACGTTTTGGCGAAGAACCTCAGCAGCGGTTGCACGGGGAACATTAGCAGCCCGAGGCACGTAAGCGTAGGCCAAGCTTCCTCAAGGAAAACCGCCGCACCGTTCGTGCTCACCCCGTCCACAATGATAGACATGCCCCAGATTACCGCGAGGTTGATTCCCTCGACCGCCATCATGAAGACGGCGATGGCCCCCAGCACGCCGCGGAACATGCGTGCGAAATGCAAAAGCAGCGCAAACGGACCTGTTGCCGGCAACGGCGCGTAGGGGATATCCAGCGGGCGGATAAGCGTCTCAAAGTAGCGATAGATGCAATGCAAAGGCGACATGACGGGTCAAACCGGCTGATCGGAAGAATGGGTGCGGCGCATCGGAGGAGTGCGACCGCGCTCGCGCCACCTGAACGGCCAAGCTGTGGACGCCAACCGGCTTGGCAGAGGAGGCGTGATCTACGAGGAAGCGCCGCGGCTGGCTTTAGCGGTCCAGCTCCCGAAGTGTGGCTGGGTTCATCGTCCTGTTCTGGCCGTCTCATTGCGGGCATCGAGCACGCTCCTGGTTGATTACCCGGTCCTCCGCGACGCCCTGTCAACGTCTCGCTTACGAAGTTCATCAAAGCAATTTGCATGCCGGATTGCGCTCCGTTTGCGATCCACCGCTTGCTCACCCGCCGGTGCCTGGCTGTGATGGCCTGCCAGTGGGGCTCCGATTCTTATTCAGTTTCGGACACAAGAAGGTCACCTATAGACACGCTCGGGAAGAGCAAATGGAACTCGCATGTAATCGTCGCACCCGAGCCGAATTCGATCCTCACCGGATCCCGACAAGGGTGATTGCTGAAGAGCGCGCGCTCATGCTTGCTGCGCCAGCCATGGGTTCGCGATAGCCACCGCAATCTCTTTACTTCGGAGATCGACCTGCTGGTTCACGGAAGAACTGATCCCGCGCGTCGCGCGATCGAGCGACCGGTTGCCGATTATCTGCGGGGAAGCGACATTCCCTCACGGACTGATGTTTGCATCGGGCATTTCGGTCGAATCGGCATTACGTCGTCTTCCTTGAAAACTACGATCGGATCAAAAGCATGACTGATCAAGCAATGTCAGAAGGTTTGAGCGTCACGCAGGTGCTCGATAGCGAACTCGAATAGGAGGGACGAGTGCCAAGCTGGTTAAGAGAAGCGGCAAAGTGACGGCCGAAACCGCGCGGCGCATTACTGGTATCAGCGCGCCGCTAGGTGGCCTCCAATGGTCAGACGCCGGCCCGCCGAAGGTGAGATCCGTGCGCCGGTTCCTCGTATTCCTCGAAGATCGCCGCGTCCTCTACAATCCGTTCGATATGGAGACCGAGGCTGAAGTGGAGCATTCGATCCACCAAATACGCGAGGAATGCACCAAATAACATCCAGGCCCCTGTCAGCCGATGCTCTCGCAGTCACGCCCATCCGCGCGATCCGAGAGCCTGGACGCCAGTTCCACGATGATCAGCGCGAGCACTACCGGCACTTCGACATGAGGAACATCTTGCTTCCTCCTGAAAGCCTGCGACAACGCAGAGCGCATCTTTTCCCGACGATCAGGGGTATACAAGCCGTTGCGTCCGGATGGCCGCCGGCCATCTCCTCACTATCACCTTAGCCGCTGGACGAAATGGCTTTTTCTGGATTTTCCTCGCAGTTGGCACGAGTCTTGATGTTCTCATTGCACGGCGGCGATCTGCCGTCCGACAGTCGACCTTGACTGGTCTGGCTGTTCTACAAGGAGAAAACGATGAATACCGATATGTCTGTGTATGGGGTGACTGAGCTAACTCGGGAAGAGGCATCCTCAACTTCTGGTGGGTGGCTTTTCTGGTTATACATTGCCGTCATTACTATAATAGCGGCAGTCAATAGCTAGCGAAGACAGCGCCAGAGCGCCTTACTGGTCACTAGCTGGGCTAGCGAACAATATCTTACTTCCCCTGACGTATCCAGCTACACTGGAGAGAGCATCCTCTCCAGACGATCAGAACGACCTTCGGTAGGCTGTTGTCGGGTTGTCGGGTTTGTCGAATTCGCGACATGGTGATGTTCGGCCTGGTGTGTAGCCGCGTTCGCAACCAAGCCTCTAACGATGCATAAGCGCTGTTTGGGGTTTCCTGGACAGTTGGCACGACCTTTGCTGATCTCCTTGTGCGGCGGCACACGCTGCCGCATTACTGCTCCCGTGATTTCAAGCTCTAGGAAAGGAGAAAAAATGAAAACTGATATGCAAGCCTACGGTGTGACCGAGTTAACGCGCGAAGAAGCATGTGCAACCTCCGGAGGGTGGTTGTTTCTGACGGCAATAGTTAGCGGAATTGTTTCGTTAGGATTAGCTGTAGCATACGCAGTGATGTATTTTAAGCACCGTTAAACGAGATCCAGAATGTTAGCGAATTCCTGGAGTTGGCCTTGGTCATCTCCAGGCAACTGTGGGTTGGTTAGTCAAGTTTGACACGTGATGTTCGATCGACGCACTCTTAGTTGGGTTGGGAATAGAACGCCTTTTTTGGCCTCTTTTTGCGTGGTCGGCATCGGTATTGTCCGCTTAGGTGCGGGGAGTGCTGCCAAGCGGCAGACTAATTTATCGACATTCACGATTGAATATTTTGAAAAAGGAACGCAGTGAATACCGACAAATCAGTATCCGGCTTGACCGCGTTAACCCGAGAAGCGGGATCATCAACTTCCGGGCTTTCGTTAACAGCCGCAGTTTCTGCTGTAGGATTGGTCGGTGTATTAGGCACCCGAGGCCTGGTGGATGATGGGCAACACCATAGATCAAAATCATTGTAGCCGGCGAGACTGTGGCCAATGTCCCGCTGATCCCTGAGCTTTCCAACTGCACGGCAGAAAGCATCCTGTCTCGAGGATCCGAGAGGTCTTTGATCATCTACAAGCTTATTGTGCTCTCCGTGGCTGCGGCCCTGGGATCACTACCTTTCATCACAGTAACAGTGTCTTTCCAAAGTGCCGGTATTATTCGACCCACCATCGAGAAGACGCCCCTAGTCGCACCCGTCTCCGGACGCATCTCCCGCATCCTTGCAGTTGAAAACGATCCGGTTGCTCAGGGGCAAGAGATCCTCGCCCTCGATGATGAGGTTATTCAGGAAAAGCTCAAGGCGCTTACAGGCGATCTTCACGCAAAGAGTGATCTTGCCCGTGATCTCGAAACGCTGATCTCCTCCGGCACGCAAGCCGACGACCCGATCCGCCTCTTGACCGCGTCCGCCACAGCCGAGCACGCACATTTCCTCAACCTGCTGCGGGAGAACAGATATGCCCGCAGTAATGCCGCCGCGGAACTCGAGCGTGCTAAGCGACTGCTCTCCGCTGCTGTAGCGCCCCCAAAGGCTGTTGAGGAAAAGGCTTTCGCCCTTCAGACGCTTGAGGTTCAGGGCGAGATCCTCGCGCGGCGCAAATCCGCCGAATGGAACCAGCAGCTTTTTGATGTCAATCTACGGCGCAAGGAGCTCACGGCCGACTTGCATCAACTGGAGAACGAACGGGATCTCACACGCATTCGAGCCCCCGTGGCAGGCGCTCTCGAGCAATTCTCGGGCCTCACTTCCAGCAGCTACGTCCAGGCCGGGCAAACCGTCGCTTGGGTTTCGCCGGATGGTGAACTGGTGGCGGAAATCTTCGTTTCCCCCAACGACATCGGGTTTGTGCGCCCCGGCCAGTCGGTGCGTCTCCAAGTGGATGCCTTCAACTACAATCAATGGGGTGTCATTGACGCGACGGTGCTCGACGTGGCGCACGACTTCACCCTGCACGACGGGACCCCGGTCTTCAAGGTCCGCTGCGCGCTCTCTCGCCGCCATCTCGCCCTCAAGCACGGGGTCATCGGTAACCTGAAGAAAGGCATGACCGTGCGGGCCCGCTTCCTCCTGGGCGACCGCACTGTCCTGGAACTCCTGTACAACGAGGTCGACGATTGGCTCAATCCGCTCCTGGCGAGCCACTGATCCAGCGAGCCGCTATGTCGAGCAAGGTCATCAAGTTCAAGCAGCGCGACATCGCGGATTGCGGGGCCGCCAGCCTTGCTTCTGTCGCGGCCTTTTATGGCTACAAGCTGCCATTGTCGCGGATCCGCCAGTATGCCTCGACCGGCCGCTCCGGCACCACTGTGCTGGGCCTCATGGAAGCGGCCCGGAAGCTGGGCTTCGTTGCCAAGGGGGTAAAGGGCGGCTTCGACAGCCTATACAAGATTCCCAAGCCCGCCATCGCGCACGTCATCGTCAAGGAGGTCCTGCACCACTTCGTCGTAATCCAGGCGATCGACGCCAGATGGGTCACCGTCATGGACCCAGCCTATGGTGAAATCCGCAAGCTGGCGCACGAGGAATTCAAAAAGCAATGGACTGGCGCCCTGGTGCTCCTGGTTCCCGCAGACACCTTCAAGCGCCGCGACGAGACCACCTCACCCCTAGGTCGTTTCGCGCGTCTGCTTGCGCCACACAAGGCGGCGATGGCGCAGGCTCTCGCGGGGGCGCTGGTCACGACGATCCTTGGCCTCTCGACGGCCATTTACGTTCAGAAGATCGTCGACCATGTGATTACAGCGGGCAACCGCAATCTGCTCAACCTGATGAGCGTCGCCATGCTCTTGATCTTGGTTGTGCAGATCCTAATCAATCTCCTCAGAAACCGGCTCGTCCTGCAAACGGGGCAGAAGATCGACGTCCACCTGATCCTCGGCTACTACAATCACATCCTAAGCCTGCCTCAGAAGTTCTTCGACAGCATGCGCATGGGCGAAATCATTTCCCGCATGAATGACGCGGTGAAGATCAGGAGCTTCCTGAACGACGTCTCGATCAACATGTTCGTTGACGTGCTAACGGTACTTTTCTCGTTAGGGCTGATGTTCATCTACTCGTGGAAGATCGCCTTGGTCGTGGCGGTCTCCATCCCCTTGTACCTCTCGGTCTATTGGATCATCAACCGGCTGAATAGGAATCGTCAGCGCGCCGTAATGGAGAACGCTGCCGAATTAGAGACACAACTGGTGGAATCACTCGGTGCTGTCTCCACAATCAAGACCTCCGGCATGGAGAGCTTCGCCAACTTCAAGGTGGAGACCCGCTTCATCAAGATGCTGCACTCCGTCTACAGCTCCGGCCTGATCTCGATCTTCGGAGACAGCACCTCGACATTCCTCGCAACTCTGTTCACCATCGTGTTGATGTGGTTCGGAACGACACTTGCCCTCGATCAAACCGTCACGCCTGGCGAATTACTCTCCTGCTATACCTTGCTGGGCTATATCACCCGGCCGATTGCCAGTCTGATCCAGACCAACCGGATCGTTCAGGATGCTTTTATCGCGGCGGATCGCCTGTTCGAGATCTTCGACCTGGAGCCGGAAAGCGGTGGCGGCATCGATGCCGACAAATCCGACATTGGCGACATCCACCTGGAGAAGGTCACCTTCCGCTATGGTAGCCAGCTCGAGCTTTTCGAGGATCTCAGCGTCACCTTCCGCCGGGGGGAAATGACAGCGGTGGTGGGAGAGAGCGGCTCGGGCAAGAGCACCCTTGCGGCGCTGCTGCAGAATGTCTACCCGCTTGAGGGTGGACACATCCGGATCGGCCGTTATGCCCTCCAGGACCTGTCGACCGTATCCCTGCGCAAGGTTGTCGCTGCGGTGCCGCAATCGATCGACGTGTTCTCGGGCTCGGTGATCGACAACATCGCCCTTGGCGAGTTCGAGCCGGACATCGAAAAGATCCTCCAAATCTGCGATCAAACAGGGCTGCGGGAGGTGATCGAGCGCTGGCCCGGTGGCTTCCAGGCCTATCTAGGCGAGAACGGCGTACGCCTCTCCGGGGGCGAGAAGCAGCGCCTTTCGTTGGCTCGGGCTCTGTACCGGGATCCGGAGATCCTGATCCTCGACGAAGCAACCTCCTCTCTCGACTCGGTCGCCGAGGCGTTTGTCCTGCGAGTGGTTGAGGATCTGCGTCGGGGCGGCAAGACCATCGTCATCATCTCTCATCGACTCAGCACCATCCGTTGCGCCGACAAAATAGTGGTCTTGGACAAGGGGCGGGTTGTTGCGGAGGGGAGGCATGCTGATCTGCTGACAGCTGAAGGAATTTACGCTCGCTTGTGGCGGGCGCAAACCGGATCCAGCTAAACAGCTTCAGGTGAGGGGCATGGCAGAATTTTGGGGCAGGGAGGCATAGAACAGCAGCGGCGAAATATGTCGCCGTCGTTTAGTTTCAACCTCGTGGGTGTGCCGCGGTCCGATCCGTCGACGAGTTAGCCGGCTTTATGCACGGGGCTGGACGTTTGGCGGCCTGAAGTGGTGATCTGGTCGCCGTTTCGGTTCTTTTTGACAAGCTGCTTGGGCGCCGGCGGTGATCTGTCGTGATGGAAAGCGGGGGTTTGCAGGTTGCGGTGGGCGGGTTCGTTTCGGGGCGTTGGCACCCCATCGGCTACGTCACGAGCGCGGGATCCGATCAAGCACGATGCGCAGGATGCGCTGGTCCGGGCAGGAAGTCGGCAGGTGCAGGCGGATCTGGGTTTTCATCTCGACCATGCGCGCGGCGATCTTGATGAGGCGCAGTCGCAGCGTGTCGAATTGGGCGACTGCAAAGCTCGAGCGCTTCGGCATCGGGGCGCGCAGGCCCCACATAAGCCAGTAGGCGGCCGGCATGCAGGAACAGCCGGAACTGGTTGGCCGTCGCTCTTGTGCAGGAGGTTCGGTCGGCGGCGAGATGCGGGCCGCGCAGACCCTTGTTCGGAACGAACCCGCCACGGACTCTGTAGAACGGCCCCTCATGGTCGAACGGCTTGTCATTCGACCACAGTCTCTTCAACAGCCTCAAATATTCGTCCGTCCGCTGGCAGGTCGCGATATGGCTAGCATGCGAATCTGTAGCGCCGTCGTCTTCGACAGCGCCGTCGGCCAGAATTCTTAGAGCCAGGCGGCCTCCGCTGGCGGCATCGAGCGACGCCAGCTGGCGTGCCGCCACCGTCGGTGCGACGACCCCTGCCCAATGTGTAAGAACAATCTGAAGCGACGAGGTCAACGCCGCCGCGTTGGCCGCAAGATCGAAGTTGCTCAAGAGGCCGGCGGCGCCAACGACGCTTTGAAAGCCCGCATCCTCAACTTGTGCTAGGGCTGCCGCGGATGCCTGCGGATCAAAAAAGAACGGCTTGGCTGCAGAACGATTGTTCGGATGGGTACCGGCGACGAAAGTGAACTCGATGGACATCGCATCTCCTCCTTCGTTCAGGGGTTCCGGCACCGTCGGCGAAAAGATCGGATCCTGCTCTCCGCGATTAAAGGGAAAGTCGCTCAGGGGATGAGCCCAAGCACAATGGCGGACACGACTCCGAACGAGAGTACAAAAGCCGCGTACGCGGCCATCTTGGTTGAGGCGCCCGCGGGCGCCGTCACGCTGCCTGGTCGTGTTGCCCTCTTGCGAGTGTTCGCGGCATGGACATAGGTCATATCATCCTCCACGACATTAGTCTATAAAGTGAGTAGGCTTTGTCGATTGCGAATTTTGGTTGGGGTGTAAGAAATGGTTCTGCGGAAGCGTCGCTCGGCGGAAACTTTCTCTCCGCAGCGCATAGGACTTCGCGCTGCTGCCATCGGTCAGTAGATCAAGAGATCAACATCAAAGTCGGTCGCGGCCCGGAACGTCACACATCGGCACTTACGACGATCCATATGCGCCGTGATGATAGATCAATGCCGGGCCGGGCTCTCCGCTCGCCACATACCTGACGCTGCCGAGGATCAGAGCGTGGCTGTGGCGGACGATCAGGTCTTCGACCGCACAGTCGACGGCGGCAAGCGCGCCGTCGAGCGCCAACGCGCCGGTCGCAAGGCTAAGCCAGCGAGCCCCCTCGTAACGCTCCACCCCCTTCAGGCCGCCGCGTCCGGCGAAGCGATCGGCAATCGCGACCTGGTCGGCTCGCAGCACGTTCACGCAGAAATGCCTGTGCCGCCTGATTGCTGCCCAGGTTGACGAGTTCAGGTTGATACTGACGACCATTACCTCCGGCTCGACGGACAGTGAGTGGGCGGTGGTAACGGTTGCGCCCGTCCTTTCGTCGCCAATACCTGCGGTAACCACGGACACGGCTCCAGCCAGGTGCCGCATGGCAGATTTGAGAGGGACACGGGTTTCAATCTGGGGAGCGCGTTCGGTCAGTGTCATCTGGCTTAGCCTCATTTTTTGTAGGTTCACGACGCCCTGCGACGCAACGCCGTCTGGTATCCTAGCCATTGTTGAATTTCGTCGGCGATGCGCTCGGCATGGGCGGTGACTTCGGGAATTCCCATCAATTCGCCAACGCTGCCGCGCGCCAGCGGCCCGCTGACGAAAATGCTGCCAGTCGGCCGCCCGGATGTGCCGACTGCACGGCCTTGCGGGTCAGTCTCCAAGCCAAGGCCAATCGGGTCGAGCCGCACCAATCCCGTCCGTGCGAGCGCCGCAATCGCCGCATTGGTCCGCAAAATATCGGCATGCGCCGGCCCGGTCGTCACGATCACGCTGTCGTAGGCCTCGGCAAGGAGGCGGCGTTGGCCACGCAGTCGCTGCGTGACCCGAATGCGTCCGTCGATCTGTTCGGCGCCGACAATCGATGCAGCGCGATAGGCAAGCCTACCCTCGGCAACCTGGCGATCAAGCATGTCCATGATCTGTGGCGCCACGCGGAAGCGATGCACATCCCACAGCGCGCGAAGGTGCCGCACGACGCGGCGTTGCTCAGCGAGCGGCAGGGCCTGCCAGATGATCTGCCCTTGTCGCCGGACGGCGTCGAGCACCGGGTGCCAGCCTTCGCCCTGCTGCGCGGCGGTTGCGATGGTCGACCGGATACGCCTGAGCAGCACGGTGGCGCTGCGTGAAGGCAGGCCGGTGAAGTCGCCGATCGGATCGGCATGCGTAGCCGCATGGCCTCGCGACCGGTAGCCATGGCGCGAAAGTGCTGTGATGCGACCGCGATGGCCATTGCGGTCGAGCGTTGCGATGACATCCGCCGACGTCAGTCCAGTGCCGACGACGAGCACATGGTCGTAGCGTCCTATCGCTTCCAGCCTTTCGAGATCATAGGGATTGGCTACCAGCCCGGCTGCGCCAGCCACGGACTGCAGCGGCAATGGCAAGGTCGGTGGCGGATGCGTCGTCGCAATCACCAGGGCGTCCGCTGCGAGCGTTCCTCCATCAGCGAGGATCAGGTGGTAGCCCTCGCCACTGAGCTCGGCTGACGCGACCGCGGATCTGACATGGCGGATCGTTTTGCTGTTCAGCCAAGACTGAAGATGGGATTCCACGTAGCGCCCGAAAACGCGACGCTGCGGGTAAAGCATTCCATTGGCGACAATAGCCTCCGCATCGTCGAGAATCGCGCCGGTCTGCTCCAGCCAATCGGCAAAGTGGCTGTTCTGGCCGGAGATCAGCGTCATTCTCGACGCCGGCACATTGATGCGGTGTGAGGGATCGGCCGTCGAATAGGCCAGACCATAGCCGAGCCCCTCCCGCGGCTCGACGACCACGATATCGGCAGCACCGGCCGGCAGCAGCCGCGCAAGATGGAACGCGGTCGCCGCTCCGGAAAAGCCGCCGCCAATGATGGCTACGACCGGTCCCCTGCCCGATTCTCTGGCGCTCAAGACTGACTCGCGCGCAGCGCCGACGGCCTATGGTCACCGGCCACCGTTTCACCGAAAGGCCCCATGTTCACGGACGTCGGTCGTGTCGAAATTTCATGATCGAGCGGCAACAGCGGCAGCACCAGTTCGCCGAAGCGATAGGCCTCCTCCAGATGCGGATAACCGGAGAGGATAAAAGTATCGATTCCGATACGCCGGTATTCGTCAATCCGTTCCGCAACTGTCGCCGCATCGCCGATCAAAGCGGTGCCGGCGCCGCCGCGGACCAGGCCGACGCCGGCCCACAGGTTGGGGCTGATTTCTAGCTTATCGCGATGCCCGCCATGCAGCCGGCTCATGCGCGACTGGCCAACCGAATCCATGCGCGCGAACACCTTCTGCGCCTCGGCGATCGTCTTGTCGTCCAGGCGGCTGATCAGCCGGTCGGCGTCGGCCCACGCCTCATCATTGGTTTCGCGGACGATGACATGCAACCTGATGCCGAAGGTCACCTGGCGCCCGGCTTTCTCGGCAAGGCTGCGCACATGGTCGAGCTTGGCGGCGACATCTGCCGGTGGTTCGCCCCAGGTCAGATATTTCTCGATCTGCTCAGCGGCGACTGCGTTGGCGGCATCGGACGAGCCTCCGAAATAGAGCGGCGGATGAGGCGTCTGCACAGGCGGGAAAAGCAGGCGGCCATCCTCGATACGGAAGTGCTTGCCTGCGAACGCTACGGTCTCACCGCGCAGCACCGCCTTGTAGATGTCGAGGAATTCCCGCGTCACCTCATAGCGCTCGTCATGGCTGAGGAAGATGCCGTCGCCCTTGTTCTCGACCGGATCGCCACCGGTGACCACATTGATAAGCAGCCGTCCGCCGGAAATACGGTCGAGCGTCGAGGTCATGCGCGCGGCAAGCGTCGGCGATTGCAGGCCCGGCCTGACAGCGACAAGGAAGCGAAGCCGCTGCGTCAGCGGCGCCAGCGCCGAAGCCACGACCCAGCTGTCCTCGCAGCTGCGTCCGGTCGGCAGTAGCGCGCCATAGTAACCGATGGCATCGGCGGCCTTGGCGACCTGGGTGAGATAGGGCAAGTCGACTGCCCTGCCACCCTCGGAGGTGCCGAGATAGCGGCTGTCGCCATGGGTCGGAAGAAACCACAGGACCTTGATCCTGTCGGGAGTGGCAATGCTCATGAATGGTCCTCTATGACTTGACGGCGCCTCGCTCAGCTCCAGGCATGGAACGGCGGGTTGACGTCGTTCAGGTAGTAGTTGCCGAGGATCGCGTATTTCCAGCGCACCGGATCGTGCAGCGTGTGGGTGCGGGCGTTGCGCCAGTGCCGGTCGAGATTGTGCTCGGCAAGCGTCGAGCGGGTCCCTGCGAGTTCGAACAATTTGTTGGTGGCGCTGATGGCGATCTCGGTGGTGAGTATCTTGGATTCCGCCACAGCGATCTGCGCTTCCGCGACGGTCTTCTCGTTCGGGTCGGCAACGGCGCGATCGACCGCAAGCCCGGCCTTTTCCAGAACGGCCTCTGCCGCATTGGCCCGCAGGCGAAGGTCGCCAATCGCCTGGATCGTATAAGGATCCTGCCAGGCATGATCGACGCCGCTGTCGATCCAGGCGCGCGACTTGGTGCGCACGAAGCCGACAGTCTCGTCGATCGCCGCCTTGGCGATGCCGAGATCGACCGCGGCCTGGATGATTTGGAAGATGGCGCCGTCGGCGGTCGGCCTGTCGTAGCCCTTGTAGCCGGGAACGAGATGCGTTTTCGGCACCTTCACATTGTCGAGCAGAACCGTGCCGGACAGCGTCGTCTTCTGGCCGAAGCTCGACCAGTCGTCGATGACCGTCAGCCCGGGCGCGCCGCGATCGGCGATGGCATACCAAGCACGCCCCTCGTCATCGAGCGCCACGATCGGCACGAGATGGGCAAGCAGCGCGCCGCTCGAATAGAATTTCTGACCGTTGACGACGACATGGTCGCCGGCATCGACGAACTTGGTTTCGAAGTCGGCCGCCCGCTTGGAACCGAACTCGGAGAACGCGTTGCCGAAGCGCGTGCCGGACAGAACCTCGGCGAAAAGCAGCTTCTTCTGGGCCTCGTCGGAGACGGTGCGGATGGCGGCGACGACGCCGAGATGGTTCTGCGGAATCTGGCCCAGCGACGGATCGGCCGCCGAGATGATGGTGATCACTTTCGACAGCGTCACATAGGAGAGCTCCGGCCCGCCATAGGCTTTCGGCACGTTGATCGACCACAGGCCGCTCTGCGAGAACGCATCGAGCTCGTCCGTCGGCCAGATGCGTTCACGATCCCGCTTGGAGGCATCCCTAGCGAATTCGGCGGCGAGTTTTTCGGCGACAGCGATCGCCTCGGCGTCGGTCTTGACGATATGCGCCTTGGCCGACGGACGCTCGACCGGATGCACGGCAACTCGAGCGTCGGATGGCTGCTTGGATTGGATGGTCATGCTGCTGTCTCCTTGGGAAAATGTTGCGGTGGAAGCGGCGCGCCGCCGAGGTAGTAGCCCTTGATGTCGGCGCGCTGGCGCAGGTCGGCAGCCGATCCTTCCAGCACGCTGACGCCGTTCTCGAGCACGGTGGCGCGGTCGGCGTATTTCAGCGCGACCGCCGAATTCTGTTCAGCAACGAGGATCGAAAGGCCTTCGTCGCGGTTAAGCCGTTTCAGGGCGCTGAAGATCTCGTCGACGATCAGCGGCGCGAGCCCCATTGACGGCTCGTCCAGCACGAAGAGTTTCGGCCGCGACATCAGACCACGGCCGATCGCCGTCATTTGCTGCTCGCCGCCGGAGGTGAGGCCCGAGCGCGTTCCCCGCTTCTCTGAGAGCCTCGGGAAAAGCGCATAGACACGATCGAGGTCGGCCTTGACGCCAATGCGAGAAGACGAGCGTCCGAGCGCGCCGGTGGAGAGGTTCTCCTCGACCGTCAGCGAGCGGAAGCAGTGCCGACCCTCGAGAACCTGGACGAGGCCCCTGCGGACTAGGTGCGAGGGGCTCGCGCTTGAAACATCCTCGCCATCGAAGGTGATCCGGCCGGCGGTAACAGTGCCGCGCTCGGCCGGAAGAAGATTGGATAGGGCGCGCAGCAGTGTCGTCTTGCCGGCACCGTTGGAGCCGAGCAGCGCGACGATCTCACCCCTGCCAACCAACAAGTCGACGCCGTGTAGGGCGGCGATGGCGCCGTTGTAGACAGCTTCCACGCTGCTGACTGACAGTATCGGGTATTGCGGGCTGGACATCGATGACTCCGCTTGCGCCTGGATGGCGCGGCCGGCCCATGGGCCGGCCGCGTCATGGCAAACTCAGTTGCTGACCACTGCGTCGGCGTCCTCGGCCGTGCGGATCTTGATGCCCTTCTCGCTGGCATAGGCCTCGGACGACTTCTCGATGATCGGGCGCAGCAGCTTCCAGTCGGGCGCGATCCAGTCGGAAACGACATTCCACTTCTTGCCGTCCCACTGCTGGAAGGTCACGTAGCCGTCACCCTCGTGATTGTCCCAGGAGACGTTGATCGAGTGGAACAGATCCTTGGCGCCGAGCGCCTCGATGCGCGCCGGATCGAGCTTGAGATGCTCGAAGCCCCAACGCACTTCGTCGCCGGTCAGCGTGCGATTGCCGAACTTCGCCTGCGCGATGCGGACCGCCTCGACGTTGAGGATGCCGTTGACGATGCCGAGATTGTGGTAGACTGAGCCGATGCGGCTCTTGTCCTCGAGATTGCCCTTGCCGGCGCCGTAGACCGTTTTGACGATCTCCTGGACTACCGGATACTGCTCGCCCGACGCCTGGGTGGTGATGGCCGTATAACCCTTGGCGGCCTCGCCCGCGGGGATCACGTCCTCTTCCGAATTGGACCAAACATTGCCGACGATGTGATCGGCCGGGAAGCCGGTCTTCTGCGCGGTCTTCAAGGCGACGGGGTTCATCACGCCCCAGCCGCGCAGCACCACATAGTCGGGACGCTCGCGCCGGATCGTCAGCCATTGTGCCTGCTGCTCGTTGCCCGGATGCGGAACCTCGATCTGCGACAGCTCGAAGCCATATTTCTGCGACAGCAGGTCATAGATCGGGATCGTCTCCTTGCCATAGGGCGAGCCGTGATAGAGCACCACGATCTTCTTGCCCTTGAGCTTCTCGAGACCGCCTTCCTTGGAAGCAATGTAGTTCACGATTCCGGACGTCTCGCTGTAGGGATTGAGAAGCAGCGGGAAGACGTAGGGGAACACGCGCCCGTCCGTGGTGTCGGTGCGGCCATGGTTGATGGTGATCAGCGGCACCTTGTCGTCGGTGATGCGGTCGATCATGGCGTATGCGATGCCGACCGAAAGCGGGTTCCAGGCGGCGATGCCGGGATTGCTCTTCAATCGTTCGTAGACCTCGACACCCTTCTCGACCTCATACTGCGTCTCGCCTTCGCTCCAGGTCAGCTTGACGCCGTTGACCCCGCCGTCGCGGATGTTGATCAGGTTGAGATAGTCGATGAAGCCGCCGAAGAAGCCGGTGCCGCCGGCGGCGTAAGGGCCGACGCGGTAGCTCTGCAGGGGAAAATACTGTTCGTCGGCGTGAACCGCCGTCGCGCCGAGGACGAAGCCCGTGGCGATCGCCGCCTTTCGTAGGTGGCTGAAGAAGGTCATGAGTGCGTCTCCTGAGGTTGTGGTCCGTGAGGGGAGGAAGTCGAGCGGCGCTCAGCTGGACCTTGAGCCGATCCGTCGTTTCAGGCGGTCGAAGAGGGCCGACAGCCCGCTCGGCTCCGCGATGAGGAAGATGATGATGAGCGCGCCAAGCACGATGCGCTGGCTCATGTCGAGCACGCCTGAATCGAACACGCCGCCGAACAGGAAGGCGCCGAGCCGGGAGAGAACGAGCGGGAAGATGACGATGAACGCCGCGCCCAGAAAGGCGCCGCGTATCGAGGCCAGGCCGCCGATGATGATGATGAACAGAATCTGGAACGAGCGGTCGAGGTTGAAGCCGGCCGGCTCGACGGTGCGCAGATAGGTGAAGGCCCACAAGACGCCGGCGACGCCGATGACGAAAGACGAGATGGCGAAGGCCAGCAGCTTGGTCCGGAGGACCGGAACACCGATGACGCGTGCCGCGGTTTCGTTGTCGCGCACGGCGATGAAGTTGCGGCCGGTCGCGCTGTTGACCAGACACCAGACGAGACCCGTCAGCACGATGACCGTGGTAAGGGAAAGCAGGTAGCGGCCGGTCGCGCCGTCGAGCGAGAACCCGGCGACGGTGAGATGCGGCGCCGAAATGACGCCGGAAGGGTTGTCGTTGGAAAACCAGCCGAACTTGGTCAGCGCCCACTGCACGAAGAATTGGGCGGCGAGCGTCGAAACGGCGAGATAGAAGCCGCGCAGGCGCAGGCTCGGCAATCCGAACACGAGGCCGATGCCGGCGCCCGAAATCCCCGCCAGGATCACAGTTGCGGCCAGCGGCAGTCCTTCGACCCGTAGGTTGACATTGTAGGCGGCAAAAGCGCCGACCGCCATGAACGCAGAGGAGCCAAGCGAAAGCTGGCCACAATAGCCGGTCAAAAGGTTGAGGCCGACCGCCGCCAGGCTGAGCGCCAGGAACGGCAACAGGATCGCCTCGACGAGATAGCTCGACGCATAGGCGGGGATCAGGCCGTAGGCCACGGCGATCAGCACGGCCGGCAGAGCCAACTTCTGCCGGTCGATTGGAAGCCTTGCGGCATCGAGCGCTTGCACGGCCATCGGTCAGACCCTTTCGACGGTTTTCTGGCCGAACAGGCCGGAGGGGCGCACCAGCAGGACCACCAGCGCCAGCGCATAGGCGAACCAGCCTTCGATGCCGCCGCCGACAAAGGCGCCGAGATAGACCTCTGCGAGCTTTTCGCTGGCGCCGATGATAAGGCCGCCGACGATGGCGCCGAGGATGGAATCAAAGCCGCCGAGCACCAGCACCGGCAACGCCTTCAGCACTATCAACGACAGCGAGAACTGGACGCCGAGGCGCGCGCCCCACAGCAGCCCCGCAACTAGCGCCACGAACCCCGCGGCCGTCCACACGGTTCCCCAGATGCGGGGCAGCCGCAGCCCGACGGCAAGTGCTGCAAACTGGTCGTCGGCGACGGCGCGAAACGCCAGTCCGATCCGGGTCCAGTAGAAGAATGCGCTCAAGCCCGCCACCATCGCCGCGGCTATGCCTGCGGCGAGAAGGTCAAATGACGAGATCAGGATGCCGCCGACCTCAAAGGGCGTGTCGTCTATGCCGAGATCGAGCCCGTGCACCTGCGTGCCCCACATCAACTGGGCAGCGCCCTCGATGAGGTAGGACAGGCCAAGTGTGGCCATGAACAGCGTCATCGGCGAGCGATTGACCAGCGGCCTGAGCACAGTCCGCTCGATGGTGAAGCCGAGCGCGACCATGACCGCCAAGGTGAGGAGCAGCGAAAGCGCGAAGGGGACGCGACGTTCGACGAGGCTTACAAAGGTGAGTGCCGCGAACAGCACCATCGACCCTTGCGCGAAGTTCAGCACACCCGATGTCTTGTAGATCAGCACGAAGCCGATCGCGACGAGCGAATACATCACGCCGGAGAGCAGGCCGCCCACCAGCACTTCGATAGCGAAGAGGAAATCATAGTAGCTCATCAGATGCCCTCGCCATTCTCGCCATCGGCAGTGCCGATGTAGGCCCGGATCACCGCCGGATCGGCCCTGACCTCGGCTGGCGTGCCGTCGGCGATCTTGCGGCCGTGGTCGAGCACCGCGACCCGATCGGAGAGCCCCATGACCACGCCGATATCGTGCTCGATCAGGATGATGGTGACGCCGTGCCGGTCGCGCCCCGCACGCACGAAGCCGGCCATCTCGGCCTTCTCGGTCGCGGTCATACCGGCCATCGGCTCATCGAGCAGCAGGATCTTCGGCTCGGCGACCAGCGCGCGGGCGAGTTCGACCCGCTTCTGCAGGCCATAGGGCAGCGTCGCGACCAGCCGGTCGGCGACGGCCTCGAGATGCAGGAAGGCGACTATCTGATCGGTCTTTTCGGCGATCATCGCATCCTCGCGCCGGGCGCGTGGCAGGCCTGCAATGTGTTCGACAAAACTGGCGCGCCTGGTGTGGACGCGGCCGGACGCGATGTTGTCACGCACCGAAAGCCCGCCGAACAGCGCCAAGTTCTGGAAGGTTCGTGCAACGCCCAGTCGCGCCAGACGGCTCGCCGGCACCCGCGAGAAGGACTGGCCATCGATCGCGATCCTGCCATGGTCGGCGTGATAAAGGCCGCTGATGATGTTGATCAGCGAGGACTTGCCAGCGCCGTTGGGGCCGATGACCGCGCGGATCTCTCCACCTTTGACCTCGAGATCAACATCGCTCAGCGCCTTGACGCCGCCAAAGGAAATACCGATCCCACTCAGCGTCAGGATCGCATCAGCCTTTGCCGACGGGCGCGCCCGGCGCGTGTCCTCCACGGGGCCAGCACCAGCAAGAATGCGGGAAATTTCGGGCGCGCGCTCGTATGCGGCGGCTCCCAGCGAAGCACCAATCATGAGACGTCCCTGTTTTGAAGGAGAGCTGGCAGCGGCCCGAAGGCCGCGCCTGACCTATTCCGCAGCGACAAGCTCCCTGTCGCGAGCTGCTTCCAGTTCGCGCACCAATGGCATGACGCGCTTGCCGAAGAACTCGACCTCTTCCTGGAAATGCAGGAAGCCGAGCAGGATCAGGTCGGCGCCGGCATCCTTGAGCTTGAGGATGCGTTCAGCGATCTGCTCCGGCGTGCCAATGAGGTTGCTGCGGAAGCCGTCATTGTATTGTACCAGATCCTCGAAAGAGGATTTCGCCCAATTGCCTTCGCCTTCCGGCGAGGCCTTGCCGGCATTCTTGACCTGGTCGGCAAATCCCTGGACTGCCTCGGGATTGGCCTTGGCGACGATCTCGTCGAGCACGGCGCGCGCCTCTTGTTCGCTGTCTCTCGCGATGGCGAAAGCGTTAACGCCGACCCTAACCTTGTGGCCGTTGGCATTCGCCTTGGCGCGGATGTCGTCGACCTGCTTCCGGATTTCCTCCGGGGTATTTCCGTTGGTGAAATACCAGTCGGAGACCCGCGAAGCCATGTCGCGCGCGGCGCGCGACGAGCCACCCTGGAAGATCTCGGGCAAGGGCTCGATTGGCTTCGGCTTCATCGAATAGTTGGTGAAGCGGTAGAAATCCCCCTTCAGCGTGAAACTGTCCTCAGTCCAGATGCCACGCAGCGCGCGGATGAATTCCTCCGACCGGCGATAGCGCTCGTCATGGTCGAGCCAGAGTTCGCCAATGGCGGCGAACTCGCCACGGAACCAGCCGCTGACGACATTGACGGATACGCGGCCATTGGTCAGGTGGTTGATGGTAGCGATCTGCTTGGCCGCCAGCGCAGGGTTCCACGGGCCGGGCAGGATCGCTGCGATGACCTTCAGCGTTGTGGTCGCGGCAAGCAAGGCATGGCTGAACGAGACTGATTCGTGCTGGTTGTCGGCCCCATAGCCGGCTGTGAAACGGATCTGGCTCAGCGCATAGTCGAAGCCGTTGGCCTCGGCAATCTGGGCGAGCTTGCGGTTGTAGTCGATATCCCAACCCGTCCGCTGCTCGATGTTGGAAATGACCAGACCGCCGGAGACATTCGGGACCCAGTAGGCGAATTTGATGGCCTCGGAATGCGAACTCATGTCGTCGTTTCCCCTGTTGATTGGCTCAGCCGACGCGCGTGGCGACGGCAGCATTTGCGTGACTGGAGTTGAGCAAGGAGACCGCGTCGGTAGCGGCCCTTGCAATGCGCTCAATGATGGCTGCGCCGACGATATCGCCGTCGACGAAGTCGTCGGGCGCGCCGTAGACGCCCGTCGGGACGGTGACAGCGCCAAAAAAGCCGAACAATGGCCGGAGCTGATGTTCGAGCACCAGGCCATGGTATGGGCTCCCGCCGGTCGCCGCGAGAAGCACGGTCTTGCCGGTCAACGCGCGGTAGTCGACCAGGTCGAACAGGTGCTTGAGAGCGCCAGTGTAGGAAGCCCTATAGACAGGCGTTCCGACCACGAGCAAATCGGCCTTCTCGACACGCTGGATAATCGCTTCTCCAGATGCGCCAAGTGCGCCGCGGGATAATCCGGCGAAAAGCGAGGGTGCTGCCTCCGTGATCTCAATCAGGCCTGTGTCTGCAGGGACGCGCAGCGCGACCGCCTTGACCAGCGCATTCACCACCGCCGTGGTACGGGACGGCTTGCTTACACCGCCTGATATTCCGAGAACCGATAGCCGTGCCAAGTCATCAATCTCCACACTTTGCATGCCCGCTAGGCCAGCATCAAACCAGGCCAAACGATATTCTATAAAATCTGTAGAGATAAGGTACTTTGTTCCGATGTTTTCACGTCAGTGGGAAAAACGGCGCTGTTAGCCGCATGGCAAAGGGGTGACGGTTTAGGAGCGGGATGCGGCGCCAAACGCACGCCGGATCGGCGGCGGCGCGGTCAGCCGCTCTCAAAGCTAAAGCCGAAAAGCCAATCAGCCGCGCCCGATCAGGCTGTGCAACCCCGACCAGCTCCGCCTGATCGGGCGCTCATCGGCGTGCCCTTCACCGCCCCAACACCGGGGTCCCTTTTGCGCGAAAATGCGGGGTCCCGATTCCACGGTCATTGACAGACTGATCAAACGCTATGAGAAACTGGAGCGAGTTCCATAGCCGGCTGTGCGGTCACGGGCGCAATCAGGTCCGGCGCGTTGACCCTCGTCGCATCGAGGCATGCGCCGACTGTAGACTTCTGATGTTTGCGGGCTGCCTCCTGGAGGAGTACCGCAAATTGCGGTAGGGAAATCCGATCCGCCCGCAAAACCTGCCTGATGAGGGGATCGCGCAATATATTGGTCAAAGTCAGCTCGGAGTGATCCATCACTTTCTTCCTTCAGACAGAAGGTACACGGCCTGTATGATGAGCGTATGTCAAAAAACGCGGGGCCAGCGGCTCGCAACACCGGGTACGCCACTCCACATCGTAGGCTTTGGGTTGAAGCGCTCCGGAGCTGGGCCGCGGACCCTCAGTCGGTCAATTGAACAACCCAAGCATCGCGGTCACACGCTGGATTGTGAAATTCGAGTGACTGCGCAGCTTGGCCCGCGCGGGCCGCGGACGAAAATCCTCCCATAGTCGTCGTGGTAAAACTCGACAGCTCGACCCTGCCCCCGTTTGAAGCTTGTATATCTGGGTTGTTATACCCACCGCGAACGATGCCATTGGTGCCCCATCAGTTAAATGCGTTCCACGTAGGGGCGCGGATTAGTCAGTTTCATGACTCAAATGCTGCTCTGAAACTCACCGCTTCAAGGTCTTAGTCTTGCACATTTCGTTATCGGAACCAGCTCTCCTCAATCCGCGATTGCAGCAGGCCGTTCGCCGGAGCATACCGGCCCCTCTATGCGAACAGCAGCCGATCTTTGATCTTCCGCGTGACCTCATAGTCTTCCGCCCACCATGGCTTCTCGCCCTTGGTCCGCGGCGGCTTGGCAAGTTGAAGTTTGGTCTTGGCCGTCGCCGCCTTCTTTTGCGCGATTCTGAAATGATAGTGATCGAAGATGCGGATCGCCTCTATCATATAGGACACAGCGACACGACGGTCTTTGAAGAGGAGCAGGTTTTCTCCATTCTTGCGATCAGCGGGGTCAGAGAAGTTGTATAGCCGGTGTAGACACGCGCAGTGGGCTTGTCGAAATCGATCACGATGAACTTATGATGCATCCGATTCCCCACGTTGCCGGCGGTAGGCTCTTTCTTGAAGGGCTCCGGCAGATTCTCCGCCAGTTCAGCCGGAAAAACAGGCGCGATCTTGCCGTCGGGCAATTGTACGTCGATGCCTCCAACTTCCTTGTCGGAAATGCCGTAGACGAAGATTTCCTTGTCCTTGACAACTCTCTTGATCGCTTCGGTTACCGACCCGGGCGTCTGGTGCAAGAAGGCAAGGGAGAAGAATAGAGATGACTTAGTCTCGCCTATGTCGGCGGCGACTTTGTCGAGTAGCGCATTGTCACTGGAGTGCGGAGAGAATGCTACCTTTGCATCAATCCCAGCCAAACCTAGGTCCGCCCATTCGGCGGATGCCAAACCGCCGAAAACCTCGGGATCATCGGATGCCCAATAGCCGTCGAAGGCAAGGAGATAGGACTGGACCGCCGTGGCACCATCGACCACCAGCGCGTTGTTCGACTGGACGAAGAAGCCACGCCACGTGAAATTTGTCGAGCCGCAGACGACCTTCTTAAGGTTGGGGCCATTGATGACGATCGTCTTGTTATGCTGCAGGCTGCCCATGTCTTGCCGCTTGACATTTTTGGCGCCAGCCGATTTCGCGAGTCGTTCTTCTGCTTGGTTTTCGCCCGATCCGGACTTTTTATGTTCGGCGCTGTCATCAATAATGATCTTGAGTTTGCTGCCAAGCTTTTCAAGCCGCGAGACCACGTCTGGCTCGCTCAGATCGTACGCCACGACCCTAACCTCAGCTCCTGCGGCAATCGCCTGATCGAGCGCCTCGAGAATCGCGTGACGCGCCTCAAATCCCATCCATGCCAAGGCAGCGGTCGCCTTCGGGTGGGTAGGAACAAAACTCAGCCCCTTCGCCGCTGATCTAGGAAGCAGAGTGGAGATTTTTCCAGCAGATTCATAGCGATCGACAAACGCTTGGGAGGACACGAAGCCCCGCGTGTAGCTTATGTTCAACTGCCCTGGATAGGTTTCTCGTCGCAACTCAATTGCCGCGTGTTGCTGCTCTCCATAGCTCAATTCATCCTGCTTGTTCATAAAGACAGGCGAGACGCGATAAACAAATTCGCCGTCGAGTTCGGCATCGCGTGGGAGGTGAACCCATCGGAACTTCTGAATGGGTGACCTTAGGGTGGACATTCGATTTGGGTCGACCTTTCCACCAAGTCCTGGAAACGCGATGCGATTTTGGAGCGCGTAGAACCGGTCACCTCCCGGTTCCTTATACTCAATAGCAAAGCCCACAAATTCCTTTGGGGGCTTGCCCTCTTTCCAGTTCATCGCGATTAGGGCCATCCCGTCGCCCCTGTGCAACTTGAGCGAAAAGAGTGCGGCACTGTTCTTGCCACTTACCTGGAATTCTCCTGCCATATTCCCCTCCCGAAATGACCGTGCCTTTTCTGTTTTAGGTTCGTGTCTATGGGCGCCCGCGGACCTGAAATGCCTCATTGAGAAGCGCAGCCAATCTTATCGCGCCCATGCCGAGCTGACGGTCGAGCATGCCGAGGCTCGACTTGCGGTATTTGCAATCAAAAAGAGCCGTATCCGCAACTTCCCCCGTAATCAAACTAGCCGTGAGATTGTTTCTGTTTTGTGACAGTCCTGAGGCGCCTCTGACCGGTGAGCAATAGTCTTATACACACAAATATCGCCGATCTTCATACTTCGTCTCTCGGCCCAACGCTGTTATTGTTGACGCTGGGGGAATCCTTGAGTTCAGGGCCATATCGGTCACCTCATTCAGTCCGTTCGGCTGTGGAGATACGCAGGTTGGTGAGCGCGATGGCCGGAGACGTCTCGGTCGAAGGACGGATTTGCGCTTCGGCCGGCAAGTCGGCACAGATATCCATCCCGAGCACCCTTGCCGCGTTCTAGGGCTCGGATAAGATCGGACTGAAATGCTCGAGGCCGCCTGGTGACTGACCGTTCTCCTTCAAAAGCCCTTACACATGCCGGCGGCGTAGTCTTCCGCTCCCGCCACGGCGCGGTCGAGTTCCTGCTGGTCACTGCGCGCCGTCAGCCGGGCGAATGGGTGCTGCCTAAGGGTCACATCGAGGAGGGCGAGCAGCCCGATCAGGCGGCGGTGCGCGAGGTCGAGGAAGAGGCCGGCGTCCGCACGCGCGTCGTACGGCCGCTGGGCGATATCGAGCTGATCGTTTCCGGCCAGCCCCAGCGCATCGCCTTCTTCCTGATGTTGGCGACCGGGGATGGAGAAGACCGCGAAGGGCGCCACTTTGGCTGGTTCGGGCTAGAGGAAGCGCTCGGTCGCATCACCTTTGCGGAATCGCGCGAGCTGATTGCCCGGGCGGGCGGTCTAGTGGAGAAGGCGCGCTAGCATGAGCGTCACGGCGCCGCGCATTGGTGTGAGGTACCGCGGCGAAGGTTCCGCTGGAGAAGGGCTCAACGCATGAGCATCGGCGAGCTTTTAGTCGAGCTGGTCCTGGCCGGCTTGATCACGCTGGCGGCGCTCTTCTTCCCGGCTTACAGCATGGGGCTGCTCGGTTTCGGGCTTTCGACCGATGTGCTCGCCGTCGCCATCGCGCTTGGCTTCGCGATCGGCGTCATCATCGACCGCTCGACCGACACCATCCTCGAACAGTGGCTCGGTCTGGTCAGGCTCAAATTCGCGGAGAAGGTGACGGCAGAGCGCAACGCGCTCGTCGGGAGCGGCTTGGTTCAAGACGTCTTCCCGGAGGACTGGCTTCGGATCCAGATCCTCGTCAACGGAAGCGAAGCGGCAGTGCGCGCCATGGAGGCGCTGCGCACGCGCATTCGCGTCGCCCGCAATATGGTCGTTCTGATGCCGGTGCTCACCGTGTCGGCAATCATCGGCGGCTGGCCGCCGGATACCCATAAGCAAATGGCTAACGCAGCTGCCGTGTTGTTTCCGCTGTTCGAACTCCTGGCGCTCATCTCAGCGGTCGTGATCGCCCGCTGGTGGCTGAAAGCGCCGCGCACCTCGGCAACCGCGGTTGCTGTGCCAAGCCGTGCATCATGGCTTGCGAGCGCCGTGACCGCCTGGTTTGGGTTGCATCTGCTGGCAGCCGCTGCTGCGATCGCGTTCTCGGCCGATCAAACCACGGCGGTAGGCGCCACGGCGGCCGGTTTCCTGCTCACCGCGCTAGCGGCGCTTGCCTGGGAGCGCATGACTGTAAGTTTCATGGCCTTGCTGTGGAATCACAGCCGGTTCACGGATCCCAAGAAGCTGGCCGAGCATATGAGTTCCGGCTCCAGGTCGACCCAAGTGCTATCGCCTGCTATGTCGACAGATTAGCTGACTGACGGCGCTTCGATCTGAAGCCGGGTTCGTCCGCGACGATCTGGGATAACTGGGAAGCCGGTTTTTACGTAAGGTACCGATTCTGGGGGCAATTCAGCTTGAGCAAGAACATTGTGGTGTTCTCGGACGGGACCGGCCAGGAGGGTGGTGTTCGAGCAGAACAGCGGATGAGCAATGTTTACAAGCTCTATCGGGCGTGTCGTGTCGGTCCGGAGAGTTCGGTCGCCATCAAGTTTCCTTCTATGACCCAGGACTGGGCACGGAAACGACCGCAACCGCCATGACAGATGTCGTCCGGCGGGTCCAGAAGCTGCTTGCCTCCGTTTCGGGCACCGGTATCGCCGCCAACATTGCGGATTGCTACGAGTTCATCATCAATCACTATCAACCGCGAGATCGCATCTTCCTCTTTGGCTTTAGCAGAGGCGCCTACACCGTCAGAGCGGTTGCCAACCTTCTCAAGCTTTGCGGCGTACCGACCCGTGTGGGGGATGCCCCTCTTCCGCGATTTCGAAATTCAACGCGTGATATTGCTGAGAAAGCCGTTTGCGAGCTCGATATGACGGAAGCGCTATTCTCACGTAGGCCGTTCAGGAAAACCGAAAGGCCGAATAGCCCATGACCCTCACCTTTTTTGCATTTCAATAAATCCGCCGACCAGGGAGCCGCGGTGTTCACCCGGGACCTTGATCTAGTACTACAGTTGCGGATATCCGCGCCGTTTGTAGTGACAGATGGTGGCCGCAGCTTGATGTCGTCGTCGCCATAGCGACCAAGCGATGATGAAGGGCTTTTGTGTCGGTGGGAAGATGAGGACCCGGGCGAGGAGATAGCGGATCTCGGGGACGCTCGGGACGAGCGCAGCCATCCGGATCAGGCGACGATTGGCTGCTTTGGACTCGTTTCGTTCGGTTTGCTCCATGCGCTGCGGCGAAGATCAGCCGATAGCTTGGAGAGGAACGCCAGGGCGGCCATGCACAGGCTCATGTGGCGATGCCATCCATGCCAGGACCGCGCCTCGCAATGATCAAGGCGGAGATCATCCTTGGCGCGCGCAAAGCACTCCTCGACCGCCCAGCGTAGACCGGCCACTGCCGCCAACTCGGCCAAGGAGGATCCGGGCGGGGCAAAGACCAGGTAGTAGGCTTTTTCTCCAGATGTCGATCGCTTGCGGCGAACGAGAAGCCAATGCTCAAGGCCGCCTTTTGACGTCCAAGGGCGGCGGATGCGTGCCCAGTCATAGAGCCGAGGCCCTTTGGCGCCTTCACCTGCCGCATGACAGACCCAGTCCTCGGGCGCGAGTTCGCTGGCCAGTTCCTCGGGCGAGGTTTCCTCAAACAGACGATCCCCTCGGGACTGTCAGGAATTCTGTGCGCGAGGCCATGATGATGAAAAGGAGAGAATCATCACATGGCTATCGAGAAGGAAC
>NZ_JBVVQF010000044.1:0-26199 GCF_055811815.1 Mesorhizobium sp. WSM4836
GTTCATTTGCAAGGCATGGGCTGCACAGCCAGAACGCTTCAAGCTTGATCCGCTCCAGCAAATGCCGGGACTAAACAGCTAGATCAATTCCGGGAGCGGTTTTTCGTCCGCAATTGCCTGAAAACAAAGGCACAGAGCGGTTCGGCGTTTCCGCGAAACGGTGGATCGCTCGAGCAAGCCGATTGCCCTCAGCCCGCACCGGCAAGCGCGCTGCAGAAGCTTGCAACATCGGTGACAACGGCTTCGCCGAGAAAGCGTAGCGTCGCCATCGAGCGGTCGCGCGCTTCACGGTTGCCGAAGCCACAGGCATCCTCGATTACTACGGCGACAAAGCCATTGTCGGTCGCCTGGCGAACGGTCGGCTCGATGCCGATCTCCATGGCGATGCCTGCGAGCGCTATCGTGTGCACACCGCAATCGCGCAAGGCAAAGCCGAGCGCGGTGGAATCGAAGGCCGACATCGTGAGTTTGTCGAACACCGCCTCGTCATCGCGGGGTTCCAGCTCGGGCACGATCCGCGTCGCTTCGGCGTCGCGCGGGAACCACGGCTCAACCGTGTCGGGGCTGTCGCGCCGCTGCCAGGCCATGGCGGTGCGCAGCTGCGTCGCGCCCATCCATTTGCGCGGCAGCGACAGATGGCGCGTGAACGCCACCCGCATTCCGGCCATGCGCGCCGCTTCCAGCACCGTGCCGGTGCGCTCGATGATGGTCGCGGCGCCGGCGACCTGGCGGCAGATGCCGACCTGCATGTCGTAGACCACCAACGCCGTGCGGCGCGGATCGCACCACTCAGCCAGGCTGGTCGGGATTTCAATCCCGTCGCTCGACCGGATCATACCGCCGTCCGGTCCCACGGCTTGGCGATATCGACGGTCGGGTCGAACAGGAATTCCAGCGGCAATGGCGCGTCGAAGGCGATGAAGTGCCATTCCAGCAGCCCGGCCTTGGACAGCGGGAAGTCCTCGGTGTAGCGCCGCGCTTCCTCGACGCTGTCGAGCTCGAAGACGATGATGACGCCGCCAATGTCGCCACGCGCATAATTCTCGCGCACAATCCCCGCCTTCCAGAGCCGCCAGACGTTCGACACTTCGTCGCGCAGATAAGGCCGTAGGTCGTCGAGCGTGACGCCGGCCCTGAAATTGTCATAGGCAAGAATCTTCATCGGTCGTTCCTTGCATTGCTGTTCACCCAGCGCCGGGTAGCATGGCGGAATCGGCGGCGGCACCGAACGACATGGTGCGTTGAAACCGCCGCACGATTGCCGTCCTGTGCCGCGCGATCCCTGTGGGCGGCCGGGCGGCGCGGAATAGTTTTCGTGGAGGAGGAAAAGTGCGGTGACCATCGAAAGGCTGAACCCCGAGGGCATGCATAGCAACCCGGCCTATTCGCAAGGCGTGTCGTTGCCGGCGTCCGCGCGCGTCGTGCTGGTCGGCGGCCAGAATGGTGTCGACGCGCAAGGGCGGATCGTCGCCAGGGACGATCTCGCTGCGCAGACCGCTCAGGCGCTCTCCAACCTGGCAAAGGTGCTCGAAGCCGGTGGGGCAAAGCCGGAAGACCTCGTCAGCCTCTCGGTCTATATCGCCGGCGACCTGGATATAGGGCCGGCTTTCGGCGCCTGGATGGCCTTCTGGGCAAACCGTGGCGCGCCGCCGATCGTCAAGGTGCTGCGCGTCGCCGGCCTCGGTAATCCGGATTTTCTGATCGAGATCGAAGCCCAGGCTGCGATCGCCTGAACCCTAAGCAGGTTCTGCAAATCTTTTGCCCTGCGTGGACGCCCCGCACGGCAAAGCTTTCGCGAAATTCCATTCCCCTGCTGGCGGCCGGATTGGCACGATCTATCTTCTTTCCAACTGCAAACGGCTGGAAAAGACGGTAGGTTGCCGTCTCCAGGGCGGTTGCTCATTCTGGCAACGGAGCATCTGACATGAGCAAGCACAAGATCGTGGCACCGGATGATGCATCTTCCCGCCTGCGCCCGCCCTATGCCTCGGTTCTCGACCTGATCGGGCAGACGCCGGTCGTCGAGCTGACCAAATTCGATATCGGCAAGTGCCGGCTGTTCATCAAGCTCGAAAGCCAGAATCCCGGCGGCTCGATCAAGGACCGCATCGCGCTGTCGATGATTGCCGCCGCCGAAAAACAGGGCAGACTGAAACCCGGCGGCACCATCGTCGAGGCGACCGCCGGCAATACCGGTCTCGGGCTCGCCCAGGTCGGCATCCCCAAGGGCTACCGCATCATCCTCGTCGTGCCCGACAAGATGTCGCGCGAAAAAATCCAGCATCTGCGGGCGCTCGGCGCGGAAGTGCGCATGACGCGTTCCGACGTCGGCAAGGGTCATGCGGAATATTACCAGGATATGGCCGAAAAGATCGCCGCCGAGCTGCCCGGCGCCTTCTATGCCAACCAGTTTGCCAACCCGGCCAATCCGGACGCCCACGAGACCACTACCGGGCCGGAAATCTTTCAACAGCTCGAAGGCGATGTCGATGCGGTGGTCGTCGGCGTCGGCTCCGGCGGCACCCTGACCGGGCTGGGCCGCTACTTTGCGAAAGTCTCGCCGAAGACCGAAATGGTACTCGCCGATCCGGTCGGCTCGGTCCTGGCGCCCTTGATCAAGACCGGCAAGATGGTAGAGGCCGGAAGCTGGACCGTCGAAGGCATCGGCGAAGATTTCGTGCCGCCCAATGCCGATCTGTCGCTGGTCAGGAAGGCCTACTCCATCCCCGACAAGCAAAGCATGCTTGCGGTGCGCGACCTGCTTTCGAAGGAAGGCATTCTCGCCGGCTCGTCGTCCGGCACGCTGCTTTCGGCAGCACTCCGCTATTGCCGCGAGCAGACCGTGCCGAAGCGCGTCGTTACCTTTGTCTGCGACAGCGGCAACAAGTACCTGTCGAAAGTCTTCGACGATTTCTGGCTGGTCGAGCAGGGCCTGGCCGAGCAGGAGCAGCATGGCGATCTGCGCGACCTGGTCATGCGCACGCTCCGCACGGGCGATGTCGTGTCGGTCGGCCCCGACGAAAGCCTGCTCAACGCCTATGGCCGCATGCGCCGCTCGGATGTCTCGCAACTGCCGGTGCTGGACGAGGGCAAGCTCGTCGGCATCATCGACGAAAGCGATATCCTGGCCAAGGTCGAAGGCCCCTATGACAGCCGCTGGGACCGATTCAAGGCCCCGGTCAGTACGGCCATGACCACCAATCTACACACGCTGCAGGCCAGCCAGACGCTGGACGCGCTGCTGCCGGTGTTCGACCGCAACGAGGTCGCCATTGTTTTCGATGGCGACGAATTCATCGGCCTGATAACCCGCATCGACCTGATCAACCATCTGAGGCGCGCCCGATGACCGTCAAAGCCACCCTTTCGGGCAGCAACCGCCTCGCCTTCTCGACGCGCACCATCCATGGCGGCCAGAGCCACGACCCGACGACGGGCGCGGTGATGGTACCGATCTACGCCACCTCGACCTATGGCCAGCAGAGCCCGGGCGTGCACAAGGGCTTTGAATATGCCCGCAGCCAGAACCCGACCCGCTTTGCCTTCGAGCGCGCGGTGGCCGACCTCGAAAGCGGCGCAGCCGCCTTCGCCTTCGCTTCCGGGCTGGCGGCGATCGCAACCATTTTCGAACTGCTCGATTCAGGCGCGCATATCGTCGCCACCGACGACATCTATGGCGGCACGTTCCGATTGCTTGAGCGGGTGCGCAAGCGCTCGGCCAACCTCCAGGTCGACTTCGTCGACTTCACCGACCTTGCCGCGGTCGAAGCGGCAATCCGCCCGGAGACCAGGCTGCTCTGGGTCGAGACGCCGACCAACCCGCTGCTGCGGGTCGTCGATCTCGAAGGCGTCGCCGCACTGGCCAGGCGCAAGGGCGTGCTGTCGGTCGCCGATAACACTTTCTGCAGCCCCTATCTGCAGCGGCCACTGGAGCTCGGCATCGACATATCGGTCCATTCGACGACGAAATATCTCAACGGCCATTCCGACATGGTCGGCGGCGTCGCCGTGGTCGGCGACAACAAGGATCTTACTGAGCGGCTGAAATTCCTCCAAAACGCCATCGGCGCCATTTCCGGGCCGTTCGACAGTTTCCTGGCGCTGCGCGGACTGAAGACGCTGGCGCTGAGGATGGAGCGTCATTCGTCGAACGGCCAGAAGATCGCGCACTGGCTGAAGAGCCGCCCCGACATCCGCCGCGTCATCTATCCCGGCCTGCCCAGCCACCCGCAGCACGCCATCGCCAGGCGGCAGATGCACGCCTTCGGCGGTATGATCACCGTCGAGCTCGACCGCGACCTCGCCGGCACCAAACGCTTCCTCGAGCACACGCAACTGTTCACGCTGGCCGAAAGCCTCGGCGGCGTCGAAAGCCTGATCGAGCA
Organism: Mesorhizobium sp. WSM4836; assembly: GCF_055811815.1. NCBI lineage: Bacteria > Pseudomonadati > Pseudomonadota > Alphaproteobacteria > Hyphomicrobiales > Phyllobacteriaceae > Mesorhizobium > Mesorhizobium sp. WSM4836. The sequence goes on from NZ_JBVVQF010000044.1 coordinate 4,386, forward strand.
CCCGGCGCTGATGACGCACGGCTCGATCCCGGCGAAAAAGCGCGCTGAGATTGGGATATCCGACTCGCTGGTGCGGATGTCGGCCGGGATCGAGGATGGCGACGATTTGATTGCGGATTTGGATCAGGCGCTGGCTAGTTGAACCCGGTAACAGAACCTTGCGAGGGGGCGTGAAGGATCGCCAACGAGCGGCGCTTGTTCTGCATCGCCTCCGGTATCTTATATTCTATTCTGTTTGACCTTGGTGCCGTCCGGCAGAATTGTAGCCTCTTGATCCACCTTACCTGACTCCGGAAGCTATGAACCACCGACAACGCAACCAACCGCCGGCAAGCGACGCCCCCCTCACGTTCGCCGTCCTGGTCTTCCCTGGCTTTCCGATGATGGCGTTCAGCTCGGTGATCGAGCCGCTGCGTGCCGCCAATGTGCTGGCCAAGCGGGACTGCTACCGCTGGATCATCGTCGGCGCCGCCGAGGGCCCGGTGGAGGCCTCGAACGGCGTCGTCATCCAGCCCGGCTTTGCCCCCCATGACGCGCCGAAGGTCGATCGCATCGTCGTCTGCTCGGGCGGCGATGCCGATCATCTCGTCGCGCACGATGCTGTGAGCTGGATCCGCAAGAGCCTGCGCGGCGGCGCCCATATCGGTGCGGTGGCGGATGCGGCGTTCTTCCTCGCCCGCGCGGGCCTGCTCGACGGCCATTCCTGCACCTTGCACTGGACCAGCCAGGCGGCTTTCATCGAAGCGTTTCCGGATATCGAGCTCAGGCGCGATCTCTATGTCATCGACCGCAAGCGCTTCACCTCGGCCGGCGGCGTAGGCAGCCTCGACATGATGCTGGAGATCGTCACTAGCGACTATGGCGCCGAGCTCGCGGCCGGCGTCGCCGAATGGTTCGTGCACAGCCCGCTGCGCTCCAGCGTCGACCGCAAGCTGATGCCGCTGCGCCTGCGCACCGGCGTGCAGAACGAACTGGTGCTGTCGGCCATCGCCATCATGGAGGATGCGGTCGAGGAGCGGCTCGGCATGGCGGAGCTGGCGGGGCGGCTTGGTGTCTCCTCCGATAAGCTCGAACGCAATTTCCGCTCGGAGCTCAGCATCTCGCCGAACGGCTATTACCGCCGCCTCAGGCTTAAGCGCGCCGCCGATCTCCTGGCGCATTCGACGCTGATGGTGCGCGACGTGGCGCTCGCCTGTGGGTTTGCTTCGATGTCGAGCTTTGCGCGGGCTTTCAGGGAAGAACATGGCCACGCGCCGAAGGTGATGCGCAGGCATTAGGGACTGCGCGCTGACGCGGCGCAACGACGGCGGGACAGCGCCCCCCTCTGGCCTGCCGGCCATCTCCCCCACAACAAGGGGGAGATCGGCAGCGTCGACTGCCGCGCCCTCCTCTTCGCCACTCGTGATTAGCGAAAGCGGAGGCAACGGCCAATCTCCCCCCTCGTGGGGGAGATGGCCGGCAGGCCAGAGGGGGTGCTGTCCCGCCAACCTGTCTACGGCATCTGGCACGACATTTGCGGTTTTCCGCACAATGGCGGTACGTCGTTTGCTCCATGGTCTGCCTTTCCAGGAGGCACCATGAGCATCGTCGTTTTCGACCCCGACAGCACCGAGGACGTGGATTTCAAGGATCGCATGCGCCACCCGGCTGCGGCCGATCCGGCCGGCGGCATGTGGTTGTCGGATACCGAGCCGTCCTTCATCGATGCTGACGCGCTGCGCAAGGGGCGGCTCGCCAGGTTGCGCACCTGGATGCGCGAGACCGGCTATGGCGGAGTTGTCTTGTTCGACCCCTACAACCAGCGCTACGCTACCGGCTCGCGCAACATGTTCGGCTATTTCCTGCGCAACTCGACCCGCTATTTCTTCATCCCGACGGAAGGGCCGATCGTGTTGTTCGAATATCCGCAGAGCTACCATGTCTCGATGGTGCTCGACACGATCGATGAGGCGCGTCCGTCCAAGCTGGTCTGGTCTTCGGTGTCGGGCCGTGACGATGAAACCGCCGGCCCGTTCGCCGATGAGATCGCCGAATTGCTGAAGGCGCGTGGCGGCGGCTCGATGAAGCTCGGGCTCGACCGCTGCAGCCATCTGCAGGCACTGGCGCTGGAAAAGCGCGGCTGCGAGGTCCGGGATTGCCAGGGCGAGATTTTGGCGGTGCGCGCGGTCAAGACGCCCGAGGAAGTAAAATGCCTGCAGGTGTCTATGGCCGGTGCCGAGGCCGCGGTCTATGCGGTGCGCGAGGCGATCAAGCCCGGCGTTTCCGAAAACGAGCTGTTCGCCATCATGTATGGCGAGGTGATCCGACAGGGCGGCGAGTTCATCGAAACCCGGCTGCTGACCTCGGGCCAGCGCACCAATCCGTGGTTCAACGAGGCGAGCGGCCGCAAGATCAGGCCTGGCGAACTTTTGGCGCTCGATACCGACACGATCGGCTGCTACGGCTATTATTCGGATTTCTCGCGCACCTTCCGCTGCGGGCCGGGCAAGCCGACCGATTATCAGAAGTCGCTCTACCGTATGGCGCACGACCAGGTTCAGCACAACATCGGGGTCGTCAAGCCCGGCATGGCGTTTCGCGAGATTGCCGAAAAGGCCTGGAAAATCCCGGACCGCTTCGTCGACCAGCGCTATACCTCGGTCATGCACGGCGTCGGCATGCATGGCGAAACGCCGTTCATCGCGCATGCCATGGACTACGAGACCTATGGCCGCGACGGTGTCATCGTACCCGGCATGGTGGTCAGCGTCGAAAGCTATATCGGCGAGAAGGGCGGCCGCGAGGGCGTCAAGCTGGAGGACGAGATCCTGATCACCGAGACCGGCACCGAGCTCCTGTCGCGCTTCCCCTATGAGGACGATTTTCTGGAGAAACAGGTTTGATGCCCCAACGCTTCGTCATCCTGGGGCGCAGCAAGGAGCGCAGCGACGCAGCGCAGACCCCAGGATCCATGCCGTTACATCGAGGTGACGCGACGGTGCAGTATTCTGCTCCGCTGGGCGCTTCGGCCGAGGCCACAGCATGGATCCCAGGGTCTCCGCGACGGAGCTTCGCTCCTGCTTCGCCCTGGGATGACGAAGTCGGGAGAGCTTTTCAGCCAATCTCCACGGCTTGCGCCAGCCCACCGAAAGAAACAGCGTTGGCCGGGAAGCCAGGCGCATTCGCATGAAAAGCCCGATCTCCATCAAACGCGGTACGGTGGCCGCCGTCTTCATCGATCTCCAGGAGGAGCATCGGCGGGACAAGCGCTATCTGGTCGAAGGCTATGGCGACATCCTCGCCAACGTCCAGCGGCTGCAGGCGGCGGCGCGGGCCAATGATGTGCCGCTCTATCACTGGGCCTATGTCGTCGATCTTGCCACGGCGCGGCCGTTCCACCCGGTCGAGGCCAACGGCAAGTCGGCTTTTTCCGACAAGGACGATCCGCTGACCGCGATCTGCCCGGAGGTCGGTCCGGCCGCCGGCGAGACGATGCTGGTCAAGACCGATGCCAGCGCCTTCCGCGCCGGGCCTGCCGCCGAGCGGCTGAAGGCCGACGGCATCGAGTGGCTTGTCGTTGCCGGCGTCTGGACCGAGGCCTGCATCGATGCCACCGTCAAGGATGCGGTGGCGCTCGGGTTTCGCGTGCTCTTGGTCAAGGATGGCTGCGGCAGCGGCAGCACGGCGATGCACCAGACGGCCATTCTCAATCTCGCGAACCGGCTCTATGGCGGCGCCGTCACTACCACCGACGGCGCCTGCCGGCTGCTGGCCGGCGAGACGGTCGAAGCCTGGCAGGTCGAGGGCTCGGTGCCGCTGCGCTTCAGCTATGAAAATGCCGCCCGGCTCTACGCCGAGCTCTGAGCGGCACCGCGCAGCGATGATCACCGAGGCCGATCAACCCGAAACGAGAGGGCGCGGAAAATACCAAACGCTGCTCGATTTGGAGCTGTGGGCCTATATCGACCGGGTCAATGAGTGGTATCCGCCCGAGATCGTCTACATGCCGATCGACAGGCAGCGGGCGGTCTATGATGCCATGTGCTGGGCGGTTCGCGAGCCCTATCCGCCCGGCGTCAAGGCCAGCGACAGCGCGGTTTCTGCCGTCGACCGTGCGATCCCGGTGCGGCGTTATCAGTTGGCGGGAACGGCGCCGCAGGCAACGGTCGTCTATTATCACGGCGGCGGCTTCGTCCTTGGCGGGCTCGACAGCCATGACGACATCTGCGCCGAGATTTGCGCCGGCACTGGCTTTGCCGTTCTGTCCGCCGACTACCGGCTGGCGCCCGAGCATCTGCATCCGGCGGCCTTCGAGGATGCGCTGGCCGTATTCGAATGGGCTGCGGCGACGACCGGCCTGCCGATCGTGCTCTGCGGCGAAAGCGCCGGCGGCAACCTGGCTGCCGCAGTGGCGCAGGCGACACGGCGCCATCCTCGCCATGCGATCGGCCAGGTGCTGATTTATCCCGAGCTCGGCGGTGATGAGCTAGGCGGCCCCGAGCTGGACGGCAAAGCGCGCACCGGCTCCTATGTCGAGCACGCCGAGGCGCCATTGCTGACATTGCGCGATCTCGAATTCTATCGGCATATCCGGGCAGGGAAGGCGCAGTCGCCGGACGACCCGACATTTTCGCCGCTTAGTGACAGCGACTTCTCCGGCCTGCCGCCGACGGTCATCGTCACTGCCGAATGCGACCCGCTGTCGTCGGACGGCCAAGCCTATCGCGACCGCATCCTTGCCGCCGGCGGCATGGCATGGTGGCGCGAAGAACCGCGGCTGGTGCACAGTTTCCTGCGCGCCCGCAAGACCGTGCCGCGCGCCGGCGAGGCCTTCGAGCGCATCGTGGCGGCGATAGCCGCGCTGGGCGGGGGTGACTGGCCGGAGTGACGCGGACCGTCCTCCAAGCTCCACAGTCGCGGAACAGCGCACAACAACTGCGGAAACTCGAACACTGCTGCGATCAGGCCAGCCCTATCATCACGCCACGTAAGGAGCCGGCATCCGCGATGCGCAGGCCCGACAGGGAGGATACGATGAAATTCATGCTGACCGACCGAACACTGCATCCGCAGGCCGGACCCGTCGCCGACGGCTTCAAGAAAGGCCAGATGAACCGGCGCGAATATCTCGCCACCATGGCTGCGCTCGGCGTCAGCGCTGCCGGCGCGCTGGCGCTGGGCGGGCTTGCTTCGTCACCGGCCAGGGCCGAGGAGGCGAAACGCGGCGGCATCTTGCGCGTCGCCATGAACGTCAAGGGCTGGAAGGATCCGCGCACTTTCGACGGCGTCGAGATGTCCAACGTCGCCCGTCAGTGCAACGAATATCTAGTGCGCTGGAACCGCGACTTCACCTTCGAGCCATGGCTGCTCGAAAGCTGGGAGACCAGCGACGACGCACGCGTGCTGACCCTGCATGTCCGCAAGGGCGTCACCTGGTCGAACGGCGACACCTTCAACGCCGACGATGTCATCCACAATCTGACACGCTGGTGCGATGCGTCCGTCGCCGGCAATTCGGTCGCCGCGCGGATGGGCGCGATGGTCAACGCCGATACCAAGAAGGTCGTCGACGGCGGCATCGAGCGCGTCGACGATTTCACCGTCCGGCTCAATTTGCCTAAGCCCGACATCTCGCTGATTGCCGGCATGGCCGATTATCCGGCGCTGATCATGCATCGCAGCTATGAAGGCGACGGCGATCCGCTGAAGGCCTTGGCGATCACCACCGGGCCTTGCGAACTCGTCGCATGGAACGCCGAGGTCGGCGCCGAAGTCCGCCGCAAGGACAAGCCCTGGTGGAAGGGCGAGTTCTATCTCGACGGTATCAAATGGGTCGACTACGGCTCCGATCCCAATGCCATGTTGTCGGCCTTCGAATCGGGCGAGATCGACACCGACCATGAAACCGCCTCCGACACGGTTGCGCAGACCGACTCCATGGGCCTGAGCAATTCGGAAATCTCCACCGGCTCGACCATCGTCGCGCGGTTCAATATCGGCAATCCGCCCTATGACGACATCAAGGTGCGCCGCGCCGCCCAGCTCGCCGTCGACAACGCCGCCGTGCTGAAGATCGGCATCGATAACCGCGGCAAGCCTGCAGAGAACCATCACGTCGGGCCGATGCATCCCGAATATGCCGATATCGGCCCGGCCGTCCGCAACATCGATCAAGCCAAAGCCCTGCTCGCCGAGGCCGGCAAGGCCGACCACGAATACGAGCTCATCTCGGTCGATGTCGACTGGCAGAAGAGCACCGGGGACGCCATCGCCGCGCAGATCCGCGAGGCAGGGCTGAAGATCAAGCGCACCGTGCTGCCGGCCGCCACCTTCTGGAACGACTGGAGCAAATATCCTTTCTCCTGCACGGAATGGCTCGGCCGGCCGCTCGGCGTCCAGGTGCTGGCGCTCGCCTATAAGTCTGGCGCCGCCTGGAACGAGAGCGCCTATGCCAATCCGGAATTCGACACTTTGCTCGACAAGGCGCTGGCGATGCCAGATCCCGGCGCCCGCAAGGAGCTCATGGCCAAGATCGAACAGAATCTGCGCGATTCCGGCGTCATCATCCAGCCCTACTGGCGCTCGGTCTACCGCACTTACCGCAAGGGCGTGCTCGGCTGCGAGCAGCACCAGTCGCTCGAGCAGCATTTCGAGAAGGTCTGGCTTGAGACGTAGCCTCCTGCTGCGTAGTGTTAGTTGACGGAAACCGAAGCGGCAGCTTTGCCGATCTCGACAAATGATCGCCTCCACACGCACTGGCGCTGTCATTTGTCTGAAGCGGTTGTCTGGTGAGGATTCTTAGCCGGCGGTGCCAGCTCTCGAAATCTCCTGCCCCAGCCGAACCGTCTCCCGCACGAGCAGGTCCAGATCGTCGCGCCGGGTGCGGTGGTTGTTGATCGCTACCCTCAGGCAATGCTGGCCATGCACCGTCGTGTCGGAGATGGCGGCGATGCCTTCTTCCTGCAGCCTCAGCATGATCTCGGTGTTGAGCGCTTTCAGGCGCTCAGCGTCCAACCCATCGGCGCGGTAGCGAAAGCAGACGATATTGATGTTGATCGGCGCCACCAGTTCGAGCGCCGGTTCGGCCTCGATCAGCGCACCGAGATAGTGTCCTTGCGCGATGTTCTGGTCGATCAGCCGGCCGAACTTCTCGATGCCGTGCTCTCGCAGCGCCATCCACACCTTCAGCGCCCGAAAGCCGCGCGTCGTCTGCAGGCCGTAATCGTGCAGCCATTGGCCGGAGGCCAGGCCGCGCGGCGTCGATTCCAGATATTCCGGCGTCACCGCGAACGTGCGGCGATGCGCGGAGGCATCCCGGATCAGCGCGCAGCCGACCTCGAAGGGCGCGTGCAGCCATTTATGCGGATCGAGCGCGATTGAGTGGGCGTGCTCGATGCCGGCGACGCGATGCGAATTGTCCGGCGCAATCGCTAGCAAGGCGCCGATGCAGCCGTCGACGTGAAACCACAGATCTTCTTTTGCCGCCAGGTCAGCCAGCGCTCGCATATCGTCGATTGCGCCCGTGTTCACCGTGCCGGCCGTACCGATTACGCAGGCCGGCTTGAAACCGGCGTCGCGGTCCTCGGCGATCGCCGCCCGCAACGCAGCGATGTCGATCCGCAGCCCGGCATCGCTCGGGATGCGGCGCAGCGCCCGGTGGCCGAGGCCGAGCGCCTCCATCGCTTTGCGATGGCAGGAATGAAGCTGGTCGGAACCGTAGAAACGCAGCGGCTTGTCGATCCCGGCAACGCCGTGCTCGCGTATGTCGATACCCGCTGTGGCGTTGCGCGCCACGGTCAGACCGATGATATTGGCCATCGAGCCGCCGCTGACCAACGTGCCGCTGGCCGATTGCGGAAAGCCCATCATTTCCTTGCACCAGTCGACGACCTGGTTGTCCATCAGCGCGGCGGCATGGTTGCCGCCGCCGAGATTGGAGCCCTGGATCGCCGCCAGGAAATCGCCGAGCGCGCCGGTGAAATTGCTCGAGCCCATATACCAGGACCAGAAGCGTGGATGGACGTTGCCCATCGGATAGGGCATCAAGTTCCTGGTTATTTCGCCATACACCTCGGCTAGCGGAGCCGGCGAACGCGGCAGCGGTGCCGTAAAGAAAGCCCTCACATCAACCGGCATCTCCTGCCACACCGGACGCTCTCTGACATTGCGCAGGTAAGCGAGGGCATCGTCGACGATCCGATGCGACAGGACCTGCACCTCGGCCCAGTCTGCGGGGTCAAGCGTTTGTTCGCTGGCCGTGACGGCCAATCCAGGCTTCGTATCCATGCGGGCCGCTCCCGATGTGCCGCCGTCACGCCGGAAACTGGCAGCCGGGCGTCGACTGCGAAAGCGCAGTCTCCTCGGCGTCCATCTCCGCCTCGATGCCGTCGAACAGCGGCGTCGTCATGTAGCGTTCGCCAGTGTCGGGAAGCATGCAAAGGATCACCGAACCGGGCGCCGCTTTTTCCGCGATCTGCCGCGCCACAGCGAAGGTCGCTCCGCCGGAGATGCCGGTGAAAATCCCTTCCTTCTGCGCCAGCGCCTTGGCCCATTTCATGCCCTCGGGCCCGGCGATCGGCACTACCTCATCATAGAGGCCGGCGTCGATCGCCTCCTGCAGCACGTCCGGAATGAAGTCGGGCGTCCAGCCCTGGATCGGGTGCGGCTCGAAGGCCGGATGGCTGGCGGCAGGCGCGCCGTCGGCGGCGCGCTGCTGCGGCTTGCCGCTGCCGATAAGCTGCGCATTGGCCGGCTCGGCGAGCACGATCCGGGTCTCCGGCCGCTCGCGGCGCAGCACGCGTCCGACGCCGGCGACGGTGCCGCCCGTGCCGTAGCCGGTGACGAAGCAGTCGAGCCGGGCGCCGGCGAAATCGTTGATGATCTCGCGCGCCGTCGTCGCTTCGTGAATGGCGGCGTTGGCCTTGGTTTCGAACTGGCGGGCCAGGAACCAGCCATTGGCTTCGGCGAGATCCACCGCCTTCTTGTACATGCCGAAACCCTTCTCGGCGCGCGGCGTCAGCACCACCTTGGCGCCCAGCATGCGCATCAGCTTGCGGCGTTCGATGGAAAAACTGTCGGCCATCGTCACCACCAGGGGATAGCCCTTCTGGGCGCAGACCATGGCAAGGCCGATGCCGGTGTTGCCGCTGGTCGCCTCGACCACGGTCTGGCCCGGCTTCAAGGCGCCGCTGCGCTCGCCCTCTTCGATGATGTTGAGCGCCAACCGGTCCTTCACCGAGGCGGCGGGATTGAAGAACTCGGCCTTCACATAGATCGTCACTTGGTCCAGTCCGAGGTTATTGATGCGGATCACCGGCGTATCGCCGACAGTATCGAGAATGCTGTCGAACAGGCGGCCGCGCCCGGCAGTGGTTCTGATTTTCTGTTGATGCAACATGTCGATCTCCTCGCTTTGTCGTTGTCTCTTGTCGTCACGGGCCGGTTACAGACCGGTGGCTTGGGCGGCGAGGTTTCGAGACCTTGCCGCGCTACGGTTCCCTGGCTTGCCGGCAATGGGGTTCCGGCAATGGCGGCATCCGGCGCGGAACTTCGCTGCCGGATGCACCCCATCGCGTTTGGTGATAAAACAAAAGCCGACTGGCCAGCGTGGGAGCAGGCGTGGAAACGCACGTGGAATCCGCCCGATCGAGCCTCCACGGCGAGGTGGCAGGCCTTTCCGTGCGCCTGCTCGGACCGTTGACGATTATCCGCAACGGCACCTCCGTCGAGCTTCCGAAGTCGCGCAAGCTTCGTGCGCTGTTCGCCTATCTGGCGTTGGCGTCGCATCCGGTCGGCCGCAGCCGGCTCTGCGAGCTTTTGTGGGACGTTCCAAACGACCCGCGCGGCGAGCTTCGCTGGTGCCTGAGCAAGCTTAGAGGCATCCTCGATGAGCCGCATCATCGCAGGGTCGAGACACCAGGCGACACGATCGCGCTTGATCTGAAAGGTGCTTCCGTCGACGCTGTCGACATAGCCTCGGCCGCTACCAAGGGTGTTGAGGCGCTCGATCTGGAGCGGCTGCGGGCCCTGTCCGGAATGTTCGCCGGCGATTTCCTCGATGGGCTTGAGATCGACCGCAGCCCACATTTCTACAGTTGGCTGATCGCTCAGCGCCGCCGCTTCAGCTCTTGGCACGCCGCAGTCCTGGAACATCTCGTCAACAAACTTCCGGCGGATGCCGACGAAATGTCTTCGCATCTGGACAAATGGCTGGAACTCGCTCCATTCGACGGGCGCGCGCATGTGGCTCTTCTGAAAAGGCTGGCGCAGCGCGGCCAGTTTGCCGCGGGCGAGGAACATCTCGCTTCCGCGGCGCAGCTGTTTGCTTTCGGAGGATCTGGATTTCGGAGCCGTTCGTGAGGCATGGCGGATGATCCGCAACGAACGACCTGCCGCGACGCTCTGGGCGCGACCTTCACTCGTACCCGCGGCCCCCCACGCCTCAATTGTGCTTGCCAATTCCGACACTGCTGCATCGCAGAAGGCTTCGCTTGCCGTGATGCCGTTTGCCGAAGAGGCGGCTGGCCGCGGCCCGCGCGGTGGATTGGCCGACGGCCTGACCCACGACATCATCACCCGCCTAGCCAAGCTCAGGGATTTCTTCGTCATCGCGCGCGGCTCGGTGTTTGCGCTCGCCGAAAAAAACATTGCGCCGGAGGATGCCGGCCGGCGGCTCAATGTCGACTATGTCGCCACCGGCACGGTGCGCTGCCAGGCGGGCCGGGTCACCGTCGCGGTCGAGCTGGTCGAGGTGCGCACGGCGAGGATCGTCTGGGCCGAGACGTTCGAGCGCAAGCCGGACGACATCTTTGCCGTGCTCGATGATATCGGCAACAGCATCGTCTCGTCGATCTCGGCCGAGATCGAGACGGTCGAACGCAACCGCGCCATGCTGAAGGCGCCCAATTCGCTGAACGCCTGGGAAGCCTACCACCGGGGTCTCTGGCACATGTATCGCTTCACCCGCACGGAAAACGAGCAGGCCCAGCATTGCTTCGATATGGCCTTGAAGCTCGATCCGACCTTCGCCCGCGCCTATGCCGGGCTCTCCTTCACCCATTGGCAAAATGCCTTCCAGCGTTGGGGCGACCGCGACCAGGAAAGCGCCCTGGCCTTCGAGGCAGCCGGCCAGAGCCTACTCGTTGACGATCACAATCCGGCCGCTCACTGGGCCATGGGACGGGCCCTGTGGCTGCGCGGCGAGCAGGACGGCTCTCTCGTCGAGCTGGAACGCGCCGTCGACCTCAGCCCGAATTTCGCGCTTGGCCACTATGCGCTGTCGTTCGTCCATTCGCAGTCCGGCGATCCGCGGGCCGCGATCGGCTCATCCGACCATTCCAGGCACCTGAGTCCCTTCGATCCGCTGCTGTTCGGCATGTTGGGCGCCAGGGCAATGTCGCATGTCCGGCTTGGCCAGTTCGACGAAGCCGCCGAATGGGCGCTGAAGGCAGCCGCGCGTCCCAACGCTCATGCCATCATCCTGGCGATTGCCGCGCATTGCCTTGCACTGGCGGGGAGGCTGGAGGAGGCTCGAAGTTTCGCCGCTGCGCTGCGCAAGATGCTGCCGAGCTACTGCGCCGACGATTTCATCGGCACCTTCCGCTTCGAGCCGGACGCCGAGGCGCTGTTCCGGCAAGGCGCCAAGCGGATCGGGCTGGGGTGAGACAAGGCGCGGTTAGTCGGGCTTTCCAAACCGCTCATCGCGGCTGGCGCCACGAACATCGCCATGTCCGAAGCCGCCTTTTCTTCGTGTCGCGGAGATCCGAAACGTCGTGAATTCCAAATTTGACGGCTGCTTCACGCGTTGGGCAAATGCAGAGTTTTCTTTCGGCCTGCGCAACGGGCTGGTTGGGTTCGAAAAATACCACGATAGATCGCGATTAGGGCGATCATGTAAAATTCGGTCTCGTCGCGCCTTTTGTAGAGCTGGCGCAAAATTCACATAAACAGAATAGTACTGGTACTAACAAAGGATCAATAAGAACAAACTAATGAAGCATTCCAGAATCTTGCTGCCGACCACATTTCAGTACCCGCTAAGGTAACCAGTGCTGATTCCGAAATATTAAGCATTTGCAAAATTCAATCCTGCGATGTTGGGATTTGTCCTTGTCATAGGCTGACTCGGATGCAATTTCTCGGAAGCACAGCCGCGTCAGCGGATTGTCGAGACATGCTTGGGCGGACGGGGCGCTAAGCATGGAGAGGAATATTGACATTCGCTAATGCGGCGGCTCTCGCCGGGAGCGTTCCCTCCTGCGTAAGAGACTACGGCAACCGTCGGCTAACTCGTCGAATGCATCGCCCACGGCCTGGCTCTCGTTCGAAGGCCGGTGAAGCTTTGCCCTCCTCGGATTCGCGCCAGACTTCGCGGCAAGAGCGGGGATCGCCGCCTGCAATGACCCTCCGATATGGACGACGTCCGCCGCCAGCCAGTCGGAGGAATGAATCGTGAAATTCGTAATCTGTGCGGCCTTGGCCACTGCTTTGATGGCGATCTCCGGTTGTACCACCGACGACTACGATGATTGCCGCGGAAGGGGCTGCCTGGTTGATCAGTCCCATAAAGGGAGCCGGAAGATAGACGACCGTCCGCAGTTCGACAGGAACGGCAATCCCAACTTCGATACCGGGGGCCGTTACATCGGCTGCCATGGGCTCGGATGTAAAGTCGACGATCCTGATGACGGGGATCAAAGCATCGACGACAGACCGCAGTACGACAAGGAAGGCAATCCCAACTTCGATACGCAAGGCAACTACCAAAGCTGCCGCGGCATCGGCTGCGAGGTCGATACACCGGACGACGACGATTCCGATTAGTGGCCGACCTTGCCGGCGAGGGCAATTTTTGGGGAATCCCGTCCGTTATTATGGCTCTGGCCATGCCGACTTTCGCCTTTGCCCAGGAAAAGTGCTACGACGCCGCCAAGGATCAGGCCTCGCTGAACGCGTGCGCCGATGCCGCGTTCAAGAAATCCGACAAGAAGCTTAATGAGCTTTACAAGCAGATCGAAGCCCGCCTGAAAGATGATGCGGATACCAGGAAGCTTCTTGTCCAAGCTCAACGGGATTGGGACAAATTTCGCGACGCCGAGTGCAGTTTCCAGACTTCAGGAGCGGCCGGAGGAAGCGCAATGCCAATGCTCATCGCGCAGTGCATGGACAGCCTGGCGCAATCCCGGGTCAAAGACTTCGAGGGTTACCTCAAGTGCAAGGAGGGCGATATGAGCTGCCCCGTTCCGGCCGCGAACTGACTTGCCGGCGAGCGTGGCGTCGCAGCCCAGCACGAAGCATGCGCGGGGTATCGTCATTGAATGGGGGACCCGAAGGAGGTGGATCGTGAGACGCTATAGATCACTGCTCGCAAGTACGATTGCAGCATCTGCCCTGTTGGCGTGTGCCGCGCCGGCAACAGCTCAGGGTGATATGGGCTTCGACGTTAACGTCACGCTTTCCAAGAAGGCAGCCGCCAAGCTCGCGGCTGACAAGGAGGGAATTGTCGTCCTCGCCTCCTATTACGGTGACCCGAAGCGGAGTGCCGAGAAGCACGCCAACGAAGTCGGCCAGATCGATCTCACGCCGCAGGACGAAGAGGTCGAGATAGCGGGCACAGCGGGCCACGCCCGCATCAGAGGCACAAAGGTCGACATGAAGCGTCTCGACTGGCTTGCCGGCCCTCCCGAGGTCAACGTCAACGTTGCGTCGGCGCGCAAGAGCAGTCCGGACAATCTGCTCAGCTGCGATTTCATCGACGGTCCACTAAGCGATGTCCAAAGGAAGCCTGTGACGCTTCATTGCGGATTGATCGAAGAAAATGTGGACACGAAGTTGAGGCCATAAGGCTTACAAAATCATGACGCCTCGTTACCGGCGCCAACGCAGATTTTTGGCGGCATGACCTGCTTTACTCAAGGGAGGTAAAGGTTCTCATGCGCCGATTGTTCGCTGCCTATTTCTGCCTGGCTATCATGTCCTTGCCTGCCGCCGCCTACGCCGAGCGCCTTTGTGGCTGGTACTCCAGTCCGACACCCGGCAACCTCGTCCTGACCGACAGTGACGGGGATTGGTGGACCCAGATGCAGGGGCGACCGGATCCCAAAGGCATCGACAATGTGCCGGCCTTTGACGAGCGGCAATTCGTTGAGACCAATGTGCCTGGTTCGGGTCACGGCTACGGATGCGCGTGCATGACCATCGTAACCAACGCCAAGCAGCAAAAGATCACCAGAGTAATCTCGGGCGAAATCCTTCCGCTGGTGCGCTGCCGCAACGACAGATCGCTGCCTAACCCCGACGGATAGGCGCAATACGCTGACGCTATTGCGCGCTACGGAGCTTCGGCCGGTGAAAACCCGTCGACGTCTTAGAGAACAACGCCGTACTCTCACTCTCGCCATGGTTCGCGGCGAGGCGTTTGAAGGCGCGCTTGCCATATTCCGCGCTACGCAAGCTACACAGGCGCCGGATACACATCTAGGAACGCTGTGGTCGCCCCTTCCGCCCGCCGCGCGATTTCGCTCCGATTTGGCCACGTGGCGGTGGAAAGCAGGAGGCCGAGCATCAGGCTGCCCCACAACAGCCCGGCAAACTGATCGGCCATCTCGGCCGGATCGCCCTCGAGCAGTTCTGCCGCCTTTGCTCGGCTCATCAGCTCGTGCAGCGCGCCGCGGCTGGTCCCGATACCGATCTCGTTCAGCATGCGGCCGGGATCGCTGATCTCGCGCAATAACTGCGCGCCGAAGCTCGCAAGCGTCTGCCGCAGTGTCTCGCGGTCGCGCAACTCGGGCCGATCGGTCGGTATTTTGAACCGCTTGGCGCGCTCGCTGACGCAGGCCGTCAGCATCTCCTGCTTGCTGCCGAACAGCGCATAGAGCTCGCGCTTCGACACCCGCGCCCTGGTCGCGATCTCGAGCGTGGAGGTTCCGGCAAAGCCGCGTTGAGTAAATGCGGAAAACGCCGCCGCCAGGATTCGCTCGCGGGGAGACGCCGCATCGAGACCTTCGTGCGCGAAGGGCGCGCCGAATTGCTGGCGAAGTCGGCCTGAGTCGCTACAGCCGCGGCGACTGAGCGACGGCGCCGCGGCGAGAGCCTGCGGCATGCAAGGGAATGACTTGCCGTGGCTGCTTAATGGACAGCACAAAAGCTGGCCAAGAGCTTTTGTAAAGGCAGAACTCTTGAAAAACATCGGCATCTGGAACTGTACACGCCTGCATTGCTAGACGGCACGCCTTCGTTCCTGCAAAGCTGCTGATCGCGGGGCCATTGGCAATCCGCAGGTCGGCGGGTTCAGGCAATGCTCATTGAAAAATGGGCCGCCGACTTTCCTTCTTGGCCGTAAAGCTGCTCGGGTTGTCGCTCACAATTGTCGTCTCAAAGTGACTGTTCTGCCGTGGGCTTCCCGTCAGGTACAAGACAATAGACTATCGTTGGTTGTCATTGAAGCAGATGGTCCTTGTGTCGATCTGCCTGCAGTCGAGGCCCATTCCACTCGGAATCCAGCAATAGCAACGTCCTGTCGAGGTCGATCTGAAATTCTTGCGAAGCTACGGCGAGAGGAGGCAAAGCGCCTTCTCGGCGATAGGCAAGCCGCCAGAGCTTTCCACCTTGCCGGGTGACAATCACGTGAAGCCGCCCCCCATCACTGATCTTCCGGGCGGATTCGATCTTTTTTAGCGTGCGCAACCGAGCGTCGGACAGCGGCATTGTTGGTATCCCTTGTGGCGCGCTACCACCAATGCAGCAGCAACACCAACAAATGCGCTGGATACCAACGCACGGCTTCGGACAGTGCCGGACCATGCGCAAAAAAAGCCCGGAAAGTCCGGACTTTTTGTTAGGCGTTCGGTTTGTCTCGGACTGTCCGAAACGGGAATTTGGTGCCCAGAAGAGGACTGGACGTACTGGGCACCACATGCATTGATTCTATTGCAGAATTTCTTCTCAACTCGTGGAAACTGTACCCGACCTTGTACCCGAGTTGCAAGGGCCGATATCGCATTTTGAGAGCCGATAACCTCGCACGGTAAACGAGATGGTGTCAGGCGAAATGCCTGTCCCACGGCAGTTCAAAGTCTTCAACATGGTCATGTTTCCGAGAGTGCTTTGCTGCCATCGTCGATAGGATTTTTTCCAAAGCCTGCTCGGATTGGAGTAGTCGAGCCTCGCTGAACGCGTGGCGATCGTCAGGATCGAAGTGCCGCTTTTCGTTCTGGATGTGGACCCGATTTCTGAGCTTTCGGAGGTCGTGAAGCTGTTCATAGAATTCGCCGGGCTCTCCGAAGAGATCATTGGTTTGCGCCTGCACGATGTACAGTTCGAGCTTGTCGATCCTTATCATCCCCTGCAATTTTGCGATGATGGCCTCGGCCAGATTTGCGACCCCCTCGCGCGTGTGGTTTCTCACCCTGAAATAGAAGTCATGCAGAACGGCGTCGATGATCGACACGTTCGTGATGATCATCGGCTTAAGAAGGTAGACGCGTTGCTGTGGATTACCTACTGCCCGGTAGTCATACAAGGTTTTCAAGACTTTCAGATTGAACACGATGTTGTCGCCGAGCTTGAAGTCGCCGATGAATCTGCTGGAGATCGTAAAGGGCATTGGTCTCACGCTGCATTTGGAGTTGCATGTTTCTCGACGTAGGTCTCGACGAGGAACGTTGCCACGGCACCGGCCGTGTTAACCGCCAGACTAGCGTGGCGCGGCGACGGCTTCACCGGTAGACGCCCGCCGCGACCATGGGAGTCGGACAGCCGGTTGCGGAGCGTACCGATGCCATTGACGAGATTCATGGCTCCGCCAAGGATCGCCTTGATTGGCTCTTCGATGTGCTGGTCCGGTGCGAGGTTTAGCGCCTTCGCCGCCATCGAATAGAGCTTCGGCAAGTCTTCCTTGTCCGTGTACGAGATAGCACATTCGTCGAGGATGCGCTTGCATACGGTCTCCAGTAACGTGCGCGCGACCGTGATAGCACCTTCCGGGTCACTGGACCGCCGCGACAGGGCTTTGTTCCAGACTACGTGGACACCCTCGGCATCAAAGGTCTCCAGCGCATCCGAGACCAGTTTGTCGCCGGGTGCTCTCCCTTTGTCTTCCAGATGATCCATGATCGGCGTGAAACCCGCGCCGATGATGACCCGGCGCTCCGCATAGGTACCAGCCTCGTATTTGATCCAGCCCCAGAACGATGACAGGTTACGATGCGTCCTGACAAAGGTCGGCAATAAGGCCTTTAGCGTGTCGTCAGCAACCAACTCCCGACGTAGGTGCTCGTAGACATCTGTCTGGCTGGAGCCACCGGTGGCGCTCTCGATTAGGATGCTTTCCATCATCGAGACGCGCTCTATCACCGAGTCGGGCAGTTCGGATTCGTCAACCATGGCGTCGTGTCGTCACCCTGTCCGCTTCTTGTTCATATGTTCTCTCGCCTCCCGCTCCAGCTTCTTGGTCCACGACTCCAAACCTGCGACAGTGCGGTCAGGCATCTTGCCCAAAATACCCTTAGCAGCCGCTTCCGCCTGTCGGCAGAAAAGCTTTGTGCATCGTAGCGGTTGGCCCTTGCCATCTCGGAAGTCGAGACCGAGGACAAGCAGGCTGTCCACCGCTTCATCGTCGGTGGCGTCGGCCGTGTCGTACTGGTCCTCGTGATCGTAGTAGCGGTCCTCGATTTCAATCCGTTCGTCCGACCACGCAGGAAGCTGGCTGTAGCCGTCCGGCAGATTGAACAACGTGTCGTTCTCGACGATGCCGAAGGTTCTCATTGACAGATCGTTGATGCCGGAATCCAACTCCGGTGTGAAGACGCCGCGAGTTGGCGTGTAGAGCCGTAGCTTGTCTTCCATTTCCTGAAATCCGGGCAGGTCCAGCATTCGGATCGGCGGAGCCAAAGTGTTCGCCGCTACCGGTTTGGTTTCGCCGGTTAGTTTATACCACTCTTCATGTCGTTTCTTCATCGGAGCCAAGTCCTCGAATCGCAATTGCGCATATTCTACATCGTGGACGGCGGAACAGATACGAAACAAACGGGAATTCGCCAGTCCACACAGGGGGTTGTGGATTGTGGGGACCGCGCCATTTTATACTTGGGTTCGGGAGAAGCGGCATGGGCATCGCGACGGCAACCGTATTGGCGCGTCGTATCAATCGCAGCGATGCGTGACATCGTACCATGTGGCAGAGTGAGAGGTATATGTGAGGATGAGATCAGATTTCAGATATCATGCGACCTCGCAGAATGCGATGTATACTTCGAAAGTAAGAACTATTACATATTTGTAACAAGGCCGCCGTCAAGTTTTGCTTGACGGATTGCGGGAAATGTGTGCATAAGAGGGGCGGAAAAGGAAGCCGTTTCGAAAGCGGCGCGACGTGGATGGTCCCAACTGAATCGTCGCGCCACCTTTTCCCCGACGCGGGGCGCGTCGTGTTAGACATGAACCGCCCTGTTTTCGAAATCGGTAGTCCTTTCCAAGACCTCTCCGAAAACGTGGCACCCCTTGGCAGCGTGCGTAAGCGCGGTGATCGACCGTGCCCGCCTTTCGGAAAGTTAGTCCTGTGCCTGAGTCCCTCCCGGCCGATGCTTCGGCCACCGATCTTCAAACCCTCTTCAAGAAAACGGTCCATGGCCGCTACGGCGTCCGTCTGGCATTCCGCGATAAGGCGCGCGCCAACAGTGCCGTTGCCCTCTTGTCGCCGTCCTATGTCCTGCACGGGCCGAAGGATGACCTTCACCTCGTCTATCTGGTTGCTGGGGAGGAGGGCGCGCGGCTGGATGTACTTGTCGGCGAATGGCAGAAGCGTGACACCGCCGACGCCTTCGTCGAGTTCGACGTGATCGAGCCGGACGACGAGGAGTTTCGCCTTGACGACGAGGATGTTGACCATCTGGCAAGCGGCGGGGATTTCGATATCCGGCCGGTTGACGAGATCGAGGCGAAGTTGTTCCCGGCTGGAGAGGTTGAGCCCGAGTCGAGTGCAGACGAGGCTCAATCCGACAGTGTGAGGACTTCCATTGAAGACGCTCTCGCAGCCGGGAAGCCGTTCTTCGATGCCACGGTCACTGGGCAGATTGTGCCCGGTGTTCTGGATCACCCGTTTGTTGGTTCGAAGCTTCATAGCCAAACGGATTGGAAGGCGGAGAACGTCTTTGCGGACGTTCGCAGTCTTTACCGCCACGTCGCCGAACATAAGGTGAGTGACAATAAGAAGGGACCGGGCATCACCGCTTGCCACCTCGCAAAGGACAAGGAAACCGGCAAGGAGCGGCGCAAGAAGCGCAACGTCGAATCGAATGGCGCTTTCATGTTCGACTTCGACGGCGGCCAGACGACGGACGAAATTCTTGGCAAGTTTGAAGCATTGGAGGTCACCTTCGGAGCATATTCCTCCTACAATCATTTGAAGACCGAAGGCGTTCACAAGCTTCGTGTCATCCTGCCTTTCGAGCAACCTTTCATTCCCGATCAATACGGAGATCGGGAGAATCGCGCCGCCGCTGTCTGGCGTTCGTCTCTGGATGCGTTCTGCGAGAAGCACGGCTTGGACCTCGATCGCAATGCGCGGGACGTGACACGCTTTATGAACAGCCCGAGGCACCCGAAGGGTGGACAGTTCTTCTCCCGGATTCATGTGGGATCGCTCTACAAGATGGCGGTCGTGCTCCCCGAGGAACGGCCTATTGCGCGGATCGCAAAAGCGCGTGGCTTCACCCTCTCGTATGACTCTACCGGCGAGGCCTACGTCGCGGACGGCACAGGCGTCGATTTCTTCCTGTCTCTGACCGGTGACGGGGCAGACCAGCTTGGATTCCACAATCCTATTTACCGGGTCCTGTGTTCCTATTTCTCGCCGTCGAATGAAGGACCTGACGCGGAAGCTGGTCCGATCGTGCAGCGGCTCCGGCAGACAATCGAGAAGGCGGAGAAAGTCGGTCGAGAACAGAGTGAAATCGATCGATACATGTCTGAGCCGTACCTCGCAGCCGAGGTCGAGAACGCTCGCGAATTCATCCGTGAGCGACAGGAAGCGGATAAGGCAGCAAAGCAGGCTAGGGCTGATATCTTAGCGGAAGCCTTCGAGGTGGCCAAAAAGATGAGCATTCTGACTCCCGACGAAGAAGTTCAAGTGCTCTTGCAGAAGTTGGTTGCCGTCAGTGAGCGTGAGGCGGAGCGCGTCATTGCCGAAGTCAAGAAGCTAACCGGGACGCCCATCGGGCGCTTGCGGGAAGACTATCGGAATCTTCGCACGAAGCAGGCAAAAGGTAAGGCCAGGTCGCCCTACCAATTCGAAACGGTGGAAGCTGGCATCGCGGCGCTGAATAAGGAGATCGCCATCGTTGAGCGCGGGACCGATGTGATGATCGTCCAGAAGCGTGAGGAGCAGGACGGATGGAAGACGATCCGCGCCGCCGAGACGGTCTTCGCGCCTTGGGAAATCGGCACCGGTTCCGATATGGAGCCACTTTTCCCATTGTGGCGGAAGTCGCATCTTCGCGATTACCGCACCGATGTCGTGTTCAATCCCTATCGGCACGGTGCGATCGATCCCACGCCGAGCGAACACTACAACCTGTACAAGGGTCTCGGGATCGAGCCGGGAATGAGCGACTGGATGTCCTACCAGCGCCACGTCTTCCACATTGTCTGCAACGGCGACATGCGCCTGTTTCGGTTCTACATGTCGTGGATGGCGGACCTGTTTCAAAACCCAGAGACAAAGCCGGGCACCGCTTTGATGGTTCGCGGTTTGAAGGGCACGGGCAAGAGCATCTTCACGGTTCCGCTCCAGCAAATTCTTGGGCTGCGCCATAGCGTCAAGGTGAGCAACCGCAAGCACCTCACGGGCAACTTCAACGGCCAGATGGCCGGGAAGATGCTTGTGATCGGGGAGGAAAGCTCGTGGGGCGGTGACAAGGAGGCGGACAGTTCCTTAAAGGATCAGATCACCAGCGACACCATGTTGCTGGAGAACAAGTTTGCCGATCCCGTGCCGATGCGAGACTACCGGCGATTCATTATTATTTCCAATGCCAAGAGCGTCGTGCGCGCAACGCCGGACGAACGCCGGTATGCCGCAACCGTCGTGAGCGATGCTCGGATCGGAGACAAGGTTTACTTCGACACTTTGGCGGCGGAAATCTACGGCGGAAAGACCGCTCCCGCCATGTTGCACGATCTTCTCAATCTCGACGTCACTGTGGACCTGCGCAACCCACCGAAGACGGCCGCACTAGCTGATCAGATCATCAACGCTCTCCCGGCCGATGAGCGGTGGATTCGCGGCGTGCTTCTCTCCGGCTCTTTCACCGGGGCCGCTGGCGTTGACCTTCTGGACGAACGCACCGCCGAGAAGTGGTTGACAGAGCCCATCAAGGTCACCAAGGAGATGGTGCGCGAGAGCTATCGGTCGGCGGTGAAGCCATACGACGGACCTGCCGACCCTGGTACGATCGGCAAGTTCTTCGTTAGCAAGTTCAAGGGAACCGACGCGGAGATCGACGACACTCGGCCGGGACGTGCTGGGCGGGACTATGTGTTGCCTCCGCTCCCGGAAATGATCGCCGCCTATGAGCGCGAATGGACGCCGCTCAATCCTGAAACGACCGAGGATGAGAATGACTTCATCCGTGTAATGGACAGGAACGACCCGGATGAGCGCAGTCAGGTCGAGACCGACGCCGACGATTTCATTAACTCGTTTTTCAGGCGGTGACGGACGGGTGACTCCATGGACTCCACCGGCTCCACGGTGAATCGCAGTTGACCTGCCACGGGTAATTTCCTCCATCTGAGATTAGAGTCCGGCCTCGATTGAAGGACGGACTGATGAAGAGAA
>NZ_JBVVQF010000045.1:0-26191 GCF_055811815.1 Mesorhizobium sp. WSM4836
CCGACAAGGTGCTCGCTTCGGTGAGCCATGCTCTTGCGGCCGGCTCGTCCATCCAGTTTCTCGCGACCACGAACCCGTCCAGCACGACGGCAATCAACCTCACCGGCAACGAGTTCGCCCAGACCATCCAGGGCAATGCCGGCGCCAATGTTGTCAACGGCGGACGAGGTGCCGACATCTTGACCGGTAACGGAGGCAATGATGCTTTTGTGTTCAACAGCGCACTTGGAGCCGGCAATATCGACAGGATCACCGACTTCAACAAGCTCCAGGACAAGATCCAGCTCGACGACGCGGTTTTTGCCGGGCTTAAGCTGGGTGGCCTTTCATCCGATGCTTTCTTTGCTGGCACGGCCGCACATGATAGCTCCGACCATATTATCTACAACAGCTCAACCGGGGCGCTCTCTTTCGACAGCGACGGGATCGGTGGCGCAGCTCAAATACAGTTCGCCGCCCTCTCTCCAGGTCTGTCGCTTACGGCAGGTTCGTTTCTTGTAATCTGAAAGACCCCGAGCGGCGGACCTTCTCATCGAGCCGGTCCGCCCTTCTACTTTGGGATTTTCCCAACGAAGTGACCGGCCTGGTTGGTGCTTTCCTCTTGGGGCTAGACTAGCGCGACGGGCTTAAGCCTCGCCCGTAAACGGAGTGGTATCGTCTGGTGAGTTTTGTCCCAGGATTGTCGCAGCGAGTATAGCCTGCCAAACGAGTTCGGCTCATCGCTTTATGCGAGCCCTCTCCACGACGGGAACCCAAGCATTCCGTCACAGCATGTCCCGATTATCGCGGGAAGTCTTGCTGCACGCCTACTGGCGTTCTTGCCCCTCGTGATCCTGTAAAAAAGAGGCCCGGACGGTCTCACTCATTGTCAACACTGAGATTTGGCGATAGCCCGCAGCGGCCAAAAGCGCTCAAACGCGCTCTGTCGCCAACTTGACTTTGAGCAGAGATGCGGAGCTCCATCCAACTTGCGACCCTCAATTATGCACTTGTGGTCGCCGAGGAGGGCAGCTTTCTTCGCGCCTCGCAACGCACGGGGATCGATCACTCCGCGCTCAGCCGGCGCATCCGCGATCTGGAATACGCGATGGGTACGAGGATATTTCATCGCCATGCCCGCGGCGTCGGCCCAACCCCGGCCGGCGAGCGCTTCCTGGAGCGTCTGCGCTCCGTGCTGCTCGAGCTCGATAACACGCTCGCTCTGGCCAGGTCCGGCACCAGAGATGACCAACAAAAGCTTTCCATCGGCTCCAATGGGATCATCCTCGCCGGGCGAGCCCTTGATGCAATCATCGAGTTCGGGCAATCTCATCCCAATGTGACCGTCAGCTTGACAGAGAGTCCTTACCCTTCGCCTGAGGCTGCTCTGGGTGCCACCCAGGTCGACGTGGTCGTGACCTCCTCGTCACGATTTATCGGCGGCGCGTTCGAATTGACGCTGTGGAAAGAAAGACACTCTGGCTGTCGTTCTTGCCTCAAATCATTCTCTCGCAAGCCGTTCCGTGATCGAGTGGCACGAGTTGCACCAGGAAACGTTACTGGTGCGCAGGGGCGAAGCATTTCAGCTCGCCGACGCTGTTGGACGCGGGGTGCAGCTTCCTCCAATCGTCGAACATCACGTCAGTGCGGGCATCCTTTTGCGCCTTGTCGGAAACGGGCTTGGCGTCGCTCTGATCCACGACCGAGATGCCGACAGTGTTCCTCCGGATGCGGTCTGTCGTAAGCTGCGGATCGGGGGCAAACCAATCCAGATCTCCAGTTTAGCCCGTTGGCGCCCCGACAACGCCAATCCTGCCCTGCCGACCTTCATCTCTTTCCTGCGTGATCGGTATTCGTCCTGACAGTCATCCGACCGGCATGACCCGAACAGATGAGTCAGTGCCGGTCAGTTCGACGGTGATCTTGACCGGAGGTTATCGGGAAGGGCGGACAGTTTCAGCTTGGTCGTGGCGAATCCTTCGGCGCTGCACCCGTTGGGCACCTTCGGCCATGCGTAGCAGATCATTGAGCGCCGAGCGGATTTGCGGCCAAGGAAATTCGGGGCATTCCTCCCAGGCTTCGCCCTCGCGCAACACGGCATCGAGCTTCCCCGCTACGCCGGCGAGAGTCGTAGCGGGGACGGTTGAGAACGCTTCCAGAAGATCCTTCGTCCGCTCGCTAGCCTCGCGTTCGGCTCTGAGCGCAGCAATGTAACCGATTTTCTCGGCAGCCGCATCCCAGCGTGCCTGATGCGCAGCAAACTCAGTTTCGGCCTTCTCTCGGCTAGCAGCGGTATTCTGCCCGTTGCCGAGCACCTGACTGAGTGCCTCGATCGAATAGAGTGTCAATTCCTCGCCATCGGGCAGGCGGACGTCAACACAAGGAAAGCCGACACATTCGACAAGCTTGCTCTCCAGGCGCTGCTGCCTGCGGCAAAGCCGATCGGTCAATTTATGGGCTTTCTGCCATTCCCGCCGAAGCGCCAGCGCTGGGTCAGAAGACACATTGTTCCTGCCGGCGTGGCCTGCGGACGCGTTGCTTTCAAGCGTCCACGCGGTAGTGGCCATCACTGTTCCCGCAAGCACTCGCCTGCGCGTGACGAATGGCAGACTCGTGATATTGTCGGAATCAGTCATGATCCGAGCTCCTCAGAAGCTTAGGGTTGTGGTCAGGCCGGGTAAGGTGTTGCACCACCTTATTCGGCCGTTTCACACGGGCTCCTCCTGCCACCGGTCGAGTATTGTTTGGGGCTGAACGAGCGCAGTATCCACTCTACGGTCTTAAACGAAACCGTCGGCATTGTCAAGACTTTTGGCATCAAATGATGCGTTAGGTATAATATGATAACAAGTGAGCAGTTGCGAGCAGCCCGCGCACTTTTGCAATGGGATCAAAAAGCCCTCGCTGCGAAGTCAAAAGTGTCAGTCGCGACCATTAAACGGCTTGAGCCACTCGCGGGCATGTTGAAGGCTAACCAGGTGACGATCGAAGCACTGAAGCGTGCCTTGGAGGCCGGTGGCGTCGAATTCATTCCCGAAAATGGCGGCGGCCCTGGCGTTCGGCTGGCACGTCCCCTTGAAAGCAAATGACTTGCAGCAAACGCGGAAAAGGCTGCGTTCATCAATCTCCGGCCTGGTGTCTTGGATGATGGTTGCGTGGTGTACCCCGCAGGTCAAGTTAAGATTGTCATTGTTACAGATCGATCGCCCTCACTCGAAAATGCAGGAGCATGCCGTGACTTCAAGCCGAATTGGCGAGCAGGCAAAGCGATTGTAGAGAGCAGAAATCAGCCTAGGGTCTGGCTGGTAGTTGCCGGCAAGTTTCCGCCCTCTGCCCCGCGCTCGACCGCAAACCCAAATGCCGGTCATCATATCGTGACCAGCAGGGTCTGAGCGCTTACGACGCATCAGGATCCGATCTCTTGCTAATGCGGAGCGGCTCGCTGCTGACAAGTTTCGGCATTTCTGGCCGAAAATTGGAAGACCCACGGCGGCAGATTCCGGACTTACTCGGCCGCTCCGCGCTCGGCACAATTGTTCAAGGCGATGGGGTTCCTTGCCCTGGCCAAGCTGTCGGGCTGCTCATTGCGATACCGTGGTCCGATTTCAATCTGAGGACGGTCCCCGGCAAGAAAACCAACTCGCAGAAGATGTCATCGCGATCGATATCGCCCATCTGAGGGTAAGTGCAGATGGCCCATACCTAGCGCTACATCCTCCTGCGGGAGATAGGTTTCGATGGAGACCCTGCGGGCGCCCGAAGAAACCATGAACATGCCGGTGCCCTGCCAATGGCGTAATGGCCCGCAGCTGCTCGCGGAAGTACAGGCCGCGGACTCGATGTAAGCGTGACTGAAATCGACGAGCGCCACCAGATTGAGATGGCCGACGGAGGCCCTGCCCCTGGGGAGTTTCCGGGTTCAGTTTCATTGGTTGCGGCGTGCTCGCAGAGCCCATGAAAAGACCGGTGATGTTTGCAACACGTTGAATTCTCGGCGACACGCAGAGGTTACAGCCCGCCTATATGCACCCCCAATGGCTCAGATTTGTCTGGGTAAGGTCTACGCGGCGCCTGGAGAAGGGGAAGATCCCCGGATCAAGGCGCTTGGGCCACTGAGCGCCAGACAGAGCGATCCGATCCGTGTCATACCGTCAGAGGCAAGACATTATCACTTGGGGGCACAGATGAAGAAAGACAACGACATTGAGAAGTTGGTGCGCACGCTGCGTGCTCGAGCACCCGATGACGCAGCTGAATTGCTTGCCCGCGAGTCTCCCGAGTTCATCCGCGACACACTAAAGCTGTTGCCGGACGGGCACGCCCGTAAGGTGGCCGAGCATTTGCCACCCCATATGCGGCCTATTAAGCCTCATGGCGATGGCAAGGATTTCGTGATCCCCGAGTCGCTCGTCGAAGTGATGGACCCGATTCCCGCCAGCGTTCCTGTCGGGACGACGGTAGCGGCCGCAGTGGAGTCCGTCAGACGCACCCAGGTGCCGACCGAACTCACTTATCTCTATGTCACGGAGGGGGGCAACAAGTTGGTTGGCCTGGTGGTCCTGCGCGATCTGATGCTGAGCGAACCTGACGCGATGGTCGATCAGATCATGCTGCCCAGGCCGTTCGCCCTTAACGTCGATCTCTCTTTGAGCAACGCGTGCAAGGCGGCGGTACGCCGTCACTACCCTGTCTATCCGGTGGTAGACGCGGAGAACCGGCTGCTCGGGCAGGTTCGCGGATGGCGGCTGTTCGAGCAGCAAATCATCGAGATTTCCGCCCAGTCTGGCCAGATGGTGGGTGTCCAGAAGGAGGAGCGTTCTTTTACGCCGCTGATTTCAGCCTTCATGAAGCGTCATCCGTGGCTGCAGCTGAACCTGCTGACGGCCTTCATGGCCGCTTTCGTGGTCAGCTCGTTCACAGGCACGATCGAGAAGATCGTCGCCCTGGCGGCGTTCCTCCCGGTCTTGGCCGGGCAGAGCGGAAACACCGGCTGCCAGGCATTGGCTATGACGCTGCGTGGCCTTGCCCTGGGAGATGTGGACAAACGACCGAAGCTGCACCTGGTGATGAGGGAGGGCGCGCTCGGGATCGCCAACGGCGTGCTGGTCGGTCTTGTGGCGGCTGCGGCGATGTGGTTCTACGCCTCGCGGCAGCCGGAGTCGGCGGCCCAGGCGCCCATGCTGGCACTTGTGATCCTGCTCGCAATGTCCGGATCGTGCCTCATGTCCGGAATCTCAGGCGTGCTGATCCCGCTGGGCCTGCGGCGGGTCGGCGCCGATCCGGCCGTAGCTTCGGCGATTTTCCTTACCACCGTCACCGATATCGTAGGCATGGGCCTGATGCTGGGGCTGGCCACAATGCTCGTGTTGTAGTTGGGGGCGTCGGCGACGCGCCCCTGGTGAGATGGGGTTCCCATAAGCTGACCTCGTCGGCGCGCACCGAAATAACAAGGGCCAGGCCGCAATCGCGCGGGCCGGCGCGAGAAGCATTGCCCCGCAGCTTTCCGACGGCTTGCGCAACGCGACGGAAGACCTTTGGATGAGCCATATGTGAGAGCTTGATGCATCAGGCGGCGACCAGATACGCGCAGAATCGTGCAAACAATATTAATCTTGTCGGCTGCGCGATGCGCCATTCTGATGATTTGATTTAGTTGGCAATGGTGCCGAATACTTCAATCGCGTACAGCAACGCTGAGAAGATATTTGGCCAACCGGCGTATCCGAAGCACGAATAAGCCCGATAATTTGTTGCGCGGTTGCAACAGCTGTTGAAAACTCGGACGATTTCGTCAAAGTTCAGTCGCCTTTTTTCTTGTAGTCGTGCTAAGTCCTTCGCACTGGTCGGGTTTGGGGTGGTTCTCGGCATGCAATCTTCGTTTCGAACGATCGTCGGCTGCGCCGCGGGGCTGCTTTATACCGCCGTATCGCCGGCCGGCGCGCAGGGTCTTTTTTCGGCCTATGACAATGCTTTTTCAGCCCGCATCGCCAATCCGGGCGACAACGGAACGCTGGCCCAGTTCGTCACGGTTGCCGTCAACGCCGGGCAGTACGATCAGGCGATCTCCTCAATCGAGCAGTATCTGATCAAATATCCTCGCGATGCGCGCGCCCGGCTGGCGGCCAGCCGATTGTACTATCATGTCGGCTCCTATGAATTGGCCCGGCGGCAGGTGCAGTACGGCATCGAAGTCGGCGGCCTGTCGGCAAGTGAACAGCAGGAAGCTGTTCGCCTGCTTGCCCGCATCGAGCGCGCGCTGCGTGGCGTCACCTGGGAACTCGCTCTGACCGGCGGCGTGTTCAGCGCATTCACCGATTTTGAGCCGGGTGGGGCGCAGGACGACGACAGCTTCGTCTCCCCCTATGGGCGGGCGGAAGGCTTTGTCCGGTGGGACCTCGGCACGCCAAGTGCCGACGCCCTCGTCCTTTCGGGGTCGTTGACGGCGACAGAGCGTTTTTTCACGGAAGACCTGTCGGTTCCGGGTAGCAAGGAGACTTTCATCCACGGCAACGCCGCGATCACCTGGGACAAGGGCCTCCCCAACAGTGGGATCGACTCGCTGCGCCTGCTGCTTTCCGCGTTTACCGTCACAGATCGCTTCGACAGCGATATCCAGGAAACCGGCTTCGGCGTCAGCGGGCGCTTCCTGGTGCGCCCAACGGTCGAGACGACGCTTTTCGCTGGTGGCGGCTACATCGATCTAAGTGCCTCGCAAGGCATTTTCGCCGATAGCAGGGTTTTCTACGAGGCAGGCGGCAGCTACCGCTTCCGCAATGGCCAGGCGCTCGGATTGCGCTTTGTCGGCTCGAATGACTTCGCCTCCGGAGAAGGCGAAATCGGCCGCAGCTACACGGGCGAGGTCCGCTATGGCGGCCTGTTGATGAACGTACCGGATCTTTTCGCATGGTCGCACCAGGTCGCCTTCTCGGCCGGCCACAGCAACACGCCCGATCTGTCCGTCGGCATCGGCACAAATATCAAGAGGGACTTCTGGCGCATTGCCTCGGAAAGCGATTTTCAGTTGACGGAATCGCAGAAGGTCAGCGTCGATCTCGCCTATCGCGAAACCAACTTCGACATCGCCAACAGCGACCGAAAATCGTTCGAAATGCTTATGAGCTACACGTTGACGCTCAACTGAAGGAGGCCGCGATGAGGACCCTGTATCGTCAGATCGCCATTGTTCTCGCCTGCCTTGCCTTTGCGGCACCGTCTGCCGCTGAAACGGTCGGGTCGATGACGGCCTATCAGACCAATATCGTGCGCAACGACGGCGAGACAATGAACGTCGGCGCCGGCGTCGAACTCGGCGACCAACTGCGCAGCAATCCCACTGGTCTTGGAATGCTGACGTTCCGGGACGAATCGAGCGCCAAGATTGGTCCGAACACCAGCCTGAAGATCGATGAATTCGTCTACAATCCGGGATCCGGATCGGGAAAGATCGACATCGGGATGAACAGCGGGCTGGCCCGTTTCTACGGCGGACAGGTCTCAAAAGGCGGCGTCATGCAGGTTGCGACGCCGCATATGGTGCTCGGGGCCAGAGGCGGCATTATTGAAGTGCTGGTGGCAGCCGGCCAGACCGTCGGCATACTGCGCGCCGGCCGCATGACCTGCACGATAAATGGCAAGCGGCTGGTCATCACAAACCCGGGCTTCGCCTGCACATCGGAAGATGGCAAGCTGCTGACCGGCTACGGCGGAATCGACACCTTCCCGATATTGGACAGCATCGACCGGATAGCCGGCACCGGCGTGCCAGGGGCACCGGGTCCCGGATTGGACGTAAGCGCGCTTTGTGCGTCGGCACTCGGCGGCTCGCTTAAAGTCTGCGATTCCACCGACGGCGCATTGCCAGGAGTGGTCATGGACTTCCCCGACAACTCGACGCCACCTGTGGGCGGCGGCGTGGAGGATCATGGCGATGGCGAGGGCGATGGCGAGGGCTGCTCCTACTATTGCAATTAGGCTCGGCAGCGCGACATGAGGCTCTTGGCCGGTTGGCGCTGGGCTGATTGGCGGCAAGCTGCCAGGCGCAAAATTTCCGGTCTTTTGGTCGTGCTCTTGCTGCTTGCTTGCCATTCGGCTTTCGACGGGCCGCTGTCGCGCCTGCGTGAACGCACCTACGACTTCTACCAGTTTCTCGCCCCCCGCCCGGCGACGAACAATCCCGTCGTGATCGTCTCGATAGACGACGCCAGCCTCAAGGCACATGGGCGATGGCCTTGGAACCGTGGCCTCTTGGCCGATCTGGTCGATGGTATCACCGAATCCGGCGCCGCGGTGATCGGGCTTGCGCTGGTACTGCCAGAGGCCGACACCTCGCCCGAGGGCATCGCCGGAGACAAGCGCCTGGCAACGGCGCTGGCGAAAAACCGAACGGCGCTCGCCGTCAGCCTGGGCAACGAGGCCACGGTTTCAGAAACAGAGCCCAAAGCCGGCTGGTCGATCGTCGGGCAGGTACCCGACACACTTCCCGGCTTCACCGGCCTGACCGGTTCGCTTGCCGAATTTTCGAACGCCGCCGCGGGCCTCGGCGTCATTCGCACCTTGCCCGATCCCGACGGCGAACTGCGCCATGTGCCGCTGCTGTGGCTTCGCAACACCGCTCAAGGCGTGCAGCTGTGGCCGTCCTTCGCACTCGAGCTCCTGCGCCTTTATGCCGGGCAGGACGGCTACATAGCCCGCATGAACGCCGCCGGGTTTGACGCACTCAGGATGGCCGGCGCCATTGTGCCGCTCGAGCCGGAGGGGAGCATCCGCCTCTGGGAAACCGCCACCGATACGCCGCGCATATCTGCCAGCACTATCCTTGCGGGCCATGGCGATCCGCGGCTGCGGGACGCCATCGCCATTGTCGATCTGTCGGCTGTGGGACTGACGCAGTACCTGCCCACCCCGACGCGTCCGGCACGACCAGGCGCAGACATCCACGCCGATGCAATTGGCCAGTTGCTTGCCGGGCGCTACCTTGCAGAGCCAACGCACGCCCGTACGGTGGAGCGGCTCTGGTTTGTCCTCACTGCCGTCATTTTCATCGGGCTTTCCGGAGTGCTCGCCGGGCGTGTCGTGCTTGGTGCCCTCGCTCTGGCGCTGCTGGCCGTCACGCCGTTCGTGTTCGGCGCTCTCGAATACAGCATTCAGGGTGAACTCTATGACCCGCTGCAGCCGGCGCTTGCGACGATCCTGGTAGCCGGCTTCGAAGGCTATGCCCTCTACAGGCGCAGCGAGCAGCGCCGGTCCACCCTGGCACGGCAGTTCTCTCAATACCTGTCGCCTTCCGTGGTGCAGCGCCTCGCAAGCTCGGATACTGAAGCGATCCTGTCCGGCGAGAAGCGCGAGATCACAATCATGCTCAGCGACATACGCGGCTTCACGACGATGAGCGAACAACTCGATACCCAGGAAATCGCAAAGGTGGTCAATCACTTCCTCGGCATTGCGACCGATGAGATTCTCAAGCGCGACGGCACCATCGACAAGTTCATGGGCGATGCGGTGCTCGCCTTCTGGAACGCGCCGCTTGATCAGCCGGATCATCGCGAGCGCGCGCTCGACGCGGGGCTTGCCCTGATCGAACGGGTAAAGCGCGAAGACGCCGCTTTCACCGCCGACGGCCATCACTCCATCGCAATCGGCGTCGCCATCGAGACCGGTATCTGCTCGGTAGGCAATTTCGGCTCCGAACGGCGCTTCGATTACACCGCGATCGGCTCGCCGGTGAACCGCACGGCACGGCTCGAATCGACGACCAAGAAGCTAAGAATCCCCCTGGTGCTTGGTCCCGGCTTTGCGGCAGGAGCATCGATGCCGGTCGTCCAAGCGGGTGCCTTTGAGCTCCAGGGCTTCAAAGGCGAGGTGCCGGTTTTCACCATTCCGGAGATGCAAGCCACTCACCAGCGTATGGGCCGGGAAGATAGGCGCCAACATGGTGAGCAATCTGGCGCCCCAGCCACGCAGGACGGTTCGCCGGTGTCGCCGGAAATGGCTCCGCCTCATCTTGCGCCCCGAACCTGATCGGATCCAGCGGACCGCAGGGGGCGGCCGGCCGGTATCGTGACCTGACTACCCGTTTCGGGAGGCCCCGCAGCTGTGATACTGGTTGTTGTGCTACATATGTAGCCATGCTCATCACCCCACGAGCGGGACATCATGGCACCTACCCATCAGACTATTGAACTGTCGGGATTTGGCGTCCTCACCGGAAGGCCGAAGGAGGTTGGTGACCGACTTTATCGCCTAACTGCGGAGCTGGTCATAGCAGTAACGGTCGAGCATGGGAGTGAACCTGCTGTGCGCGGCCTCGCGGACACGCTCGTCAGCATTGCTCCTCTGGCCCGTACGATCCTGATGAGTCGCCAGCGCGAAGCCATAAGCACGATAATCGAGGCCATGGTCCCTCACGTACCGCCTCCGCAACACATTCTCGTAGAAGCGCGGATGGCGGCCGAGGCGAGAAGAGAAGTATTGGAAAGCGGCGATTGGCTGACCGCTCCTCAAGTTGCGACAATGGCAGGGTTCAGCACGAGCAACCCACGTGCGCAGCCAAACAAGTGGAAAAAAGATGGCCGGATCTTCGCAGTTCGGCATCGGGGCGTAGACTATTTTCCTGGCTACGCTCTGGATATTGCAGCTGGATATCGACCCGCTAAACCGCTCGCTAAGGTTTTGAGCGTGTTTCGCGGGAAAAAGGATGCCTGGGGGCTCGCCTATTGGTTTGCATCGATCAATAGCTTCCTTGACGGCAAACGTCCGCAAGATGTGCTCGCCTCGGACCCCGAACGCGTTCTTGCAGCTGCCGGGAATGAGTTGGCAGGCGCGCCACATGGCTAATCAAAGATGGACGGGAACCTACGACTCCAATCCCGCTCCATCGAACGATTTGCGGGAGTCAGTGGACGAAGTCATCCATACGCGGCTGCATTGGTGGCTGCCTGCAGCGCCTCGATTCGGGCAAGGACTTCGTCAAATGTATAAGGCTTCTCATCGAACATCATCGCCTGCATTGCTCGGTAGTCGGCGCGCAGGTCCTTCACACGGTGCGCTGCCGGCATTAAGTCCAATGTGCCTGGACGAGCGGTGTCGTAACTTGCCCAGCCGGATCTAAAGTACACGGCCTTGTGTTTCGCGACCTGTTCCAACATGTCGAAGTCAATAGCTGCCGCCCGCCCCTCTGCCGTGTCAAGCAGCATTGCCACGTCATAATAATGGCGTGAAAAGTACTGAGGTGTGGGGGAGCCATCCGGGCGGTGCGCTTCGGCGTGGAGCGCGGTAACTTTCTCCCAAAAGGTTCTACCTGCCGAAAGGACCGTGACGATGCAAGCCGGATCCTCGAAGAAATCGGGAAAGTCGTCAGCCGAATAGGCCCGAATGGTCTTCTGCTCGGTTGGCCAAGGATCGCCTCGAGCCCCGAACTCGAGCTTAACTCGCGGCGTAATGTAGGCGACGCCTTGATAGTCTGGACTGGCAAGTGCGGCAGGATAGTAAAAGTTCATGGTCTGTGAATCGTGGACATCGATCTCCAATGACCATTTGCCTTGGGCTGGATCACCCAATTGCCTGGCAATTGCCTCATTGAGGGCCGGCCGAAGTTTGCTGGCGATGTGTTTTTCAACATCAGCCATGAGGTCATCAATGAGCTTGCCCGATTGCTTCTTGCTGATCCCTTGCCTTTCTGGATCTCGATCGCCCTCATATCCCAGATTGGCGCGGTCGATGGAGAGGTCGATGTCTTCAGAGAAGCGATTGATAGCACCGTAGGCCTTGGAGAGAGAAGTTCCGCCCTTAAAGACTAGGGTAGGTGCATCGTCTATCTTGAGTTCAAAAAGTCGCTTCAAGGTCCAGCAGACCCAGAAGTCCTTCTCGATAACGATACTCGCGATGCCGCGCCGCGCACCGGATTCTCCAAAGAAGGCAGACCTATCCGACGCGGCTTGGCGCGCGAATCTATCCATGAGCCGCATCCGATGGTGAGTCGCCAATGGCGCGTAGTATCGGACGCATCCAGGCCGGCGCCTGCATGGCGGTCGAGACGAGTCTCTTCTTGTCACTCAGGGATAGTTGGCGGGACGCGATCTGAACGACATCGGCGGCCCGTGACGGCCCGAGATGCCGCAACGCCTGAACGACTGTTCCCGCAGCACTCCCCGGTGCTATCAGGTGTTTGGGCGACGCATGGCGTAGGTGGATAACACGCCTTCCGAGCACCACGCGACGGGATGGACCATCCGTGAGATATGAGGTTCGGGCGGGAACTTGGCTGGTCAGACCAAGCGCATTGGCAGCATGGGTGCCGGCGACCTGCACATGAGAGCCCGTCTCCCTGGCCAGCGCCTGGGCAACATCATCGGGCGACGGGGAAAGCGCCCCAAGTTTTGGATGCAGTTTAGGGAAATCGTAAAGTCCGCGGGCGAGACGCCGCAACCTACCTCTTTTGATGAGGCGAGAGAGCGCCTGATCGATCGCTGACCGTCCCGCCAGATCAAGAAAATCGCTGGGCGTGAAAACGCTCCCGCGCCCGCTCCCGCGGGCACGCCTCAAAATCCGATCAGGAACTGAGGAGACGACCGTCTTCATGCGTCAGAAAATAGCGCATCTTTTACTGACATTCAAGGCACCGACAAATAGGCCTCGCGCCAGCTTTCTCAATTGGGCGAGAGAACCCAACCAAGCGCCGCTGACCCAGTTGGCGCGGGCCGCAGCGACGGGGCACCCGGAGAGGGCTTGTCCGGGCGAGCCTGTTGAAACGAATTCGGCCGCGAGGACCATGCCGGCCGGTCAGGCCCGTCGGATGGCCTGCTAGACACTGAGTGTTGCGGAAAGCTGCCGGATTACGATCGCCACAAAGCGACTGCTCGATGCCGAGCTTCACGCGGCAAATCGTGGCTCCGGAACTCCCGTTACACCGAGGCCGGTGATGGCAAAAAGGCTGCCGCGCAAGACACCGTCGCCTGGAAAGCGCGGCAGCGGCGGCTTGGCCATCGACGTGACGTACAGGGTGTCGAGCTTCGGCCCGCCGAACATGGCGCTGGTGATCTTCTTGACGGGCATGTCAATGATGCGGTCGACGCTGCCGTCGGGCGCGTAACGCACCAGCCTGCCGTCATAGACCAGCGCGTTCCACAGGAATCCTTCCGCATCGACAGTTGAGCCGTCGGCCGCCCCTCCCCGGCTGGTGTCGACGCGCGTGAAAGTGCGCCGGTTGGTCGCGGCACCGGTTTCGATATCGTAGTCGTAGGCCCAGATCTCGCCGGTCCAGGTGTCGGCGAAATAGAAGGTGCGGTCGTCGGGGCTCCAGCACGGGCCGTTCGAGCAGATGATGCCGGAATCTATTCTGGTGACGGAGAAATCGGGATCGAGCCGGTAGAGCCCGCCGGAGGGTCCCTCTTCCATCGTGTCCATAGAGCCGGCGAAGAAGCGGCCGCGCCGATCGACCTTGCCGTCATTGAGCCGGTTCATCGGCCGGTCCGGTTCTGGATCGTGGATCGGCGTCACCTCGCCGGTGGCGAAATCAAGCAGATGGAAACCGCGCTGCAGCGACACTACCGCGCCACCGCCGTCCTTGCGCAATGCCATCGAACCGATCTTCATCGGCACGTCCCAGCAACGGATCTCGCGGCCGTCGGCGGTCGCCCGAAACACGCGCCCGTCGGAACTGTCGATCCAGTAGAGGCGCTCCTGTTCGACATCCCACAGCGGTCCCTCGCCCAGCGTGGTCTTCACGTCCACCACGACTTCGATTTTCATGCCGTCCTCCTCTGTTCGAACCTTGCAGAAACCGGTCAGAACGCGACCTGGTCGCCGCCCTTCAATGACAGGATTGCGCGGGCCTCGTCGGGCGTCGCCACTTCCATGCCCAGTCCTTCGATGATCTTGCGGGCAAGCACCACCTGCTCGGCATTCGATTTGGCAAGCTTGCCCCTACCGGCCCACAGACTGTCTTCGAGCCCAACCCGAATATTGCCGCCAAGCGCTGCCGATTGCGCGGCAATGCGCAACTGGCTGGCACCGGCGCCCAGCACCGACCAGCGGTACTGATCGCCGAACAGGCGATCGGCGGTGCGCTTCATATGGGCGACGTCTTCGGGGTGTGTACCGATGCCGCCGAGCAG
The DNA here is from genome assembly GCF_055811815.1 of Mesorhizobium sp. WSM4836. Lineage (NCBI taxonomy): Bacteria > Pseudomonadati > Pseudomonadota > Alphaproteobacteria > Hyphomicrobiales > Phyllobacteriaceae > Mesorhizobium > Mesorhizobium sp. WSM4836. The sequence goes on from NZ_JBVVQF010000045.1 coordinate 14,094, forward strand.
GCCGAACACGGACTGTACGAAGAACGGTGGTTTCACCAGCCCGCGATCGGCGAAATGGGCGAGGTTATAGAGATGGGCGATGTCGTAGCACTCGAACTCGAAGCGCGTGCCGTTGTCGTAACAGGTCTCCAGTATGTACTCGATGTCCTTGAACGAGTTACGGAAGACCAGGTCACGCGTCGCTTCCAGATGCGGCCTTTCCCAATCGAACTTGAATGTTTCGTATTTGTCGACGAGGTGATAGAGCCCGAAATTGATCGATCCCATGTTGAGCGAGGCGACTTCCGGCTTGAACTGGGCGGCGGGGCGCACACGCTCCTCCACCTTCATGTAGGGACTGCCGCCGGTGGTGATGTTGATGGCGGCATGGGTGCCTTGCTTGACGCGCGGCAGGAAACGCGCGAACGCCTCCGGGGTCTGGTCGGGCTTGCCGGTCTCAGGGTCGCGGGCATGCAGATGCAGGATCGCCGCACCAGCCTCCGCCGCCGCGATTGCCTCCGAGGCGATCTGGTCCGGCGTGATCGGCAGATAGGGCGACATGGTCGGCGTGTGAATTGCTCCCGTCACCGCACAGGTGATGATGACCTTGCCCTTGGCCGGCTGGGCGCCGGGCTTGCGGCTTGTTTCCGTCATCGTCCAAACTCCTGATCCGATTTTTTCTTATGCGCCGCCAGCGCCATCAGCCGGCGGTCGCGCCAGACCTGCCGTTCGCCTAGTTCTTCCCGCGGCAGGCGCTTGCGGCGCTCGGCCTCGACCGTTTCCATGACCTCGCCGGCCCAGTCGACGCGGCGCAGCATCTGCGGGAAGATGTTGGAATAGATCGTCTGGTAGCGCTCTACATAGTCGCGCACACCACCGGGCGCGTTGAGGTCTATCGTTTCGAACGGACCCATGAACGACCAGCGCAGCGCCAGCCCCTCGCGCAGGCCCGTATCGACGTCCTCGACGCTGGCATAGCCGTCGGCGACGAGCCGGAACGCCTCCTCCAACAGCGCACCTTGCAAGCGGTTCATGATGAAGCCGTCGAGTTCGCGCTTCATCACCAGCGGCGCGTGGCCCGCCTCGACAAGAAATGCGCGGGTCCTTTCCACCGTTTCGGCGGAGGTCCATGGCGCGGGTACGACTTCCGCTGCCGGGATGAGATAGGGCGGATTGATCGGGTGCACGACGAGGCAGCGATGGCGCCCCTGAAGGTGATCGCTGAATTTCGACGGCAACAGCGCCGAGGTGGAACTGGCGATCACCGCCTGCGGACCGGCAAGGACGTCGATCCGGGAGAACACGTTACGCTTCACCTCGAGGTTTTCCGGTGTGTTCTCCTGGACGTGGACGGCATCGGCCAGGGCCTCGCCAAGCTCCGCCACAATGGTGATTCGGCCAAGCACGGCATCGACCGCCTGTCCCCGCAGCAAATCGTTGGCGGCGAGATCGCCGAGCACGCCGGCGATATAGTCGCGCGCACCGCTGGTCGCGGCCGGCGCCTGGTCCCACATGCGCACATCATGCCCGGCACGAGCGAAGCTAATCGCCCACGCTCGCCCGATGAAACCGCTTCCGACAATTGCTACATTCGCCATGATCGCCCCCTCAGAGTGTCTCGACGTTGCCGTCGACGCCAAGCGACTGGCCGGAAATGTTGACGCCGGCATCGGAAAGCAGGAAGGCCACCATCGCCGCGACATCGTATGGGCTGGTCATGCGGCGCAGCGAGATGTTCTGCAGATAGCGTTGTGTCATCTCTTCGTTTGAAACGCCTAATTGCTTTGCCCGGTCGGCAATGACCTTGTCGATGCGCGGCCCTTCGATGATGCCGGGCAAAATGGCGTTGACCCTGATCCCATGCGGTCCGAGTTCCTTGGCAAGACTCTGGGTCAGGCCGACAACGCCGAACTTGGCAGCCGAATAGGGCGTGCGGAACGCGTAGCCATGGCGGCCGGCGGCCGAAGACATCGAGACGATCGAGCCGCCGCCCGCCGCCTTGATCAGCGGCACGGCACGCCGCGCGCACAGGAACTGGCCGGTCAGGCAGATATCTATGCAACGCCGCCAGTCTGCCGGGTCGATCTCATCGACCCCGCCGGTCGGCCCGGCAATGCCGGCATTGTTGATCAGGGCGTCGAGCCCGCCGAGCTTTTCCTTGACAGTCTCGAACAGCCGGTCGACATCGTCGTCGCGCGAAACGTCGGCTTTGACTGCGGCGGCGAGCGTAATCCTCTCTGGAGCGGCGGCCAGCGCCTCGTCGGAAATATCGCAGATCACGACACGCGCGCCGAGCCGCGACAGCGTCTCTGCAATGGCGAAGCCGATGCCCCCGGCGCCCGCCGTGACCAGCACGCGCTGGCCTTTGAGCCCGGTCAGGAATTCGTCCGCCGATGCCGGTGCGCTTGAGCTCATTGTTCCATCCCTTTCACTGAATCCGCCTTTCGCGCAGCGCCATGACGGCGCCGAGCACCACCAGCCCGAACAGGATGGCCCGCGTCGCGTAAGGCAGCGTCGTGCCGGCGAGCAGCATCTGCAATGCAGTCAGGAGCAGCACCCCGCCCAGCATGCCGAGATAGTGGCCGCGCCCGCCGGTGATCAGCGCACCGCCGACCACGACGACTGCGATGGAGGGCAGCAGATAGTCGTCACCCATGCCGAGGCTGGCCTGGCCGGAAAAGCCGGTCAGCATGATGCCGACGAGCCCCGCGCAGAGCGCCGACAGCACATAGACGAGGATGAGCGTGCGACCGACCGCGATGCCGGAGAGCTGGGCTGCGCGCAGGCTGTTGCCGATGCCGTAGACGCGGCGGCCGAAAGCGGTGCGGCCAAGCAGCAGTACGGCAAAGACGACGAATGCGATCATGAACAGCACCACCGGCGTGATGGCCAATACCTTGCCGGTCATGAACCAGCGCAGCATGGGCGAGGAGAAGCCGGCCGGCGTGCCTTGCGAGTAGAGCAAAGCGAAACCTTGCAGAATGCCGTTGGTGGCCAGCGTCATAACGATCGGCGAGATGCCGAGAAAGACGATGCCGATGCCGTTGGCGAGACCGATCAGGCAAGCGACGACCAGCACCGCCGGTAGCGCATAGGCAAGTGCAGCGTCGGATCCGTTGACCATGCCGGCAAGCAGGATTCCTGAGAGGCCGATCGTCCACGGCACCGACAGGTCGAGCCCGCCGGTGAGAATCACGCTGCCCTGCCCAAGCGCCAGGATCGCGAGAAAGCTCGACAGCACGAACAGCGAATTCCAGTAGGTGAAATTGATGATGGCGCGTCCGAGCCAGATCTGGGTGACGATGACGACGATGGCAAGACAGATATAGGCCGGCAGCGCATAGCGCAGCGTCTCGGCGTTGCGGACATGGAAGGCCGGCTGCGGTGGCTGCTGGTCGCCCGCACCGCCTCGCGCGATTCGCAGTCGCTTGTCAGTGCGATTGATCTGCGAGGGCAGCATTCCGGCGCGCCACGCGGCCAGCCGCGCCCGCAGCGCACGCAGTTGGCGGGCAAGCACGGAGCCGTGCGACAGCGAGCCGGCTAACACGGCAAGGATCAGGAACGTGCCCTCGGCGACCGTCGAATAATAGGCCGAGACGTTGAGCACGAGCAGGATGTTGACGACCATCATCAGGATGTAAGCGCCAAAGACGGTGCCGACCGGCCCGCCTTGACCGCCGCCCAGCCTTGTACCGCCGACGACGACTGCCGCGAACATCGACAGCAATAGCGGGTTGCCGACGAGCGGATCGCCGCTGCCGGTCTGGGCGCTGATGAAAACGCCTGCAAGCCCATAGCAGCCACCGGCGATGACATAGACCAGGAAGCGCACAAGAACGACGCGCACGCCGACCGAGGCGGCGGCATCCGGGTCGCTGCCGACCGCGTAAAGCGCTGTCCCGAAGCGCGTGCCTTTGAGCCAGAACCAGCCGAGCAGGACGATGCCGATGACCACCAGCGGCATCGGTATCCAGCCTGCCACGGCATCACCGAGATAAAAGGCGCCAAGATCGGGCGAGACGAAGCCGCCGGGCTTGTCCATGACCAGCAGCGTTACTCCCTGCAGGATGAACATGGTCGACAGCGTGACGACGATAGGCTGCATGCGCAGGACGGCGATGAAGAAGCCGTTGAAGGCGCCGACCAGCATGCCGACCCCAATTCCGGCCAAAGTCCACAGCGCGACACTCGTGCCGGTCGCCATCGGATCCATGCCGTTTGCCAGGACGACATTGACCAGCGAGATCACCGCGCCGGCGGACAGGTCGAAACCGCCGGACAGGATGACCAGGGTCTGCCCGATCGCGGCCAGTGCCGAGGTGGCGCCGCCGCTCGACAGGAACGAGATGTCGAAGTAAGTGAGCCGGCCGGCACTGACCAGATCGACGATCAGCAGGAGCACCGCAAAGACGATTGCCGCGATGATCGCGCCGCGATGCCGCGCGAGCAGCCGCGACAATGTCGCGGTCGGTGCCGCGGCGGCCAAGCTCGTCACACTCATTGCGCCGCCTCCCGGACCAACTCGCCATGTCCAAGCGCCGGCCGCATGATCGCGCCTTCCGTGATCTCGCCGCCGGCAAGCTCTGCCACCAGATGGCCATCATAGAGGATGAGCACCCGGTCGCATTGATGGACTAGTTCGGGAATTTCGGTTGAGTGCAGGAGGATCGAGCCGCCGGCCGCCACATAGTCCCGCATCATCACGTAGAGTTCGTGCTTGGTGCCCACGTCAATGCCCCGGGTCGGATCGAAAAGCAGCAGGATCCGGCTTTCGGCGACGAGCCATTTGGCAATGGCTATCTTTTGCTGGTTGCCGCCCGAGAAGGCCCCTGCCCTCGTCCACAAGGCACTGGGGTCGACCTCCACGGTCGAGAAGGCGGATTGTACGGCCTTTGCCTCCTCGTCTGTTCTGATCAGGCCAAACCGGGTGAAGCGTGCGACGACCGGCAGCGATGCATTCTGCCGGCCCGAGAGCTTCAGAAACAGGCCTTCGGTCTTGCGGTCCTCCGGCACCAGCCCGATTGCCATATTGGGCTTGAGCGCATCGGCGGGCGAGCCGAGCCACACCTTTCGCCCATCGACCAGGATGTGCCCGCGCTCGATCTCGGCCATACCGAAACAGGCGAGGAAGAGGTCGAGCTGACCCATGCCCTGCAATCCGGCAATGCCGAGGATCTCGCCCTTGCGCAGGTCGAAACCGACGCCGTCGAGCTTCCTCCCGGCTTTGAGATCGCGCACCCCGAGCACCGGCGGACCAAAGGCGGCCTCGCTTTCAGGTTTCGGCGGGAAGGTCTGGGCGATGCTGCGGCCGATGATCTTTTCGATCACCTCACCATCCGAAACATCGGCGACCGGAGCGGTCATGATGTGGCGGCCGTTCCTGAGAATGGTCAGCGTGTCGCAGAAAGCCCGCACCTCGCGCAGGCGATGGGTGATGAACACGACCGTGGTACCGGTCGCCTTCAACTGCGCGATGATGGCGCCCAGCCACTCGACGTCGCCACCCGACAGCGTCGAAGTCGGCTCGTCGAGCAGCAGGATGCGCGGCTTGCGATAGAGCGCGCGCGCAATTTCGATCTTCTGGCGGACGGCGAGATCGAGCGTCGCTACCTCGGTATCGAGATCGACCGTAAACCCCAGATCGGAAATGTGCTTGCGCACTGCCTTGCGCGCGCTCGAGCGCCTTATCAGGCCGATCGGGCCGATCGGCGCGTAAGGCAGCAACATGTTATCGAGAACGCTGAGATCGCGTATCAGCGTCATTTCCTGGAAAGCTGTCTGTACGCCTCTGGCGTGCGCGGCCCGCGGCGAACCGAGGGGCGCCGGTTCGCCCAAAACCGTGATTCGCCCTTCGTCGGGCCGCATCAGCCCCGACAGCAGTTTGACGAGCGTCGACTTGCCCGCACCGTTCTCGCCGAGCAAGGCATGCACGCCGCCGGAAGCGATCTCGAAGGACACGCCATCGAGGGCGACTGTTGCGCCAAACGCCTTGCGGACGCCCTCAATGCCGACAGCTGTCGAATGCGCTGACATTATGATCCCAGTATGATCCCAGTGCTGGCCTGTATGAAGGGTGCGTGGGCCGCTTCGAAAGCACCCCGCCCGCCACTTCGGAGAGCCTACGGCTCGGGCTGGCCTACGAGGGCGGCTGCGAGACCGATTTCGGGTGTCTGGTCGGAGAAGATCGAGGCGAACCAGCCTGGGTTCGAGACCAGCGACGGTTTGAACGCGTTGCAACCAGCCTTCATCTCCGCCCAGGTGCCCTCGTCGCAAAGCTTTACCGTCTCGTTGGTGACGACCGGCAGTGGCAGGATCGTCTTCTTGGCGACCTCCTTGCCTTCAAGCGCCTCCACCGCAAGCTTAAGCGCCAGCGCTCCGGAATAGGGCGGCGAGGCGTAGGAGATGCGCGATGCGCCGAGCGGCGCATAGGGAGACGTCGCGCCCTCGACCTCTGTGCCCTCCGGCAGCATCTGGATGCGCCCGCCATTGGAGCCCTCGCCGGCGCAAGGCAGGAGTTCGCTGCTCTTCTTGCCGGCCTCGAGCTGCATGGAATTGGCGGTGAAGCAGCCGACCTGCATCCACAGCCCGTTTATGTCCTCCCAGCTGCGCGTCGCCAATATCTTGGAAAGTTCGGTACGCGCCACCGCCTGGCTCCACATGCCGACAGCCTCGCCGACGATCTTGATGTCGGGATGCTTGGCAAACACCTGCTTCGCGGCCTTGGTGCGCAGATCATCGACCGAGGTGCCGGGAACGCCGGTCACCGCGATGATGTTACCCTTTCCATTAAGCTTCTTGACCAGCCACTCCGCCGTCACGCGGCCGGCCTCCTCCTGGTCGATATGGACGTTGTAGGCGCAGGGCTCCGTGATCTCGGCATCGTAGGCAAACACCTTTACTCCCTTGTCGCAGGCGTTCTTCACCACCTGGTTGAGCGCGGTCGGCGAGATCGGGAAGATCACGATGGCTTCGGCGCCTGCCTGCACCATCGCATTGATCTGCTGAATCTGGCGCTGTGCGTTCGGTCCCGCCACCTGGACCTGAAGGTCCACCTTGTCGGCCATGCTCTTATGCGAGGCCATCGCCTTGACCATATTGGCGGCCTCGGCCTGCCAATCATTGCCGATGAAGCTCATGCTGAGAAATATCTTGTGCTTTCCGGCCGCTTCGGCGGCGGACATGCCAAACGCGCAAACAGCCATGCCGGCAAGCAGCGCGAGCCGCCGGGCTTTCGATCCGATACCCATTCGAAACTCCTCCCAGTTCAGACGACCGAATGCCTCCCAAGGGCACGAAACGTACTCCTTGTCATTCGATGCGGCCGACCGTATCATGATTTGATCAAAGATCAATGATGAAATGTCTGACGTAGATAAAAGCCGGACACGCGGGCGCTTGACGCGGCAATCCGAACCTTGCATTCCCGGCACAGCCGCCGGGTAGACAAGAGCGTCACCCGTATGGGGAAGGTTGGCAGAAATGGCTGGGGCGGCATTCAGGAAGCCGGGCGTCGAGATCACGCCGTTGTCCAGGGAAACCCTGCAGGACAGGGTTTACCGGCACGTTACCGAGTTGATCCTCGACGGCAGCATCGTTCCAGGTGAAATGGTGACGGTGCAGAGTCTCGCCGACGCTTTCGGCGTCAGCCCGATGCCGGTTCGCGAGGCACTGCGTCGTCTGAGCGCCGCCAACGCCCTGATGGTGGTTTCTGGCCGCTCGATCGGTATCCCGGCACTAACTCGTGCGCGGCTTGTCGATCTGAGGAACGTCAGGTTCGAAATCGAGGCGATCGCCGCCGCATGGGCGGCCGAACGCATTGACGATCACGGCGTGATGCTGCTCAGCCAGCATCTGGAGGCACTCGAGCAGGCCAATGCCGCCGGCGACGTCAAATCCTATCTCAGGGCCAATTACGCCTTTCACTTTTCCATCTACCGGGCCGCGGGCTCGGAAAACATGCTCAGCATCATCGAGAACCTGTGGCTGCAGATCAGCCCCTATTTCAACATGCTGCACGATTCTGGAAACTATTCGACCGCCAACCAGCACCATCAGCAGATGTTTGCCGCGCTGCGAGATCGGGATGCGGAGGCGGTCCGGGCTGCGGTTCGCGCCGACATCGACGCGGCTTTCACAGTGCTGATCAAACTGCTGAAGTAACGTTCCTTGAAGGCGCGCCGGTACGGCGGCGAGCCGCCGCTAGGCACGAACATGTCCATCAGCGTATTGCGCCCGCCCGTCTGCCCCCTGCGATCAGGATGGCATGGATTCCAACTACATTGCAGAGGCTTCGACGGCGGCGATCTCGTCCGCGCCGAGCTCCACTGTCAGCTCGACCCGCCGGTCGCGCTTCGACAGTCGGACAAAATCCTCGTAGGCCAGCACCACGGTGTGCGGGCGACCGTTCTTGGTGATGATGACCGGGTTGCGGACCGCGGCATCCTGATAGGCGCCGAAAATTTTCGAGATGGTGCCGGTGGTGACGGTGATGGTCATTGGCGAGACTCCTTTACTCGGGAATATACGGGCTTCCGCAAGTGTCGGGCGCACGCCTGATGGAAACGAGGCAACTTCCAAAGACCCAGAATGCTAAAAATCGTCGCGAGACGGGCCGACATCCTCGACGCGCGCGATTCTGTGCTGCCCTTCGACCATGGCGAATTTCTGGTCCCCGGACAGGGTGACGATGGTCACGCCTGCGAAACTCAGGCGCTTGAAGACGCCTGCCATATCCTCCTCATCGCGATGGTGCGATCCAGCGCCTCCGACAGAACCATGTCGAACGGCCGTCTGAGCATCGGCAAGAAGCGACTGGCCGGGGGCGCGCGTTCGCTACAGCATGTATGGTTCGCGTATCCCCGGATCGTCAGGTGGAAAGTCTTTGGTATTGCGGGTCACAAGCAAGCGTCCGGCGGTCTGCGCCGTAGCCCAGATCACCGCGTCGGGCAGCTTGATGCGATGTGCTCGCCGCAGCGCTACTGAACGATTGGCAATCTCGTCGTCTAGAGCGATGACTTTGAACCCTTCGAGGAAAAGCCGGGTCGGCTCGACCAGATCGGGGTCAGCGCCAACCATCACTTCCATCCAGGTGATGATACTGACGGCACGGCTTTCGAAGCGCTCGATTTCCTCGCGGGCCTGGGGGACGGCGTTCAGATGGTCGATGAGGATATTGGTGTCGAAAAGCGCGCCTACCATTCGCGGCGCACCTTCTCCTGATAAGCCAGCCCATCAATCTTGCGCTTACCCCACAGGCCGAAGCCATCCTCGACCTGTTCGCGATGATGGCGGTCGAGATAATCCTCTATTGCCGTGCGGATCAGGGCCGCACGGGATTGGCGCGCCCGTTTGGCAAGCCGGTCGAGGGCTTCAACCTGGGCATCGTTCATGTCGATAAGGGCTCGCATCGCACACTCCCATGATATACCCTATACATATCATGTGCTACGACTACAGCGGTAGGGAAAAGATCGTCTCGGGAGCATGTCTCGAAGGCAGTCTCTGTTTGAGGAACAGGACGAAGCTGACGCCGCCATCGATCACGAAGCATCTTGGCCGGGTACGCGCTCGCTCGTGCGCATTTTTTTTGAGGCCTGCTCACCTCTAGTGCGCCATCTCAATTTCGAATTTGATCCGAGCGTGTAGCAGAACCTCGCCCGTCTCGATGCGAACGATCGCAAAGCTGTGATTAGAACCGTCTGCCTTGTCTTTCACGATCGCCGCCTTTGCGGCTACGACCTCCGTCACCTATCCGTCGCGAACGGTTCATGCTCGGGAAGGTGATGATGCAGCACCTCGACAAGGTTTCGCTTGTCGAATGTTTGGCCGCAAATTGGGCAGAACTCCAAATGTCCCGGCTCGTCGTTGTCCGGCGACCCCTGGGTTTTGCCCTTCATAGTTGGCGGATTGTGCTTATCCCGTCTCACGTCGTCACCCATCATAACCTGTTGGGATAGCGCGACGGCATTTGGGGGACGATTTGGCCGCTGGGCGTATCAGCTGAGAGCGTTCGCCCCCAGCTGGAGCGGATTATATGCCCGTTTATGCATCATTGCTAATTTAATAAAATGGTCATGGTACGTTCCCCTACTCGCCAGTGCGATCGGGCCTAGACTCGATTTCGTGCGTAAACGAATGAGTAGCAAGGGGCGGCTAAAGTTCATTCGTCCGATGGAGCCCAAGCTGGTCTCAAGCCACCCGAGGGTGAACACTGGATTCACGAGATCAAGCGCGGCGGCTTAAGCCAATTCGCGGCCCCTCGCGGTTGGTAGCCCTCGGGGGAGACTCGACCTGATAGCTTCGAGGAGCTTGGCCTCGTCCGGCCCGTCTCCTGAAAGGCTTCAGAAGGCCGTTACCATGCAGCGCTTCGCAGCCTGCTCTCCCGATCGCTTCACTCACGTCGAGTCTGCCCGGGACGTGCCTTCACTATCGATAATGACCTCTTATCGATAGTAATAAGACCAAGACTTGACCAACATACAAAAATCGCGCTAGCATCGTCCAAATTGCCGATTGGCGTGCTGTTCCACGCTCCGCTCGACGACAGCGCCCATGCCCCAGGAGAAAACCATGACCATCACCGTCAAGGTCGGAGAGGCCAAGACACACCTGTCCGATCTGCTGGCCAAGGTCGAAGCCGGCGAGGAGGTCATTATTTCGCGCGGCAACGATCCGATCGCCAAACTGAGCCGAATCCCCAAGAACAACGACCTGGGCGCCCTGATCGAGGAAGTCCGCGCCGCGCGGGCCAGGGCCAAGCCCGTCACCACCGAGGAGATCCTGGCCTGGAAGCATGAAGGTCATCGCTACTGATGGTCTTCGTGCTCGATGCGTCCGTTGCGGCCGCTTGGCTGCTGCCGGAGGAGCACAGCGAGGCGGCCGAAGCGTTGATTGGCGCACTGACGGCACAGTGCCCGGTGCCCTCCCTGTTCTGGCACGAGGCGCGCAGCATCGTCCTGATGGCTGAACGCCAAGGCCGCATCGTGCCGGGCGACGCGATTGCGGCGATGGCCCGCTTGCGGCGCCTGCCGCTCGAGGATGCGGGAGCCGGCGGTGACGGATCTGTTTTGGCGCTGGCATCACGCCACGCGCTGAGCGCCTACGATGCCGCCTATCTGTCGCTGGCCGTGGAGCGAACGCTTCCGCTTGCCACGTTGGACCGCAAGCTGGTCGCGGCGGCACGGGCCGAAGGCGTCGAGATCCTCGGGCCCTTCGCCAATGGCTGACTCCGCGGCCCCAATCTTCGGCGTACCGAAGTCCGCCAGCGTTGCGCGGCGGGCCGAGGCCCTCGACGCGCTCGACTCCGTGCTGCCCTTCGACCGCCGCGATTTTCTTGCCGGGCTTTTGACTGACGACGAGGTGGAGACGTTGCGCCATCTCGCCAGAGAAGGCATTGGCGAGAATTCCCTGCGGGCACTGGCCTCCGACCTCGGCTACCTCGAAGCCTGGTCTTTTGCCGCGACCGGACAGCCGCTGCCCTGGCCGGCGCCCGACGCGCTGCTGATCAAATTCGTCGCGCATCACCTGTGGGATTTTGCGAAACGCGAAACCGATCCGGCGCACGGCATGCCGGCCGACGTCGCGACGACGCTGAAATCCCAAGGACTGTTGCGCAGTGACGGTCCACATGCGCCGGCGACCGTGCGCCGGCGCCTATCGAGCTGGTCGACCTTGACCAAATGGCGCGGTTTGCATGGAAAGTTCAACGCACCGGGTCTGCAGAGCGCGATAAAGTTGGCGGTGCGGGCCAGCGCCCGCCCGCGCGGCCGCAAGAGCAAGAAGGCGGTGACCGCCGATATTTTGGCCGCCCTCCTGAAAGCCTGCGCTGGTGACCGTCTCGTCGACCTCCGCGACCGCGCGCTTCTCATCACCGCCTTTGCCTCCGGCGGCCGCCGCCGCAGCGAGATTGCCTCGCTCAGGATCGAGCAGATCATCGAAGAAGACCCGGTGCCAGCCGATCCCAAAGCTCCTGACGGAGACAAACTGCCATGCCTGTCGATCCGGCTCGGCCGGACCAAGACGACACAGGCCGACAGCGACGCTTTCGTGCTGCTGGTTGGCCGGCCGGTGACGGTGCTGCGAGCGTGGCTGGAGCGTGCCGAAATATCGGAGGGCGCCGT